>JBBROU010000062.1:0-30570 GCA_038229055.1 Bryobacterales bacterium | reverse complement strand
GCTTTGAAGGCGAGTGGAAGCCGGCTTACGCCTCCTATTTCGCGCGCCACTTTGTGCATCGTCTTTCAGCGGAAGAGATCGCCGACGCCATCTCGCAGGCGACCGGAGATTTCCCTTCCATAGCAGTCAGTGACAGTACCGTGAAGGTGTCCTACGTCATGCAGACGCGGTCTTCGGAAGACCTCGGCGGGAAGGAACTCGATTCGCTGCGCCTTCTGTTAGCGGGCTTTGGCCAGTCGGACCGTGACAAGACCGAGCGCGATCTCTCCGGCTCCACGGTGCAGGCGGCCGCGCTGCTCAACAGCCAATTCGTGAAGGACCGGGTAAAGCTCAAGGAAAGCGGGCGGCTGCAAAAGCTTCTGAGTCACGAGCCGCCGCTGAGTAACCAGGAGATCGTCGAGGAAATGTTCTTAGCATTTCTAGGCCGCCCCCCGCGCGCCCCCGAAGCACTCGTCGCGGCCAAGGCACTCGAAGAACACCACAGCCGCGGGCTGGAAGATCTGGCCTGGAGCCTGATCAACAAAACTGAGTTTCTCTATAACTACTGACCATGAGCCGACTATTGCCCGATATTCCCTTGATGACGCGACGCCAGTTCTTTTGCGGTCCGGTGGCCGTTTCCGGCTTCTGGCTGTTACCCATGCTGCGGCCTCTCAACGTAGTCGCGAAAGAGAATATTTCGCCGCGCGGCGGAGCGGAGTGCTGCATTTTCCTGTTCCTCAATGGTGCGGCCAGCCAACTCGACACGTTCGACATCAAAGAGGGCAAGTGGACGCCGCCCGACTTCGACGTACGCACAGTCAAGCCGGGCTTGCGCATGCCGCACGGCCTGTTTCCGCAGCTCGGCGGTCACCTGGATGAAATCGTGATCGCGCGCTCGATGGAGGCGTGGGAGAGCGCGCATTCGCGGGCACAATACTATCTGCAGGTGGGACATCAGTTCAGCCCCGCTCGCCGCAACGAAATGCCCGCGGTGGGAGCGGTAATCGCGTCGGAGCTTGCCGCGCGGAATAAGGCGTCCGACTTTCTTCCGCCCTTTGTGAGCATGAACTTCGCGGGGACGTCCGGCGGCCTGGTCCGGCAGGGCTGCCTGCCATATAACTGCGGACCGCTGCCGATCGAGATGAAACAGGGCACGGAGTTCGTGATCCCGACCGAGGAAAAGGCCGCCTTTGCAAGGCGCTGGCAGTTGCGCGAGGCGCTGGAACACGCGGCGCCCGATGCCGCGCCGTCTCAGGAGTTCGCAAGCTTCTACCAGAGCGCGCTCGGCATGATGAACGCGCCGGGCCTGGCCAAGGCTTTCAATATTCCGGAGGAAGATCGCGCTCGATATGGCAGTTCGACACTCGGCGATTCCTGTGTTCTTGCCCGTAACCTGGTCCGGGCCGAAGCAGGCAGCCGGTTCATTTCAATTTCACATAACGGCTGGGATCTGCACGCCGATATGTTCGACCCTAAGAACAAGCGCAATCACTACGGCCTGACGCGCGAGCTGGACAGCGCGCTTTCCGCACTTATTGCCGATCTGAAAAACACTCATGCACAGGACGGGAAGCCGCTCTTCGAGAAGACCTTCATCGTGTGCATGGGCGAGTTCGGGCGCACCGGCGGGGATCTTACAATCAACAAGGGGCGCGATCACAACCGTTCGGCGTTCAGCGCGGTTTTCGCCGGTGCCGGCGTGAAGGGCGGCCGCGCGTTTGGCGTTACCGATGCGAATGGAATTAATGTGCTCAAGTCCGAATGGGAAGAGAAACGCTCCGTCTATCCCGAGGACGTGATCGTGACTATTTATTCGCTCCTCGGCATCGACTGGACTAAGAAGATCACCAACACGCCTTCGGGCCGGGCTTTCGAGTATATCGAGCAGCAGTCCGGCACCGATTTCGTGCGCTTCCGGGAAATGTCGAATCTCTTCGTTTGACAGAACGTTCGCGTTGCTGCGTTCAGGCGAAAATTTCTTTTACCACCCGCGCTTCGTAAACGGAGGTCAGTCTGTCCTTCAGGCCATTCTGATCGAAGTTCAAGCGTTGGTAGTCGAGACCGAGAAGATGAAGCACGGTCGCCTGCCAATCGGTGACGCTCACCGGATTTTCAACTGCTTTGTAGCCAAGCTCGTCGGTATTGCCGTAGGAGAAGCCCGGCTTCAATCCCGCGCCGGCCATCCAGATGCTAAAGCCGCGCGGATTGTGATCCCGGCCATCGGTAGCGCCGCCCAATTGCGAAATGGGGAGACGCCCGAATTCTCCTCCCCAGATTACCAGAGTGTCTTTGAGCAGCCCTCTTTGCTTCATATCGGCGAGCAGCCCCGCGACTGGCTTATCCGTGCGTAGCGAGCACGCTCTCATCCCGCTTTCCAGGTTCGTGTGGTGATCCCAAATCTGCCCGTTGATATAGATTTGGATGTAACGCACCCCCCGTTCGGCCAGGCGCCGCGCCATCAGGCAGCGTCTTCCGTAAGAATCCGTAGCATCGTCGCCGATGCCGTACATCTCGCGCGTGGCGTCGGTTTCCTTGGATATATCCAGCGCGTCGCTGGCTTGCAATTGCATGCGCGCCGCCAATTCGTAGCTGGCGATTCGCGCGTCAAGTTGACCCTGTCCCGGATGGCTGCGCTTGTGGATCTGGTCCAGACGCCCGATCAGATCGCGTGTCAGCCGCGTCACTTCCGTCGGCTTTTCCGTTTCGGCCTTCAGGTTCAGGATCGGCGAACCGTTGGATCGAACGCGAGTACCTTGATAGATCGGCGGCAGAAAGCCCGCGCCCCAGCTTTGGACGCCATTGATCGGCAGTCCTAGCGGATCGTCGAGCACGACGTAGGCGGGCATGCTCTGGTTTTCCGTGCCAAGCCCATAGATCGCCCACGAGCCGATCGCCGGCCGGCCCTGGATAGTCCGGCCCGAATGCACCATAAACAGCGCGGGCTCGTGTTCCGGATGGATGCTATACATCGAGCGGATCATGGTCACTTCGTCCACCTGTTTGGCGAAGTGCGGCATCAGCTCGGAAACCCACATTCCCGACTTGCCATACTGCTGAAACTTGAACGGGCTGCGCAGCAAGCCGCCGGCCGCGTGAGGGTTCGAAACGTCGCTGGCGATCTTTTCGAAGTAGGGTTCGCCGTTGTGCTTGTCGAGCATCGGCTTGGGGTCGAACAGATCCACGTGGCTGGGCGCGCCATTCATGAAAAGCTGAATGACGCATTTGGCGCGGGCCGGAAAGTGAGGAGCCCGCGGCTTCAGGTCATAAGTCCGCCGTTCCTCTTCCGCTTCGGTGGCTACCGTGGCACCGTAAAGATCCTTGCCAAGCAGAGAGAGCATCGCCGCTCCCTGCAGCCCATCCGCGGCTCTATCGAAAAAAGAGCGGCGCGTGATGGCACTTGCTTCTCTACGTCTTGTTTTGGATTCGGACACAGTTTCCTCTCAGTCGATGAATACGAACGGCGCTGAATTCATAAGAGCGAGGCAGAAGTCCCGCAGAGCCGCGTCAGGTGGTTGGACTTTGCTCAAGTTACGTAGCGCCTCAAGTCCGACCTTCTTCTCCTCGTCGGCCGGTGGGCGGCTAAAAGCGATCCAGTAGGCTTGGTCGATCCGTTCGCCGGGTTCGCTTCCCGCCTCGCGCTTGATGCGGTCCGCGAAGTTTTCGGCGAGCTTCGCGATCATGCCATCGTTCATCATATTCAGCGCCTGCGGGGCGATGGTGGAGGAGGCGCGCTCCATGCAGTTGGGCGCCATGGCGGGCAGATCGAAAGATTCCATCATGGTCGGCAGCTTGGTGCGCCGCTGTTCCACGTAGATGCCACGATGCCATCCTTTATCCGTTCCCAGCGGCCGGACAAGCCCGTCGTCGTGAATGACGATCGGTTCGGGAGGACCGAAGCGGGTTTCGTCGAGCTTACCCGAAACCAGAAGCATGCTGTCGTAGATGACCTCCGCTTCCATGCGGCGCATCGGCATGCGCGAAACGAGCTTGTTATCCGGATCGGCTTTCTCGACCGCGGGATTCACGACCGAACTTTGGCGATAGGCCGCCGACGTCATCATCAGCCGGTGCATGGCTTTCACGCTCCAACCGCGGTCCATGAATTCTGTCGCCAACCAATCAAGCAGCTCCTGATTCGACGGCGGGATGCCGGCCTTGCCGAAGTTGCCCAGCGTCTTGACGATGCCGGTGCCGAAGTGTTTCTGCCAGATGCGGTTCACCATCACGCGCGCTGTGAGCGGGTTCGATGGATCGACCAGCCATTTGGCGAAAGCCAGACGCCTTCCAGTCTTCTTGGCACCGGGCCAAGGCGCCGTGGCTACAAAAGGAGTCTTGCCGTCCGTAAGGCACGACGGAGCTCCCGGCCCGACCATGCGCCCAAAGCTGCTGGGCTCGCCGCGCTTTTGAATAAAGGTAGGCGAAGGCTCACCGCGATCCCACAAGGCCCGAATCCGCGGGTCTGGAGCTTTGGCGTATTCGAGCTTTTTGATGTTGCGGTCGGCCTCGTCGGCAGCTTTACGATATTCGGGATCGGAGTTCTTGAGCTCCTCGGGTTCAACTTTTAGAACCTTCTCGAACTTCGACGCGAGATACTTCTGTACTTCCGTTTGCGTGGCGGGCGGTGTGTCCATCAGTTTCTGCAGATCTTCCCGGATCGCCTGCGGCTGTTGCGCCAACCGCGCCGCCACGATTTTCTTCTTGAGCGGGCCAGCTTTCTCGTCCAGCGCCGCCTTCAGGTTCAGAATTTGCAGATTGAGGTTGTGGTTCAGTTCGTCCGCTTCGCGCCGCGCTTCCAGAATCTGAACGGCGGTCGCACCCGGCGGAACATACGGCAGGTATCGCTCCTCGGTGAAACGGAACTTGCTCAGGTCGTCGTAGACCGAAGGATGCGGCGAAAGCCAGTCGTGCTCGTCGTAGGCGCCCTGAAAAACGGCTTTCAAACGGTAGTAGTCGCGCTGCGGAATCGGGTCGTATTTATGGCTGTGGCAGCGTGCGCACTTGATTGTCAAACCCATGACGCTCGACCCTAGAACGTCGATCTCATCGCCGATCACTTCCAGGCGGTCGTCGGTAAAGCTGATGTTGTGCTCGATCGTGGAATCGGGACCCATCCGCAGGAATCCGGTCGCGACGATGTTGTCGACCATCTCCGGAGTGACGGCAGAAGCATTTTCGTAATCGGCGAGCTCGTCGCCGGCGATCTGCTGCACCAGGAAGCGGTTATAAGGCTTATCCGAATTGAAGGCGCGAATCACGTAATCGCGATAGCGCCAGGCATTCGTGCGCGGCACATCGTCGGTCAGCTTGCCGCCTTCGGAATCCGAATAACCCGCGACATCCAGCCAATGACGTCCCCAACGCTCGCCGTACCGTGGCGATTCCAGCAGCCGGTCGATCATTTTTTCGTAAGCCGCGGGATCGCGATCGGCCAGGAACGCGCGAACTTCGGACGGCTCCGGCGGAAGACCGGTCAGATCGAAATACGCCCGCCGCATCAAGGTCAGCTTCGAAGCTTCGGGCGCGAGCGTCAGGCCTTTCTCCTGCAATTTAGCCAGCAGAAACGCATCGATCGGGTTGCGTACTTTAGCCGCGTCCTTCACCGCCGGAACTGGGGGCCTTTTCGGAGTTTGGAAAGCCCACCATTGCCGGTCCTTGTCGGAGACTAGCGTGTCCGGCTTGCTGCTTGGAGCATCGGCCTCGAGATGACTTTCCGGCGCTCCGGCCTTGATCCATTGCGTGAGCTTCTCCGTCTCAAAGGGCGTGATCACCTTGATGCTCACGTCCATCAGTTCCTTCTTCGGAGGCATTGCGCCGGACTGAATGAGTTTCAGGATGGAGCTTTGCTCGGGATGTCCAGGCACGATTACCGGCCCCGACGTGCCGCCCTTCAACATGCCGGCCCGCGTTCTCAGATCCAAATCGCCTTCGTGCCGTCGCAGACCGTGACAAACAGTGCAGCGCAGGTACATGATGGCGACGATGTCGTGCTCGGTTACCTCTTCGGTAGCCAGCGCCGCATGAGCCGGCGAAGAGGCCAGCGACTCGATCCATGACCGGATGGAAGCGACTTGCCGTTCATCCAGATGAGTTTTTCCGGGCGGCATTTTGGCATCGCGAACAAGCTGATAAAGCCAGCTCTCATCCGGCTTGCCCGGAACGATTACGGGTCCCGATTCGCTGCCTTTGAGGACACCTTCGAGCGCGGAAAGGTTCAACTCTTTCACGCGCGTGTCGCTGCCATGGCATCCGATGCATTTGGCGTTGAAGATCGGCTGAACCGCGGACGCAAAATCGGCCGGCGCCCCGGAGGCCGGAAGGGAAGGAGGTGGCGTGTTCTGGCCGCGCACCGCAATCGAGCCCGCCGACATCAACAGCCCAGATACCAGAACTGCTTTGGCGCAACCCATCGTGAAGTTACCGGCCATCGACTGTCTCAGCTCCTAAAAAATCTTTTCTAAATTATATCAGGTTTGTTAGCATCATGAAATGCGTTTCAGCCTATTGAAAAGCGCGCTCGCATTTTCTATACTTGCCGCCGTATCCCATGCGGAGGAATACAAGCTCGGACCCGATTCAAATCGGAAGCCCGGGGTCCCGCGCGGAGCTGTCACCCATCACACCTGGAAAAGCACGATCTTCCCCGGAACCGTGCGCGACTATTGGGTCTACGTTCCAGCGCAGTACGATGCCGCAAAGAAAACCTGTCTCATGGTGTTTCAGGATGGCGGCGGTTATGTCAAGGAAGACGGCTCGTGGCGAGTCCCAGTCGTCTTCGATAACCTGATCGCGGCAGGCGAGATGCCGGTGACGATCGGACTATTCGTCAATCCGGGCGTGGTGGCCGCGCTTTCGCCGGACCACCAGCCCAGGTTTAACCGTGCTTTCGAGTACGACTCGATAGGTCCCCGCTATGCCCGCTTCCTGATTGAAGAGCTTCTGCCCGACGCGGTGGGCCGCTACAACATATCGGCGGACCCAAATGACCGTGCAATCGCGGGTTCAAGCTCCGGCGGCATCGCGGCCTTTACGGTAGCCTTCAACCGGCCCGACGCTTTTCGGCGCGTCATGTGTTTTATCGGCAGCTTCGCGAACCTGAGGGGTGGCGACATCTACACCGCTCTCATTCGCAAAATGGAGCCTCTTCCGCTGCGCGTGTTTCTGCAGGATGGGTCGAACGACCTGAATCTGTATGCCGGCAACTGGTATTTAGCGAATCAAGAAATCGCGTCTTCTCTGGATTTATCGGGATACGAATCCAAATTCGTCGAGGGCACTGAAGGGCATAACGGCAAGCACGGCGGCGCCATACTTCCGGAGGCCATGCGGTGGCTGTGGAAAGACTATCCCAAACCGGTGGCGCGATCGAAGGAGGCGCACGGCGGGACCATGACGGTTGAACGCCACTTCATAACGCAGATTCTCGACCCCGATTCGGATTGGGAACCGGCGGGCGCGGGGCCTGGGGCGGCGGGGAGCCTCGCGGTGAACGCGGACGGCGACGTATTCTTTGCAGATTCAAAATCCAGTCGCATCGCGCGCATCCGCTCCTCCGGCGAGCCGCAGCCGTTCTTCACTGTGGAAGAAAAAACGGGAACGATGATGTTCGGTCCGGACGGACGGCTCTATACGGCGCAACCCGACCGGCACCGCATCGTAGCTTACAAGCCCGACGGCTCATCGAGCGCATTGGTCGACGCAGTGAATGCTACCGATCTCGCCGTTACGAGCCGGGGCGGAATCTACTTTGACGATGCTGCTGGCCGGAAGATCTACTTCGTAGATCCGCAAGGCAAGCAGCGCGTGGTTTACTCCGGGCCTGAGATTCGCTCACCGGCCGGGCTTCACCTGTCGGCCGACGAAGCATTTCTTTTCGTGGCGGATAACCAACAGCGCTGGGTTTGGTCATTCGAGGTCGAGCCCGATGGGTCGCTAGCCGCTGGAGAACCGTTCTTCCATCTCGAACTGCCGGACGACGTGGAATCGGGTCCAATGCGGGCCGCGGCGCAAGGCGTCACTTCCGACACTGAAGGCTTCGTCTATACCTCCACCAACGTAGGCATCCAGATCTCGGACCCCGCATCGAAGACCGTCGGCATCATTCGGAATCCATCCGGCGGCGAGTTGAAAGGCCTGGTGTTCGGCGGGCCGGATCTTCAAACGCTGTACGCGGTTTCGGGCGACCGCGTTTTCCGCCGTCACCTGCGCCGAAAGGGATCGCTTCCGTTTAAGCCGGTGAAGCTGCCGGTGCCGGAGCTTTGATCCATAATGTCCGCGATTCATAACGATTGTTGGGACAAGTCCCGCGAACTGCTGAACCGGGCGCGCAAGTCGCTTGCCGGAGGTGTGAGCAGCCCGTTTCGCGCACGCGCGCCGATCCCGCTTTACCTGACCGAAGCCGAAGGCAGCAGGATACGGGATGCGGACGGCAACACCTATATAGATTATTCGCTCGCGTGGGGACCGCTCATCCTGGGGCACAAGCACCCGGCGCTGGTCGAACGCTTGCAGCAGCAGGCGGGACGGCCGCATATCTATGGGGCTCAACATGAGCTGGAGTTTCAGGTCGCCGAAGCATTTCAAAAAGTGATTCCGTGCGCGGAGCGCGTGGCTTTCACATCCAGCGGCAGCGAAGCGGTGCAGGCGATCTGGCGTATTGCCCGGGCAGCCACCGGACGAACGCTGATCCTGAAGTTCGAAGGTCACTATCACGGCTGGATGGATTCCACGCTGTTCAGTTACAAACCCAGCGCGGCGCAATTGGCATCCGCGCCGCGAGGCCGTCCGCTTCCCGGATCTCGCGGTCAGGTTCCGAATGCCTCCGAAAACGTCGTAATCGCTGAATGGAACAATCTGGAATCGGTGGACGAACTGTTCCGCCGCTATCCGGGCGAAATCGCCGGAGTGATTGCAGAGCCCGTTGCGTGCAACAGCGGCTGCATCGACGCGGATCCCGGCTTTCTTAGCGAACTTGCGAAGCTGACTCGGAAAAACGGTGCCGTTTTGATGTTCGACGAAGTGATTACGGGGTTTCGACACCCGGGTCTCAGCGCGCAAAAATTCTACGGTGTCACACCCGACCTGGCGTCATTTGGAAAAGCGCTCGGCGGCGGAGTGCCGTTGAGCGCGTTCGCCGGGCGTGCCGAGTTGATGGACCTGATGTTTACCGGCGGCGTGTCGTTCGGCGGCACGTTCAATGGCAACCCGCTATCGCTCGCAGCGGCCGATGTCGTTCTCGGACAACTCACCGCAAACGACGGCGCCGCTCTCACCGCGGCTAACGCGCGGGGTGTTGAGCTCATCGGCGGGATCCGCGAACGAGCTCACCGGCATAGGCTAGACGCTCTTATCACCGGATTCGGCGCGGCGTTCGCGATTCATTTCACGCGGCGTAACAACTTGCGCAATTACCGTGACACGCTCGATGACGATGCTGAGATGCTGCACGAGTTTTTGCTCGAGGGTTTGCGGCACGGCCTGAATCTTGTTCCGGATGGCCGGATGTATATTTCAATGGCGCACACCGATGCCGATGTCGAGGAAACGCGCGACGCGTTCGACAGAATCTTCTGCGCTCTCGCACGCCGTGCTAAACAATGCTAAATAACCTACGAAGATCCCCCACGGCCGCCGTGATACTCATGGCCATGTTTATCATGACCAACTACGTGAATCGAACGGCCATGCCCATAGCCGGACCTTCAATCATGAAGGAATTCGGGTTCTCGCAGACACAGATGGGGAGTATTTACTCCGCCTTTCTGTTCAGCTACGCCATCCTGATGACCCCGGGCGGCGCACTCGCCGATCGCTTCGGGCCGCGGCGGATCCTGGGTTTCACCGGCCTGTTGTCGGCTGTGGTCACAGCGTTGGCAAGCTTAGTCGGACATTCTCCTCTAAGCGCGGTTCTGGGAGCGATCGTCAGCTTCCAAGCCATCCGCTTAATGGTCGGCGCGTTCAGCGCCCCAATATTCCCGGGCTGCGCGCGCATGACGGCCAACTGGTTTGACAGCGACCGGCGCGCGCGCGTGCACGGTTTGGTGGTAGCCGGAGCGCCGCTTGGGGCTGCTATTACCCCGCTTCTGGTGACCTGGCTCATTGGCGAGGGAGGCTGGAGATTCTCCTTGTTGGTTACTGCCGCGTTGACGGCGATCGCGAGCTTGATCTGGCTAATTGCCGCCGGGGACGGCCCTGCAAGCGCCGCGCCGGCGGTTCGGAAGCCCGCGCACGGATTGCTCCCTCTCTTTCGAAATGGCAACCTTCTGGTGCTTTCCAGCAGCTACTTCGCCCTCAATTATTTTGAATACATATTTTTCTATTGGATCTATTTCTACTTCGGGCAAGTCCGCCACATGAGTCAACAAGATAGCGCCGTATACACGACCATCTTGTTGCTGACTATGATGGCTTCGATGCCGGTGGGCGGCTGGATTTCAGATCGGCTAAGCCGGCGGATCGGCCTCATCCGCAGCCGCGGTGTAGTCGCCGGAGGCGGGATGGCCGCTAGCGCCGCGCTCCTTTACCTGGGCGTAAACGCCCACTCGGACGGTGCCATCGTGGGCCTGCTCGCGCTCGCGCTGGCATGCGCCTCCGCCGCGGAAGGCCCGTTCTGGGCTACGGCGATGGACACGGCCGGGACAGATGCCGGAGCCGCCGGCGGCCTGATGAATGGAATCGGCAATGTCGGCGGCGTAATCGCGCCCGTATTGACTCCCTATTTGGCCGAACGCCTCGGCTGGAGCGCTGGCCTCTACTTCACCTCGGCAGTGGTCTTGGCTGGCTCCGCGGCGTGGATACACTTGGGCCGGCGGTCCCGCCAAGCTTTTGATAGCGCTCAGCTTCTGCCTACAACGGGAAGAACAAACAGCAGTTCTTCCGGCGACTTGGGTCTCAAGAAATCGAAATCGCAACCCTGATCCGCCTGGAGTACATGGTCGATATAGAGCTTCGGATAGCCTCGCAAGTGGCGCGAGGCGGGCGGCGCCCAACTTTTTAGGCGCCTTCCGATCTCCGGCTCATCGACAAGTAAATCCAAGCGCCGGTTCGCCACATCCAGTCGGATCATATCGCCAGTTCTTACGGCGGCCAGAGGACCTCCGGCGGCAGCCTCCGGGCACGCATGGAGAACCACTGTTCCATACGCGGTTCCGCTCATGCGCGCGTCGCTAATTCGGACCATATCCGTTACGCCGCGCCTCTGGAGCTTGGCTGGAATGGGTATGGCGCCCCACTCGGGCATCCCGGGGACGCCTTTTGGGCCGCAGTTCTTCAGCACGAGGACGGAATCGCCATCGACGTCGAGATCCGGATCTTCGATCCGTTGCAGCATGTCCTGATAGTTCTCAAACACCAGCGCGCGGCCGGTATGCTCCAGCAGCAACGGCGAAGCGGCGGAAGTCTTAACGATGGCGCCTCCGGGTGCAAGATTGCCCCATAAGACCGCGATGGCGCCTTCCCGTGTAACCGGTTTAGCCAATGGGCGGATCACGTTGGCGTCTGTGGACCGAACGTCCCGGAGATTCTCGCCGACGTTATTGCCGGTGACCGTCAGGCATTCGATATCCAACTGCGACTCAATCTCCTTCATGATCGCGGGCACGCCCCCCGCGGCATCGAGCGCGTGTACCAGATATTCTCCTGACGGCTTGATGTTGGCGAGGCACGGGACGGTGCGGCCGATTTCATCGAACCGCCGCAACGGAAGCTCGATGCCCAACCGTCCCGCAATTGCGACAAGATGAACGATCGCGTTGGTCGAGCCGCCCAGCGCCATGCAGGTCCTGACGGCGTTGTCGAAAGCGGCTGGCGTCATGATGTCGGAGGGCCGGATGTTGCGCTCCGCCAGGGCCACGATGGCGCGACCGCTCGCCTCGGCGACTCGAAGGCGGCGCGAATCTTCAGCGGCAATTGCCGACGTCCCCGGCAGCATCATTCCGAGCGCTTCCGACATGGCGGCCATGGTTGAGGCCGTCCCCATTACGTTGCATGCGCCCGCGCTGCACGACATGCACTCCTCCAGGTCGCGCCAGTCGCGCTCCGAAATCTTGCCGGTGCGGAACTCGTCCCAGTACTTCCATAGGTCGGTGCCGCTGCCGATCTCGATTCCGTGCCAAACGCCAGCAGTGCGCGGCCCTCCGTTCACCTGAATGGCCGGGAGATTGGCGCTGGCCGCGCCCATCAGTTGCGCCGGTCCGGTCTTGTCGCAGTTGGAGAGCAGCACCACGGCGTCAACCGGGTTGGCGCGCAGAGTCTCTTCCAGATCCATCGCCATCAGATTCCGGTAAAGCATGGCGGACGGCTTCATGAACTCCTCGCCGAGCGAGATGGTGGGGAACTCGAGCGGCAGTCCGCCGGCAGCGCGAACGCCGGTCTTGACGGATTCGGCGACCGTGCGCAGCATGATGTTGCAGTTGTTTAGTTCGCTCCAGGAGTTCGCAATTCCAATGACCGGCCGTCCTTTGACGGACTCCACATCGACGCCCATGGTGCGCAAGGCCGCTCGATGCTGCATCCCCAATTCATCGCGACCGTAAAACCACTCCTCACTGCGATATTTTTTTTCCACCCGATGAGATTGACACAAAGGCTCCTGCGGATACAATCAACTTATTGAAAGGTCTTTCAATAGCGCTCCTGGTGGCTTTAGGCCTGCCGGGACAGATCGCGGCACAGACGCGCGCTAGCGGTCACGTCGGCGCGGGCTACCGGCTGATGCATCAGGACCGCTACGAAGAAGCGGCGAGCGAGTTCGCGGCGGCCCTGGCGGCGGACCCGGATGATGAGCGCGTCCGCTATCAACGCGCGGTGTGCCTGTTCGCGGTTGGAAAAAGAGAAGAAGCGCGCTCGGAGCTGGAACGCCTGCCAGCCTCCGCGGCCGCCGATCCGCAGGTCATTTACTACCTGGGCCGCATAGCTCTTTTGACCGGCGACAACGATCGGGCAATCCGGCTTCTCCGCACAATTGCAGCCAAGCCGCCGTTTTCCGATACCGCGTTCTTTTTGGGCAGCGCTTATTCCGCGAAAGGCGACGATCGGGACGCAGTGCAGTGGTCCGAAAAAGCGGCGCGATTGCAGCCCCGAAGCGCACCCGTGCATTACCGGTTGGGCCGTGTCTATCAAAAACTCGGCAATGCCGAAAAAGCGGAGAAGGAGTTCGCGCTTTCGAACGATTTGCGCCAGCGGATCGATCTTGCCTCGCGCGATGCCATACTTTGCGTCGAGGCTTTGAAACGCGATTTCTCGGCGGAATCGCACGCCATCTGCAATCGTTTGTTCGATCCGAACGATCCGGATAAGCTCATGTTTCTTGGAATGCTGTACGGCGATCACAAGGATTACGAAGCATCGGTTACGCCGCTCGAAGCGGCAGCGAAGTTGGACCCGGAGTCGTTCGAGCCGTTTTACAATCTTGGGCTCACGTATTACCGCTTGAAGCGTTTTTCAGAGGCTCGGAGCGCTCTGGAGCGGGCCTTGGCTCTGCGTCCCGATTACTCGGCCTCGAGCGCCGTGCTGTCGGCGGTGCTGCTCGCTTTGGGCGAAGACAAAGCCGGATACGCCGTAGCCGGCAAGGCCCATAAACTCGATCCGGAAAACAAAGAGATCGACGAAGTGCTGTTCCGCTTCTCCGTGGCGTTGGCGAAGCGGGCGTACGAAGCCGGCGATTACCCCGTCTGTCTGCAATTTCTGCGCAGCGCGCTCGATTTGCATCCCGATGACGCCGCGGTGCGCAGCCAACTGGCTGAAGTGCGAGAAAAAGCGGGGCTCAATCCGGCTTCCTCAGCATCGCCTGCCGCAACAGTTCCGCATCGCGATTGATCTGTTCCTGTTTGAGTTCATGGAATCGCGCCGAAGCCCCATCGGCCGCAGTCGCATTGCCTGCTTTGTTGTAGAGCGCGGCAAGACGGTACCACGCTTGCCCGAACGTCGCGTCGAGCTGGTTCGTAACCATCGCGAGATCGGCAATCGCTCCAGAGAGATCGCCCTGTTCCTGGCGAACCTTACTCCGGGCCACGTAGCAGGGAACGCAGCGCGGAATAGCACGAATCGCTTCATCGAGTTCGCTGACAAGATTGTCGTAGTCTTTCGAATTGATGCGTAGTGCGCTCGACGCGTGGACGAATCTGAGGTAGGGGTCCGTATTGCCGGCGCGCAAGGCGGCACCGGCCAGCGAGTGTGCCTTCTCAAAATCGCCGGACAAATAAGTTGTGAAGGCCACCAATAACTGCGCAAGCGACATCGACGGATCGTATTTCAACGCCAGCGCGCTGGATGCCATCGATTCCTGGTAGAGTCCCTGGAGCGCTTGCCCCACCGACAGTCCTAGCAGCAGATAGGAGGAGTCTGGGTGATATTCGAGTCCCCTTTGGAACGTGCGCAAAGCTTTGCCGTAAGCGCGAGTTCGCAATTCGAGCAGCCCAAGATCGCTTGCGTAGTTCTCGACACTCGGCGCTCCGTCCAAAGCGGCAGCCAGGTTTGACTCGGCTTGCGCTGTGTCTCCGAGCGACGCCTGGATGACACCCTTCAGGTGTAGCGTGGCGATTTCTTCACTCTTATTTGAAGCCGTGCCGTTTGACAGCGTCTGTAGCGCTTCACGCGAGCGGTTCAGAGCGACTAATGAAAGCGCGAGGTTATGGCGTGCTTCAAACGCATCAGGATAGTCTTTGACGCATCGCGCGAACAGGAGCGATGCGTCTTGGAACATTTCGCGCTGCGCCAGCCGGACGCCGGCGCCAAGCAGCGTGTCGTAATTGACTGCATTGGCTACAAGCAATTCCGCCGCTAACGCGTGAGCGACCTTCGCGTCGCCCCTGGCCAAAGCGTGATCGAGAGAAGCCAAAACGCGATCGCTCTGGGGCGTCGCAGCGCGGACAATGGCGGCGCACAGCAGCCCGCAGCAAAGTACCGCGACAGCTAGACGGCTTGCGGGACTGAGCTTTGCGCCATGCACAAATCGTAAGCTAGCATCGTTTCGCGAAGCCGCGCTTCAGGGCAAGGTAACAAGGGCAGCCGCAGTTCCGGCGATCGAAAGATTCCAAGCCGGTGGAATACCGCTTTCGTGACCGTGACCTCGTCGCCAGGGCCGAACAGGTGAATGAAAGGAAGGATTCGCTCCGAGAATACGCGCAGTGCCTCGGCTTCTTTCCCCCAGGCCAGCAACCGCACGGATTGCTGGAATGCGGCCGGAAACACCGCCGGCGCAATGATCATGCTGCCATCGACTCCGAGCAAAAGACTTCGGAAGGCCACGACGTCGTCTCCGGAGAAAACCGCCACGCCTCTGGACTTGAGCGCGGTAATTTTCGTCAGATTGTGATCGGTCATCTTCACGGCGTTCAGGTGGGGACATGTGTCCACCAGCCGGATGACCTCTTCCGCCGTCAGGTACGTCTTGGTGTAGAGCGGATTATCGTAAAACACCAGTTCGAGATCCGAAGCCGCATCGAGAGCCCGCAAAAATTCCAGAACCATTGGAAACGAATTTGGAAAGTAATAAGGGCACGGGATCAGGCCCGCGTGCACACCCAAATCCGAGGCGGCGCGAGATAGGCTGGCAGCTTCCTGCAGATTCGTGTGCGTCAGACCCATCACGATGGTCTTGCCGCGAGGCGCGTTGGCCACAGCCCAACGCATCAGTTCGATGCGCTCGTCCATGGAGAGCGAGACGGCCTCTCCCGTGCTGCCTCCGAGCGTGCAGCCTTCCAGTTCCGGAAAGATGTGATCGAAGAGCTTTTCCAGACTTCTGAAATCGATTCGGTTGTCGAAAAAGGGTGTTGGGATCACCGGCAGAGAACCAGTGATTTTCAGAGGGGCATTCTCCCGTTTCAGCATATTGAAAACTCGTTCGAATTCGATAATACTCGTGTAGTGATGAATGTGTCAACAAAAACAATGGTTTCAGCGCTTCTTGACTCGTTCGGGTGAATTGCGCTAGGATCTCTGCCAACGCCGACTCAGGCGAAGTGGCTGCATGGGGCTTCAATAAACAAATTACGAGGAGGACGGTTTATGTGGAAAAGAAATGCGTGGTGGCGCTTAGCGGTACTCCCGGCGGCATTGCTCGCGGGAACGTTAGCATGGGGACAGATCAATCGCGGCAATATCGAGGGAGTCGTCTCGGATCCCGGCGGTGGAGTGGTGGCGGATGCAGAGGTCACAATCACGGCCGTCGACACGAACGTCACCGTGCCCGTGCGCACGAACACGACGGGGTACTTCCGTGCGACTGACCTGGTGCCGGGCAAGTACACAGCTCTGGTGAAGTCGGCGGGTTTCTCCACGCTCGACCTGCGGAACATCGAGGTCAACGCCGGGAGTGTAACCCGCGTGGATGCGGTACTCCGTATTGATGCGACGAGCCAGACCGTTCAGGTGAACGCGGAGTCGCCGCTGATCGATTCGTCAGCGTCCAATATCAGCACCACGGTGTCGACTCAAATAATTCAGGACATCCCCTTGCAAGGGCGCGATCTCCAGCAGCTCACCTTTCTGATCCCGGGCGTCAACAACGTAGGCGGCCCTCCGGGAAGCAATTTCGGTTTCAACAGCCAGTTCGGAACTTTCCCCGATCCGTCCAATGCATTGGGGTCGAACGTCTCCGTCAATGGCGGGCAGGGCGGAGCCAACGCCTGGTATCTGGACGGAAGTCTGAATCTTTCGAGCTTCGCCGAGAACGTGGTCATCAACCCCACGCCGGACGCGGTGCAGGAATTCCAGGCCATCACGACGGGTCTTGCCGCGGAGTATGGACGAACCGGCGGCGGCATCTTCAGCGTGGTTCTTAAATCGGGAACTAACGCGGTGCACGGCGACGGCTACTGGTTCTTGCGCAATGACGCGACGAACGCCCGCAATCCGTTTACTTCGGTAGATTCGCAGGGCCACTATATCCGCGATCGCCAGCTCCGCTTCAACAATTTTGGCGGTACCTTGGGTGGCCCCATCACCATACCGAAGTTGTACAACGGTAAGGACCGGACCTTCTTCTTCGTTTCCGTCGACAAAACAGTTCTCCACCTCTTGGGCAATCAGACGTTCACTGTCCCTACAGCACGCATGCGAAATGGGGACTTTAGCGAAGATGCCAACGTAGTCAATTACGGCATCGCGGATCCTTATTCGACCATAGGACCGGACGCGAACGGCCTGTTTCAGCGCCAGAAGTTCACAAATTCCGACGGCAGCCTGGCAACCGCGATTCCTGCGAGCCGCCTCGACCCGTTGGCCATGTACTATATGAAGTCGTTCCCGGTGCCTAATTACAACAGTCCTCGCAGCGGCTGCCCGATGGGCAAGGACGGTTACCGCATCTGCGACAACTTTCTCGGCTCGGTGGGCAGCAGCCAGGATCCATTGAAAATCTCGCTGAAGATTGATCATCAGTTGAGTGAAAAGGGCCGCCTTTTCGCTGAATGGCTTTATAGTCCGGTGCCGTACCGGAATTACCGCGTTCCATGGACCGGAGCCACCTTCCCCTGGGACCAGGTCGGCTATGGCGCCAATTATCCCGTCGACTTCACCAGCAACATTCTATCGTTCGGGCACACTTACTCTGTCCGGCCGACTCTGATTAACGAGTTCCGGGCCAGCTTCAGCCGGCAGTACATGAGCACCAACCCGGCGCACCCTTATCCCGATTCGATCACCGATCAGACCAACGTTCAGAAACAATTGATCTCCTCCAAGATCCCTATCGATCCCTACTTCCCGCTGCCGCACTTCGGCATCAGCGGCCCGGGGGGAGGGTTCATGTCGTTCGGCCCGCAGGCATGGGTCAACATGAATACGGCCTCGGAAGCTTACACCATTCTCGATAACGTCACCGATATTATTGGGAATCACACGTTGAAGGCCGGCTTTCTCTACCGGCTTGAGCACAGCGCCTACGAGAGCGGTTTCCCGACCGGGTTCAACTTCTCCGGCAGCCTGACGAGCGATCCGATCACCGGCAACGGCGGCAACGGGCTCGCGCAGTTCATGCTTGGCGCCGTCACCAGTGCCGGCCGCGATTCCAGCACTGGCGTGATGTGGACGCCCTACGAACGCTTCCGCTATTGGGGATTCTTCGCTCAGGACGACTACCGCATCACTAAGAACCTGACCCTCAACATCGGCCTACGCTACGATATCAACGGTCTCTATCGCGTGCGCACGGGCAACGCAACCAACTTCTGCCTGAAGTGCATCAACCCGCTGACCGGTCTGCCGGGCCAGATGGTATTCGAGGGAGACTCTCATTTCCCCAAGGGAGATATCGCTCCGGCAAACAAGAACAGTTTCGCCCCAAGATTCAACTTCTCGTGGGCGCCCACGGCGGATCGTAAAACCGTGGTCCGAGGCGGTTACGACATCTTCTACAGCAACGCGTTCAGCATGATCAATTCGCCGGGTCAGGCGGCGGCTAATGCTCCCGGCTGGAATCAGGAGTTCGATTGGCAAGGCAGCTTCTATCCGAACCAATGCGCACCACGATCCGGGCAATGTGTAGCATTTCCGCTAAGCGATCAGACAACCGATAAGAACAGCCTCACCACGCCGGCGAAGTCCTCCGGCTTCCCAGCCGCCCGCAAAGATCCTTTACTGGGCGGTTTCATTCAGTTCTTTACGCCGCCGTCACGCGATCCAATGGTTCAGATGTGGCACCTGGAAGTGCAGCGCGAATTGCCCGGTGACATGATGATCAGCGTCGGTTACGTAGGCAACCGTGGGACACACCTGGTGGGTGAAGCTTTCCGCCAGTACAACTTTGTGCACACGAAAGACAAGCTGAAGTATAGGACCCAGCTCAATGCAACGGTGCCCATCACCAACTACTTCTCCGGGGCCGCGGCGGATGCCCTCACAAAGATTTGGGGACCGCAAACTCAGCTTTCGCAGTTGTTGCAGGATTATCCCGCTTTCGGCGGAATCCAGAACAACGTGGCTTTTGACGGCACCAGTATCTATCACGGCATGAACGTCCGTGTTCAGAAACGCCTGTCACATGGCTTTGATTTCATCGCCGCCTACACGTTCTCGAAGAAGATCACCGACGCCCAGACCATCAATATAGCCACCATGCTCGTCAACCCGCTCTCCTACGCCAGAGGCGGTGGAGTGGGCGGCCGCTACGGAGCCACTGGGGGAATTTATGGGAATTTTCAGGACATCGACAACAAGAACGCCGACCGCGCCATTGCGGCCGACGACATCCCCCATATGTTCAATTTTGTGGCCAGCTACCAATTGCCTGTCGGAAAGGGACGCGCGTTCCTCAACCGAGGTGGCTTGCTTAACGCTGTATTGGGCGGATGGCAGCTTACCAGCAATTTCAACGCTGCCACCGGAATTCCGCTCAGCGTAAGCTGCCCTTCTAACGAGATCACGGGACGCTGCAACCTCACCGGTCCTATCTCTTACGGAAAGGGCGACAAGCAGCACCGCATTGCACAGTGGATCAATCCGTCCGCCTTCGCTCCGGCTTTCGGCACGGATCAGAACTTCTGGGCAAACTACGACCCGACGGATGACCGTGCGTGGCAGTTCGGCAACGCGGGGGTGCGTCTGCCCGGCCTTCGGAGCCCTGGGTATTGGAACGTCGATTCCTCTTTAGCCAAGCAGTTCCATTTCACGGAGCAAAGGTATGTAGAGCTGCGGTGGGAGGTGTTCAATACGCTCAATCACCAGAACCTGGGCCTGCCGAACACCAGCTTCTGTTTGCCGCAACTCCCCGACGGAACCACTGACCGGGTGCACCAGGCTGGGTGTAACTTCGGCCGCATCACGAATATTCAGACGGATCCGCGAGCCATGGAGTTCGTCGTGAAATTCATCTTCTGATCGCCCAACGGGGATCGAACGCGCGTCGTTCGGTCCCCCCGCTTGAACATTCGCATGTGCGATGCTCGAAGAGACTTAATCGATGACGAAACCGTATCTGGTTCCCGCAATCAAAAGAGCCTTTGAGATAATCGATCTGCTGGCAAAACAAGATGCCGGAATGACCATCTCCGACATCCACCGGGAATTGAAACTGCCGCTTAGTTCGGCCGCTACGATTCTCTATACGCTTAAAACGCTGGGGTATCTCGACCGCGACACGGAGAATTCGCGTTACTGCTTAAGTTCGAAGATGCTGGCCGTTTCGCAGGGCGCGGTCGAGCGAATCGATATCGTGGGCCGGTGTCACGGACTTCTTGAAGCTCTCGTGAAAGAATCCGGCCTCACCGGACACATGGCGGTGCTGCGCGATGGCGAATCGATATACATCGACAGGGTGCCTGGCGCAGGGTTGGTTCAGTTTTCCTCTTATATCGGGATGCGATGGCCCGCGCACGCTTCGGCCGTGGGTAAGGCGATTCTGTCGGCACTGCCCGGTGCCGACCTCCAAAGTTTTCTGAAAAAATACACGCTCGATCAGGTTACCGAGAGAACCATCACCTCCACGGCCTTATTGGAAAAGCAGCTCAACGGATTCCGGCGCCTTGGTTACGCGGTGGAGATGAACGAGGGCGAGATGGGTGTGGCCTGTGTGGCCGCGCCCGTTCCGGGCTCGGGTGGTTCCCCCGTCGCGGGAATCAGCTTGACCGGAACGACGCACCAGATCACCAAGTCCGAGTTGCCGGCACTTGGACAGATGGTCCGCAAGTACGCGGGCCTCATGAGTTTGCGCCTAGGCAGCAACGGCTCGTAGCCCGCTAAATCTTTTCGACAAGATCGAGGTATTGGAATGCCAACGCAACAGCATCGAACGGAAAGAAGACAATTTCTAATGCGGCTTGGAGCGGGGCTAGTGTCTGTAGCTTCGGCTCAAAAACGAAATACCATCCGCATCATCGCCTTTGGCGCTCATCCGGATGACTGCGAGATCAGAGCCGGGGGGACTGCCGCGCTTTGGTCCAAGAGCGGGCATGCCGTCAAGTTCGTGGCGACTACCAACGGCGACGCGGGGCATCCGGTGCAGGGCGGCGCTCCGTTGGCGCGCAGGAGGCGTCTGGAATCGACGAAGGTAGCCAAGATCCTGGGTATTGAATATGACGTCATGGATGTGCATGATGGGGAACTCATGCCGACCCTGGAGAATCGGCTTGAGATCATCCGAAAGATTCGCGAGTGGCAAGCAGACCTGGTGCTGAGCCCCAGGCCCAACGACTATCATCCGGATCATCGGTATACCGGGGTGCTCGTGCAAGACTCTGCGTACATGGTCGCCGTTCCGGCTGTGCTGCCGAATGTTCCAATTGTGAACCGCAATCCAACATTCTTGTATTACGAGGATAGGTTTAAGAAGCCGACACCGTTCAAGCCTGACATCGTCGTGGACATTACTTCTGTCTGGGACAAGAAGATCGATGCGCTGGATGCAAACGAATCGCAGTTCTACGAATTCCAGACCAACGTCAACGCGAGTGTCTCAGTTCCATCCGGAAAAGAAGAGCGCAGGAGGTGGCTGGCGGAGCGCCGGAAACCGAGTCCTACGCCCGAGATCGAGCAGGCGTATGCAAAATGGTACGGGCCTGTCCAGCACCCGACATTGTACGAGGCGTTTGAGATTTGCGAATACGGGGCGCAACCGGACCCAAAACGGACTCGAGAACTCTTCCCGATGCTTCCCGCTTCTTAATTCGAGTGCTATGTAAGTTTGACGACCTTGCCCGTTTCGGCGGCTTCATTTGCGCCGAGCGTTATCTCGCAAACGCGGAAGATTTCCTCTGGCGGAAGCGAAGTGGGCTGGCCGGCGTAGACGTGTTTTAGAAACTCAATGAACACCGATCCGGGCTGCGGCAGATTGTGCACCACCTGGGGCTTGGACGTCGCCGTCATCAAAGTGACTCCCGTGGCGGAAAGGTACTCGGCAACGCCTTTGGTTCCCGCAAGGCGCAACCGGTCGTCTCCATGATCCGCCGCCGTGTCCGGCCGGCAGTAGTCGAGGTGCAGAGTAGCGGTGCCGCCATTGTCGAGGCGGATCGCGGTTGCCGCGGTTGTCTCCATGTCACCAAAACCGCTGAAACCGGTACGGCCCATAAACGAGCTCACATGAGTGAATTCGCGGCCGCTGGTCCACCGCATCAGGTCGAGCATATGAATACCGATCCACAGTATCGTGCTGCCGTATGATTCGCGCTTCTTGTACCACTGTTCGCGATGACCAAGCTTGTAGGATTTCTGCGCGGAAATTTGAATGACATCTCCGATATCGCCCGACGAGACAATTTGCTTCAGGGCCTCATACGGCGGATCGAAGCGCATGGGCAGCAGCATGCCGATCTTGATCTGACGACGCGCGACGGCCTTCCGGATTTTTTCGAGGTCGCGGCGCGAGATCGCAAGAGGCTTTTCGGCGATTACGTCCAGACCTCGATCGGCACACGCAATGATTGCTGCCGCGCGCTCACCGTTGTTATTGCAGACTGCTACCAAGTCTGGCTTCTCAGTATCGAGCATGCGCAAAAAATCGGTGTGCACGCGGGCAGACGCCAGCCGCGGCCGGTTCTTGACAAACGACTGCACGGCCGCGGGGTTTCGATCCGCGATGCCGATGACTTCAACATCCGGCAGACGATCGAGAGGGTTGGCGATCTCGTCCGCATGCCCATCGAGTCCAACGATCGCGACCCGAATCTTGCGAGGCAAACGGACCGGTTCGGCCCTGAGCGCCAGAGCGACGCCGCCCAGAACGGCACGGCGAGTGATCGAAGGCATTGAATTCACACCTACAATGTATCCTCACGCGACATCAGCGCCGCGATCACCTAAAGTATGATGACGCGATGCGGAATGCTCCTCGCAAAAGTATGCGGAACCTGCGTTGGTGGATCGGCGGCCTCCTTCTTGGCTCAACGGTTATCAACTACCTTGACCGCCAAACCCTGAGCGTCCTCGCGCCATTTCTGATGGCGGATTATCACTGGAGCAACAGCGATTTTGCCACGGTGCTGATTTCGTTTCGTCTTTCCTACACGGTGATGCAGATGATTTCGGGGCGGCTGCTGGATCGGGTCGGCACTCGACTCGGGTTGGCGCTCAGCGTGAGCTTCTATTCGACGGTCGCGGCGTTAGGATCGCTCGCATCCGGATTGTGGGGCTTCCGCGTCTTCCGGTTCGCGCTGGGCTGCGGAGAAGCGGCGAATTGGCCGGGAGCGGCCAAGGCCACGTCGGAGTGGTTCCCCGATCGCGAACGGGCCTGGGCCGTCGCACTGTTCGACAGCGGATCTTCGCTTGGCGGCGCAATCGCACCGTGGCTCTTCCTTTTCATCTATCGTCAGACCCATAGCTGGCGGCCCGTTATGATTGTCCCGGGTCTGCTCGGTTTCATTTGGGTTATTGCTTGGCTGCGCATGTATCGCCTGCCGCAATTGCATCCACGGATTTCCGAAAGTGAACGCGAACTGATTCAGAGCGGCCAAGCCCCGCCATCTCCAACCGCCGAACCGGCCACGTGGAAGGAGTTGCTCGGGCTGAAACAAACCTGGGGAATCATAATCGGACGCGCGCTGCTGGACCCGTATTGGTTTCTGATCGCGGAATGGTTTGGTGTCTACCTCGTGAGCCGCGGGATGCGGATCGAACAGAGCGTTCTCGGCTTTTGGGCGCCTTTTCTGGCAGCCGACCTCGGCAACTTTTTTGGCGCGGGACTCTCGAGTCACTGGATCCGCCGCGGTTGGCCGGTCGGTAAAGCCCGACGCGCCACGCTGATGATTTTTGGACCTTGCATGCTCGCCTTGATTCCCGCCACTTTCACAAATAATTACTGGCTGGTGATCGGCTTATTTTCATTTGCCACGTTTGCTTACGCGTGCTGCGCCACCATGTTTCTGTCCCTTCCGGCGGACGTATTCCAAAGCCGCGCGGTCGCATCGGTGAGCGGCCTCAGCGGAACCGGGGCCGGGCTGGTCACACTGCTGACCACCTATCTCATCGGCCGCGTCGCCGACGCCTCTTCATTTCAGCCAGTAATCATTGCAGCTTCGTTGATTCCGTGTATCGCCACCGTCATTCTGGTTACGCTGGTACGCGCTCCAAAAACGCGTCAGCCGCATTCCTTGCTGCTGGACTTTTGACCGCGACCGAAGAGCATAATATCCGCAGGCACTCAAATGGACAACCAAAGCTCACGCCGTTCATTCTTGAAATCCGCATCGACCCTGGCAGCGGCAGGTTCTCTCGCAACCAGCGCTCTGTCGTACTCTCGCATTCCGGGGGCGAACGACCGCCTGGGCATTGGCCACATTGGGGTGGGCGCTCGCGGTCGCGGATTGGCTCTGATTGCCTCCCGCCTCAAAGACGAGAAGAATCTGGAGATGACGGCAGTTTGCGACCTCTGGAGCGTGAATCGGGAAGCGGCCGTGAGCCGCGCCGCCGGAGTTTACGGACGCGCTCCGCGGAGCTTCCAGTATATGGACGACCTGCTCGCGCTGAAAAACGTGGATGTCGTTCTAATTTCGACGGCCGACTTCCAGCACGCTACTCATCTCCGCGTTGCCGCGCAGGCCGGCAAGGACGTGTACTGCGAAAAGCCGATGGCGAACAATCTGGACGAGGCGAAGGCGGCGCGCGATGCAGTCCTGCAGTCTGGCCGCATCTGTCAAATGGGCACGCAACACCGGTCGGAGCCTTACCAGATCGCCGTGAAGGATCTGCTCAAGACAGGCGCTTTGGGCGACTTGAGCAAAGTGGAGATCGTCTGGAACTATCACGGCCCGCGGTGGCGCGGAAGGCCCGAGGTCAAGCAGATTCTCGAGTCCGATACGGACTGGCGCAAATGGCTGCTGACTAAACCCTTCCGTCCGTTTGACCCGCAGGCCTACTTTGAGTTCCGTCTCTATCGCGACTTCTCGGCCGGACTCGCCGATCAGTGGTTGTGTCATGCAATCGATCTAATCAACTACTTCTTCGATGACGGAGCGCCACGATCGGTGGTGAGTTCCGGCGGGGTCTTCGCTTGGCATGACGGACGTGAGAATCCGGATACGTTTCAAACGCTGATCGAATCGACGAAGGGTTACCTGGTGAGCTTCTCTTCCAGCTTTGGAAACGACGCGGAAAGCTTCACGCGCCTTATGGGTAAGAAGGCGACGCTCGCAAATATAGGCGGCGAAGGGAGCCCGCGTTGGGAAATCATCGAAGAGAAGGGGAATCACGAAGACAACCCGATGATTCATCGGGAGCGCCGCTTTGTGACGCTGCCGGGAAGCACCGCGCTGCCTCCGACCTTTATCGACGACAACGTGACCTATCATATGGCGAACTTTGTGGATTGCGTTCGCAGCCGCAAGGCTCCCAACGCAACCGTTAAGGAAGGATTCGCCCACTCGGTTACCGACATCATGGCCACGAAGTCGTATTGGGAAGGCCGCAAGATGTACTGGAATCCCGGCACGGAGACGATCTCTACCGAAGCGCCCGCCTAAGTTTGAGAGAAGCGCAAAAGGCCCGCGAAATCCCATGCCGGCGAATCCTGAATAGCGATGTGGCCGCCTGGATATCTGAGGCGCGCCTCGCCGGAACCGGCCGGGTGGCCGGCGCCACTCACGACCCCGGATAGAGTGATCGGCCGTGGAGATAAGCCCGCGGCAATATGTGGCAGGTCCGTATGCGTGAGGATTCCAGGGACAAAGTTGGCGAAAGAGTGCGAGTAATTTTCAGTCTCGACCAGCGATCTCCAGCTAAGCAGATGCTCGGCTAAATAAATCTTTTCAATTCGAGGATCGATTGCGGCGGCGCATAGGACGGGTACCGTAAGTTCACCGCGTGCGGCGATTGCCAGCGGGCCCACGGCGGATGCCAGTGCGAGAATATCCTCGACACGCTGGGCCAGAAGACTCTTGCCGAGGATTAGCGAAGCCCAGGCATACTCGCTTATGTGTTGATGTTCGCTTTCGTAAGCCGGAGCACCTTGGCTAAACTGAGGCTGCAGATCTCCGATGCCGCGCACATCGGCCGCATAGACGGTGATGCCCGCGGCGGCCAGCTGGTGGCACAGCCCGCCTTCCCGCCAGTTACGGTTTCGCCCTGACGAATCGAGCAGCAGCAGCTTACGGCTTCGATCCCGCCGCTTCTGAAAAACCCACGCAGGCAGCCAAATCTGGGACGCGGATTGAACTTCGATCGCACTTACATCGCATTCCGACGACGGTACAACGCTTAGGATTTTCAGGATGGAGGCAGCGGGCCGCACGCCGAGTACTCCTTGAAGATCGAGGGCCGGGCTGACCTTGGGGATCATTGGCCGCAGGAGTTCGAAGGGAGTTTTTCCTCCTGCGTTTTTCACATTGCCCTGAGGAGCGGCGAAGAGCCGTTCAGCTTTCTCGGGCTGTACGTCAGGCTCTTGGGCGATCAGTCGGCCATTGGGTTTCAGATGCTTTTCGAAGAAGTTGTAAATGGCGAGCCGCTGCGCGTAAGAAAGCCCATGGGGGAGCGGGGATTGCGCATATTCGATTGCGGCCGGCGCACCGAGGGCCCGGTAAACGGATTGAAGCTTAACGAACTCTTCCCGATTGCTCTGTTCATAACTCGGTGAATAGGTTCCGAAAAAGTCCTTCGCGCTGGTGATGACCAGAAGGGGTTTGGGTGCAAACGGCCAGAGCAAATCCCATCGATCGAACCCCAGAGGGCCAGACCCGATCAGATCTTGTTCAGCATCGTCGGTCGAACCAGGGGAATGGAAATCGGCGCAGGCGAAGTTCTCGGTATTGGCGGACGATAGCGCCACCGCCGCGAGCCTCGGGTCCACACAGGCGAGAAGCATGGTGAGCGTAGCGCCGCCCGATTGGCCGGTAGAAGCCAACCGCTTGGAATCGACTAGCGGATGCGCCGCCAAAACATCGAGGCTGCGCATCGCATCCCACACTTGCCAGTTCGTCGCGGTCTGCCCGAGCAGAAGCATCTGGCGCCCGGGAACGGTGTGTTCGTCATCGGTACTGGCGAGGCGCGTCAGGCCATCCGGCCCAGGATAGTTCGTGCGCTCGCCTTGGCCCATCGGGTCGAATGCAAGCACAACGTAACCTAATTGCGCCAAGCCCTGACAGCAGCGCTGGTAGGAATCGGACGCTTTCCCTTCGGGGCTGTGGCCCATCTGGAAAAGAACGCCCGGAAAAGGCCCGGCGCCTGCCGGCAAGTACAAGTTCGCAGAAATCAAGACGCCGGGGCGGCTCTCGTATAACAGGTTTTCGACGCGATATTTCGAAGTGTCAAACAAGCCGGTCGTCTTCACGTTGAGCAGAGTGCGCACTGGCGGTTTTCCTGCTATACGCCAAAACGTTTCAACGGCCCACTGCTGCCGGCGCCGAATGGCTTCGGGATTGTTCGCGGCGGCTACCGAACGATTTCTCCTTTCGTAAGCGGCGGTCGCAAGCGCGCCAAGGTAGTTAGGCAGGCACGCGGGGTAATCGTGATAATCGATTCTCGCGGGGAGCTGGGCTGGAAGCGGCTTTGCCAAACACGCCGCAGTGGCGATCAAAATTTCGCGACGCGTCATACCGGAAGCGGCGCAGCGAAATTCTTCTGCTTGTACAGATCCTGGTCGGCGCGGGCAAACAGATGCTCGGCATCGTCGCCGCTTCTATACTCGGCAATGCCGATGGAGGCGCTAACTTGAAGCGGCACTTCCCTGCCCAGCATCATGACGATATACCGGCCACTCGTCTTCGACCGGATCTGAGCGGCTCGTTCGGTGGCAGCCTGAAGCGGGATGTCCATCAATACGACGAATTCGTCTCCACCCCACCGGGAGATGGCGTCGGTAGGGCGAAGCAGCTTCGAGAGATTCTTGGCGAAAATTCGAAGCACATGGTCGCCGGCGTTGTGCCCGTTTCTGTCGTTGATCGTTTTGAACTGGTCCAAATCCAGGATCATCAGGCAAAAAGGCTTCTTCCCTGCGATTCTATCGCTTAATCTCGCTTCACCTTCGCGGCGGTTCAGCAGACCCGTCAACTGATCCGTCGCGGCCAATTTTTCGGCGCGGTCCAGGCGCTCTTGAAATCGCGTCTGTTGAGCCTGGAGCTGGAGCACGGAGCGTTGATTCTCCTCCCACATCGATTCTTTGGTGACCCGTAACTCTTGCATAAGGATGTTCAATGCACGCCGAATCTCACTGAGATCGTGCAATCGCGAGGCGCCTCGCAGATCTTCGGTCATCCCTTTCAGGCGGGAATTCTGGCGCTCCCCATGTAAGGTGAGACTTTCCGCGACACTCCCCAAAACGGAGAGGATCTCTCGCACATCCCCCTCGCGCTGCGAGTGCGCAGCCAGTGTGGCATCGCCGTGAGTCTTAAGCAGGCTATCGACAATTGACTCACTCGATTCAATGGTAGTGGGCCGAGCGTCAGCCGCCAGCTCTCGATACAACGATCGGAGTCCGAGTTGCAGACTCCTGGTTGCGTCCTGATTGATCTCGATCGCATGCCGCTCGATACTCTGGAGCAGACTCAGGTAAGCGCCAAGCGCGGGTGGGTGGAGCGGTTTGCCGTTGTTGCCAAGGTTCAATTCGTAGATGGTCTTGGACATTGAGGTGAAACGGGGCCTCTCTTGAGCCACAAACAATCGTGAGGGAAGCCCCTTGACGGGAGGTACTTGAACCTTTAGTACCGATCCCGCGCCAAATCTCTCAGTTAATTTTCTGGGATTCTAGAGAGATAGGACTGGAGTGACCCATGATTCGCGCCTTCGTTCTGTTCTCGGTTGTTGCGTTGCAAATGTCTGCAACGGAAGGGTTAAGGTTCCGGCAATCGGCTTTCAGCGCCGATGCGCCAGGCTGGACGGCGTGGAGCGATCGGCCCGAAACCATGCCACGCACCTGGGTGGAGAACGTAATCTCGCTCGGCGAACCTGGTTCCCTTTCGGTTTCAGGAAATGGCAATATCGGGGCGTTCGGTGGCTGGCAGCGCGAATTTACCAGCATCGAAGCGGGCGCTTGGTATCGGCTGACGGTGCATTACCGGTCGACTGGAGTTACCAGTGAGAATTGGCAGATACAGCCCCGCCTCGACTGGCGGCAGGCGAATGGCCAGCGTGCCGGCGAGGTAGATTACGCCTATCGTTCGACAAAGGATGGCGAGTGGAAGAGCGTGACACTCCAGACCCAAGCGCCCAAGGACGCCGGCGCCGTTATGGTGCAGCTATTTCTCGCGCACGCACCGCAAGCCACCGTCTGGTGGGACGACATCAGATTGGAGCGCGTGGAGACACCTCCATCGCGCCTGGTCACGATCGCGTCCGTGAACCTTCGTCCCGAGTCAACCGGATCGCCCGAAAAGAGCGTCGAGCAATTCTTAGCAACGGCCGAACGCGTGGTTCCCGCCAAGGCGGATCTGGTCGTCCTGCCTGAGGGAATTACGGTGGTCGGCACAGGCAAGCGCTATGCCGAAGTGGCCGAGGCTGTTCCGGGGCCAACCACAAAACGTCTTGGGGAATTTGCCCGCAAGCACAAAACTTACGTGGTGGGAGGTCTCTATGAGCGCGAAGGTAAGGTTGTCTATAACACGGCCGTTCTCTTAGATCGCGCCGGCAATCTTGCGGGCAAGTACCGGAAAGTCTACCTGCCGCGAGAAGAGATGGAGCAATTGGCGCCGGGCAACGACTATCCAGTGTTCCAAACCGACTTCGGAACGCTTGGAATTATGACTTGTTACGACGTTGCCTACGCCGACCCGGCTCGAGGACTAACGGCCGGCGGGGCGGAGATCGTCGTCATGCCGATCTGGGGCGGGGACGAGACGCTCGCCAAGGCGCGCGCGATTGAAAACCAGGTCTACCTTGTGGCGTCAGGCTACGATCATCCGACGTATATTATGAATCCGAGCGGTGAGTGGCTGGCCGTCGCTCGGGAGCGAGGATCGGCGGCCATCGCCACGATCGATCTCAACAAGTCGCTTCGGCAGTTAAATACGAATCTGGGCGATATGCGGAACCGCCTCCCAAGAGAATTGCGCTTGGATATCGCCACCGGGATCCCCGGAGCCGCGAAGTAGCGTTGCGTCACGACTCCGCTTGATATCTCGCCTCAGCCTGCAGATACTTTCGTGACAACGGCAGCGCATTGGCCGGTGCACAGCCCGGCGGTAACACTGGAGATCGACCGGCGAATTTGCGAGGGAGAATTCGATGTCGAGAATAGAGCGATGCCGTTCCGCGTTTGTGGCACAGGTCATCCTGTTGGCAGTTTTCCTGTTGCCGACCGCTATATGGGGGCAGCAAGTATATGGGAATATTTATGGGACTGCTGTCGATGCCCGTGGTGGCGCGCTGGCGAACGCCAACGTTTCCGTCACGGAACTCAGTAAAAACATCGTATGCTTTTCTTTGACTTTACTGTTGATTCAGAATCGCGCTCAAGTGGTTCGGGCAATTCTGGTTCAGGAATGCCGTGACATCAAAGATTTGGAACTTGAGATCTAACACCGCTTTCAACAGGATTCTCTACACCATACGCAAATTGCTCAGCGGTCGGGCGCTCAGCGCTATGCTATCAGCCGTATTGTGCCGGTCTGTAGTCGCGGCGGCACAACGAACCAGCGATTTGTAGGGCGCTGGGTCAACTGCGGCGGCCTGCTGGACGAGCCGATAAAAGAGCTTGCGGTTGCGAGACCGGCGCAGATTGAATCTGAAGGTGAACTCATC
>JBBROU010000061.1:0-30776 GCA_038229055.1 Bryobacterales bacterium | reverse complement strand
ACGCGCATGGTTTCTTTTACAACGAACGGTTCGCCGTACCTGGTGCCGATCAGATTCCCGTAGAACCGCGCCATCGCGGCCAAGCGCTCGCGAATCTCAGCTTCGTCGGGAAAAAGGTCCTGGCCGTTTTGGGTCTCGCCGTATTGCGACCGGTAGGCCAGGAGCGACGACATGCGGCGCTCGAACTGCGCGGAGATATCCACCACGAAGGACGGCTGCACGTTGGCGTACATCGCGGCGTAAAGGATCTTGAACGGACGGTGCGGCTCCGTGTACTGATCGAGCTTCTTTAGCCCGGCGAGAAAGCAGGCTTCGTAACCGATCTCAGAAGCCCGGTAGTGGTCCGGATGCCGGCCTTCCCAATAAGGGAGAATCACGACGCGAGGCTTCAGTTCGCGAATTCTGGCCGCGAGCGTCATCCGTCCGGCCATGCCATTTTCAAGGCGCGCGTCGGGGAAGTGGAGATTGTCGCGATACTCGGCGAGCAAAATCCTGGCGGCATCGCGCGATTCGGCGATGCGAGTTTCGGGCGTGCCGCGAGTTCCCATGTCGCCGGCGGTCAGGTCGAGAATTCCCGTACGATAGCCCTTCTCCGCCATCGCCAGCAGCGTGCCGCCGCAGGTCTGTTCCACATCGTCGGGATGCGCCGCGATCGCCAGCACATCGAGCATTACCAGGAGACGCTCCGCCTCTGATAAAAGCGATTCCGGATTCCCATCACCTTGATAAGGATCATCCCCGCGACGAAGCCGCCGATGTGCGCGAACCAAGCCGTCCCGCCTTCGGACACGTGCGAGTACCCGATGCTGCCGAGGCCGCTGAAGAGCTGAGTAATGAACCAGTAGGCCAGGATCAAAACCGCCGGAATATCGAGCGTCGTGAAGAAGATAAAAATGAACACGATGGTGTGGATTCGCGCGCTTGGGAACGTTACGAGGTAGGCGCCCATCACACCAGCGATGGCGCCGCTGGCCCCAACGACGGGCACCGACGAAAAGGGGTTCAACAGCACCTGCGTCATGCCGGCAGCGAGGCCCGCCAGCAGATAGAAGAGGATGAATTTTTCCGATCCCATGGCGTCCTCAATGGTGCGCCCGAACGCCCAAAGGAACACCATATTGCCGATGATGTGGAACCACCCGCCGTGCATGAACATGGACGTGAGCAGCGCCGTGAAATGGAAGTGCGATGGGATCAGGCCGAAGGCGGCGATGAAATGATTGCGGGAATAATCGTCCAGGGAAATCTCGAACAGGAACGCCATCACGTTCAGCACGAGAATCAGAATGGTGACGATGGGGGTGGAGTATTTCGGCTGATCGTCGCGGATGGGAAACATCGGCTACCGGGCCTGCGCCTGAATCCCGGAATCGATGCGACGTTCGGCACGCGCCATCAACGCGCGCGCCTCTGAAATTCCACGGATTCCGCCGCGCGCGCCAATCGCGGTGCAGTTCAGGGCCGCTAACGCATTGGCGAAATCAAGCGCTTCCCGCATGGGCATCTCTTCGAGAACAGCATAGCAAAAGGCCCCGTGGAATACGTCTCCGGCGCCGGTCGTGTCCACGCAATTGACTACAAATGCGGGCGAATAATGGAACTTGCCGTCTTCGAGCGCCAGCGCCCCGTGAGCGCCGAGGGTCATCGCCGCGACGCGCATCCCGTACTCCTTCTGGATGAGAGTCAACGCGCGAAACGGATCTTCCTCTTTGGTCCAGCGGCCGGGAAATTCGGAGCTTGCCACCAGGTAGTCGACGAAGGGCAGAACGCGATCGAACCCTTTATAGATGGTATCGACATCGACGCTGACGGGAATTCCGTGAGCGCGCGCAATGCGGGCCGCGTGCTCCACAGCCGGCGTATCGTGACCGTCGATATGAAGGAAACGCGCGCAGGCGATCTGGTCTTCGGTGATCTCGCCGGGCGATATGGCGAGGCAGTCGGGGCGGCTCCAGAATACGGTTCGCTCGCCGGTGGATTGGTCGATGATGATGTAGGCGGATTGGTTGGCGCAGTGCGGGCGGAGTTGCACGTGATCCAGATTGATATCCGAGCGCCGAAGGCTCTCGAGTTGCACGCGGCCGCGCTCATCGTCCCCAACCGTGCCGATGTATTTGGCGCGCAATCCGAGAGCCGAGCACGCGACCATGGCGCTGGCGACCTGTCCGCCGGGGCTCAGAATCTCATCGTGAAATGGAACCTTGCCGCCGTATGCCGGAAAGTGCGGCACCACTAGCAGCGTGTCGGTCGCGTTGAGCCCCACGCCGACGATATCAAAATGCTTGCGATTCAAATTTCTCCCGTCGAAAATGCTTGCTGAGCGCGAGCCCCTGCTTCTGATATGACGAGCCGATACCCTGGCCGTACAGCCTTTCCGGCACCGACATCAGCCGTTCAAACGTTAAGCTTCCCACCTCCTGGCCGTCTTCGAGCAGGAAGGGCACTTCGTGCGAACGCACCTCGAGGACGGCGCGAGTGCCTTTGATGTCGTCAGTGCCGTAGCCGAAGCCGGGGTCGAAGAATCCGGCATAGTGGATACGGAACTCGCCGACCGATGGATCGTACGGCACCATCTCGGCAGCATAGTGTGGCGGGATGCGAACCTTTTCGCGGGACCCGAGGATATAGAAATCTTCGGGGTCGAGCACCAGGTCTCGATTGCGCGTGCGGTGGATCGGGTCCCAGAAATCGGCCGGATCGTAGTATGCGATCTTTTCGAGATCGATGAGCGAGGAGTGCTTCTTGGCGCGGTAACCGATGATGCTGGAACCGGCCGTTCCATTCAAATCGACCGTAAGACGCAAACCGGTGGCAATAGTGGGGTCGGCCGGAGATTCATCGTCGAAATAGACCAGCTTCTCTTCGCGCGCGAGCTTGGAGAGCTGCGCATCGTCATTGCGCGGGGTCCCGCGGGTGAGGCGAAGCTGGCTCAAGGATGCGCCCTCGCGCACGAGGATGCTGAAAGTGCGCGGCACGACTTCGGCGTAGAGTTTGCCTCGATATCCTGCCGGGATGAACTCGAACTGGCGGCCATTGTCGGTGATGAGGCGCGTGAAAATATCGAGGCGGCCCGTTGAGCTCTTCGGATTCACCTTGCCCGAGATATCGCGCGGGAGGTTGAGCTCTTCCTGAAGTGGCACAATATAGACGCAGCCCTTTTCGAGCACCGCGGGGAAGCGCAGATCGATCTCATGCAGGCGGTGCTCCTCCAGCTTGCGGGCGACGGTAGAATTTTCGCCGGGCAGAAAACTGGCACGGACGCGGTAGGCCATCGCGCCGAGCCGCAGATCGATGCTGGAAGGCTGAATCTGGCGCGGCAGGATCGCGTTCACCGCGGAAATCTGGCCGGCGGTTACCAGTTCCCGCAGCTTCTGATCCGGCAGGATCCCGGTCCCGTAACGCGGGCTAGGAGGCATACGCGCGTCGAAACAAAGTCATCTAACATTAGTATGGCAAAGGGCGTCGCCAAACACCTCCGGACAGTGTGGGAGAATTGTGAGCCGGCTGGATGCCGCGCCTACCGTGAGTCTCAGCCCTGCTCAGACAACCGCTTTCGAAACGCTCACTCAAGGGCTCAAGTTCGCGCCTGTTTTAGCGTTAGGAGGCGAAACCGGGCGCGGCAAGAGTACCGTGCTAGCGCAAATTCATCGTGAAACCGGCGGCGGTTTTCTAAAGATTTCCGACCTGCTCGAGGCGAATGCGCCGAATCACCCTCTCGCGCTCGAAGAGAGCTTCTTCAGCATGGTCAGTGTCGCGCTGAAGCATCATGGAACTGTAATTGTCGATGACTTCCAGCTTCTGCAGGACCTGAGTTGCTGCGCTCACGCATACCCGCGGTTGCGATGGCTAGAGGCTCCGGCGCTCGCGTTATGCAACGTTGCCGCGCAAAACGGAAAGACGCTGATCTTCTCCTACTCTACCGGCCTTCCCGCTGCGATATTCGAGCGCGCGTTCAAAGCTACCATTCCGCGTTTTCGAACCGAGGATTATGAGAGCCTGGTCCGTACCTGGCTGGGTGCGTTCGCCGAAACTCTGGATTTCGGAAAGCTATACCGTTTTGCTCCTAAGCTGAACGCTCATCAGTTGAAAGCTGCGTGCGATTGGCTCTTGCGGCTGGGGCGCGAGATCAGCACGCAAGTATTCATCGACTATCTACGTTCACAACGTCTGACGAGCAACGTAGATCTTGATGAAGTGCAGGACGTGGATCTGAAGGACTTGATCGGCGTAGACGACGTGCTTCGCAGTCTTGAGATTCACATCGCGCTTCCGCTCGAGAACGACCGCCTTGCGGGTGAGCTCAGCTTGAGATCGAAACGCGGCGTGCTGCTATACGGACCGCCCGGCACGGGCAAGACCACCGTCGGCAGAGCTCTGGCACACCGATTGAAAGGTAAATTCTTTCTGATTGATGGAACGTTCATTGCAGGCACCGGCGAGTTCTATCAGCGAGTGGCGCAGGTTTTCGAGGCGGCGAAAGAAAATGCTCCCGCGGTGATTTTCATCGACGATGCGGATGCGATCTTCGAGGGCGGCGAGGAACACGGGTTGTACCGCTATCTGCTTACCATGCTCGACGGCCTTGAGAGCGAAAGCGCGGGGCGGGTTTGCGTGATGATGACCGCAATGAACGTGGGGCATCTTCCGCTGGCGCTGGTCCGTTCGGGCCGTGTCGAACTGTGGCTGGAGATGAAGCTGCCGAGCGGCGAGGCTCGCGAAACTATCCTGCGGCAGCACCTTGCGAAATCGGGAAGCGTCTTCGCTCCAGAGGACTACAGCGCTCTTGTCTCACGGACGGACGGATTTACGGGGGCCGATCTGAAGCGGGTTGTGGAGGACGCAAAGAGCCTTTATGCGTTCGACCGCAACGAGGGGGCGGAAATCCCAGAAGCGGAATCGTATTTACTGAAAGCAATCGAAGGCGTGGTTCTGAATAAGAAACGTTATGCGGAGGCGGAAGCCGGCGCGCAGGCAAAGCACGCAGCTACACCGAGGAATCCATTCGCATTCCTTTCCGGTTTCCAAAACATCAGTTCCTGAACTTGCATGGCCATGACCCATGACATCCATGGAAGTTCTCACGAGTTGCCATCAGTCCGAATAGCAGAAAAATGCCCGCTCTCCCGTTCCAAGCTTCAGTTTCAATCGGGGCAATACCAGTTGTCCGGCGCGGGCTTCAGGACTTTCGGGCGCGATTCGAAACAGCTCTTCGTACAAATCGATCGCGTTTTTCCTGGCGCGACCGGCCGCGGCGCGGTCGATGTGCGCTCCCTCGACGGTGGGATCGCCCGCCTCAGGTTGGCTTAGCGACCACCAAGTCTCATTCGCAAGCGCCAGATTGTAAATCTGCTCTTTGCGGAAGGGCGTTCGCGGATATGCTTTCAAGAACTCCTGGCCTTGTTGGATGACGGAATGAAAAGCTTCAAACCCTTGTGTCCCGATTGAAAACGAACAGCTCAGCCGCTGCAGCAACAGGAAAGCGCGTTGTCCCCACGAAGTCTCCGGAAACTCGTTCCAGGCTCGACGCAAAAAGATTCGGTCATATTCCATGTTGCCGCTGTAATGTCCTGGCCCGGTGTAATGAACTCCGAATGCAGCCAAACGGTTACGCACGCGCGCTCCGTCCGGCGCTTCCGTGATCGCTTCGCTTCCCTTGGTTATGGTCCGGACCACAAGGAGACTTCCCAAACTCACCGTTAAGTGGTCGGCGGCAACCAGTCTCGCCGCCCGAGTTGCGCGTTCGCCTTTATCAATTTCGCGGAGAATACTAAACAGCGTGGCCGCGGTCTCCGCTTCCGTCCTCTTTCGAGAGGTGAGTTCAGGGATACTGAGATCCTTTGCGAGATCTGCAACGACCACGCGCTCCGCGATCGCGGTAGACGATTCGAACGCCTTGTCCAGCTCGCGTTTCAGCTCGCGTTCTTCCAAGACCTCGCGCCGGACGGCAACAAGAAGCACGCCTTCGCGAACACCTGCAGGCGCGGCAAAATTTCGATTTTTGTGAAGAAAGATCGTGACATCTCCCGCGCGCCATGACAATCCGGGTTGCGGCAAATTTGCGCCGATCTCATACACGCGGTCGGGAACCGTGCCAGGCCCGTAGGCGCGCGTCAGCCGGATTCGGAGCGATTGCTCCACCTCGTCACTCAGTGCCGCATACGGATTCGCAAGGCGGAAGTCAGCCCGCCGCAGCACGACCCTCGGCTCGATCACGCCGGTCGGGTAGTAGAAAGACTCGGCGATCAAACCGCTTTTTAACCGGCCACAGGAAAAAGCATATCCGTACAACCCGAAGCGCAGTGCGGGATGTATACGAACGACCGTACAGCCCGCGCCGGGGCGGTATGCTGCTTGCCATGGCACCTGTTTCAGGCTCTCCCAGATGCGCTGGGCTAACCGATCCGCAGATTCCTCGTTTTGCCCGGCGGCTAAAGTTTCGGTAACAAGAGGCCCCGATTGGCCCTTGTGGAACACCTGCACTCTTGCAGTTCCTTGCACCCCGATCTCTTGAGGCACCTTGAAATTGATCTGGGCTGCCTGCACATAGAGTAGTCCGGCGGCCACGCCGCCGACCCTCACTTCGGTCTCGCACAACTTTTTCGGGAATACCTGGATCTCGATCAGCGTTTGGTTCCGCCGTTGCGGATTGGGCTGTTCACGCGCATGAGCGTCCGCAGAACCGTTGCAGGCAGCTTCCGGGCCCAGGTGTTCGCCATAGATGGACATCAACATTCCGGGTGACAGCGGTCCGGACTGGCGGCTTTCGCCGGGCAAGATCGTAGCTGCGGAGTAAACCGGACGCGCGCCGTCAGAGGATTGCGCGCTCACGGCGAAAACCAGGCACGCCGTGGACACCCTTAAACATTGCCAAAACGGCTTCACTTCCGTCCCTCGAAGCTGCGACTCACTCGTCCGAAAGCTTACCATTGACGATGTGACAAATCTGAGCGCCGGTGGTGCGGCGTGAAAAAGCTGCTCGACGGTTACAGGCGCTTCCGCGCCAACGGCTGGCCGGAGCAGCGGCGCGTATTCGAATCTCTCGCCACCGATGGCCAAGCCCCTCAGGCGCTGGTATTAGCATCCGTCGATAGCCGCGTTGATCCTGCTATGATTTTCCACACCGCGCCGGGCGAGATGACGGTCATTCGCAACGTCGCCAATCTCGTGCCGCCTTATGCGCCCGATGCGGCCTACCATGGCACCAGCGCCGCGCTCGAATTTGGGCTGCGCGGGCTCGGCGTGCGCGATCTTATCGTGCTCTGCCACGGACTTTGTCTCGGCATTCAAACGCTGCTGAATGGTGCCCCCAGCGGCCACGAGTTCATCACACCCTCGATGTTGATCGCCCAGCCTGCGCTCGTTCGCGCTCAGCATTACCCGCTCGCCAACCTGATGACGTTTCCCCGGATTGCGGAACGAGTCTCAACGGGAACACTGGGCCTGCACGGCGCATGGTTCGATGTTCACACCGGTGTGCTGATGATATTACAGCCGGACGGAACGTTCGCACTCAGTGAGTAGCCTCGCAATGTCTGTGCTTCCGGGAGTTCACCGGGTTGAACTGCCGCTCCCTTTTTCGCTGGGATCCATCAACGTCTACTTCGTCGAGACGCGCAGCGGTCACCTTCTGATCGATTGCGGGATGGACACGCCCGAATGCTTTGACGCGCTCGACCGTGCGCGAGCAGACCTCGGCATCGGATGGTCCGGCGTAACCAATGTTGTGCTGACGCATATGCATCCCGATCACATGGGGCTGGCTCCACGTGTGCTGGCTCTCAGCGGTGCAAAGCTGGCCATGCACCCACGGGACATGGAGTTATTGGCGACTCTCGCCGGTGACAGCGCCAAGCCAGATTGGGGACACTTGGCGATGCTGCGCGCCGGAGTTCCCGAGGACCTTATCGGTAGAGTGGAACGCGCTTTCGTGAACGTTCGCCGCAGCTTTCGCGAACTGCAACCCGATGTTCTATTGCGCGGTGGTGAACGCATTTCCGCATCGCATGGCGATTTGGAGATCATATGGACTCCGGGCCACTCGCCGGGCCACATCTGCCTCTACCAGACGACCTCGCGCGCGCTTTTTGCCGGCGATCACATGCTTGAGCGCATATCGCCGAACATCGGCTGGCTGCCCGAAGCCGATCCGCTGCACGATTATTTGCAGTCGCTGAAATCTCTCGCCGGCTTCGAAATCGACCTGATTTTACCTTCGCACGGCGAGCCGTTCTCCGGCCATCGCGATTGGATCGCACGTGCATTAGAGCATCATGAGGAACGATGCCGCACGGTCCTGTCACTACTGGGCGAAAACGCGCTCACGGCGCACGAACTCACGTTGAAGATGTGGGATCGCGAGTTAAGCTCGTTCGATTATCGCTTTGCTGTCTTTGAGGTCCTGGCGCATTTGGAGTATCTATATAATCGCGAAGAAGTTGGAAGTTTCAGAGACGGGGCGGGATTGCGTTGGACGTCTTGTAATAGGCGGTTGTGATCCCCAGTCCGGTGGCAGCGTGCGTGCTCCTTTTTGATTTATGGCACAGAATCTTGAGCAGTTAAAACAGAAGTATCAATCCGTGATCGACGCAATGCAGCAGCAGAACGTCCAGCTGCAAAACGTAAATATGACGTCCACTGGCGACAAGCTTTACATCAAAGGCATCGCCCCCTCCGAGGACGCCAAGAATAAAGTTTGGGATAAAGTGAAGGCAGTCGACTCGTCATACAAAGATCTGACGCTCGACATCAGTGTTTCTCAAACCGCGCAGCCGCAAACCCAGGCCGCGGGTGCCTCAGCTTCCGGCGGCCAGGGCCAGACCTACACGGTCCAGCCAGGCGATACGCTATCTGCCATCAGTGAGCAGTTTTACGGTAGAGCTGGCGAGTACATGAAGATCTACAACGCCAACAAAGAGAAAATGGATAGTCCCGATCGTGTGAAGGCGGGCACGGAACTCGTGATTCCCGCCTAAGGAGAATATATGAATTGGGGCGATATCGGAAACATTGTGCAACAGTATGCCGGGGCGGGTGCGGCAAACGCTCCGTCCGACGCGGTGCATGAAGATTACGCAAGGGTCGCCGCAGCGGCGCCCAATCTGTAGTTGCGAACGGACTTTCGGAGGCTTTCCGCTCAGACCAAACGCCAGCTTTCGGTTCCATGATCGCCAATCTGTTCAACCACTCGAATCCCGATCAGAAATCCGGGATTCTGAATCAGTTGATTGCGGCGGCGGGCGGAATCCCTGTAGCGCCTCAGCAGGCGCAAAATATGTCGCCGGACGAGGTGCAACAGATCGCCGAGACGGCTAAGCAGCGCGACCCAAGCATTATTGACACGGCGAGCAGTTTCTACGCCCAGCACCCGACCCTGGTAAAGGTGCTCGGCGGGGCCGCGGCGATGATTGCGATTCGAAGTATGGCCAGCAATCTGAACCGCTAGGTTCACAAGGGGCGGGCGCGGATGCGTTCGCCCTATAGTTCGTTGCCGCCGGCGACGCGAAGTTCCAGAGTAAACAGGCGCTCTTCCATAGAGGCAAGACGCTCAACAGTGGTGGCATCGCTGTGTTCGACGCGACGGATCCGGGTATCCGACGCTCGGCCCCACTTCCAAAACTCTGTAAGGAGGCGAGTCTCCGTTCGCTCGATTTCTCGCCGAACGGCCTCGAATTCAGATCGGACATCGGAGAATTTACCCTCTAAATAGTTTTTCAACTCAGCGTCCATTAGCGGGACTTCTCCAGTCTACTAGTAACTCCTTGATGTCGCACTGAGGGGTCTTTGCCGAATCTCGAGACACCCCTTACCTGTCGGCAGCACCTTACCGGGATTTAACCGGTTGTCCGGATCGAACAGCGTCTTGAAGCTCTGAATTGCATTTAACGTTTCCGAGCTGAATAGGCGACCCATCATCTCGTTCTTCTCCATTCCGACGCCGTGCTCGCCGGTGATCGAACCGCCTACCGCGATGCAGTGCGAAAGAATCTCCTCACCTGCGGATTTCGCCTTGTCCAGATCGCCGGGTTTGCGCGCATCGAACAAAATAATCGGGTGCATGTTGCCGTCGCCGGCGTGAAAAATATTGCCGATGATCAGCCCGTAGCGGTCCCCCACCTCGCGAATCTTGCGCAGCGTCCCGGCAATCTGTGAACGCGGCACAACGCCGTCCTGCACATAATAAAATGGGCTCACGCGGCCCACCGCCCCGAACGCGTTCTTTCGCCCCTTCCACAAGAGATCGCGTTCTTCGGCGCTCTTGGCGATGCGGAACTCTCGCGCGCGGCAATCGCTGCAGACCTCGCGGATCTGTTCGGTCTGCTCTTCGATAGCCTCCTTTAAACCTTCCAGCTCAATCAACAGCACGGCCGCCGCATCGCGCGGATAGCCGGCGTGCGTTGCCTCTTCGACCATCGCGAGCATTTCGCCATCCAGCATCTCGACAGCTACCGGAGTGATGGCGCGAGCCGTAATCTCGGCCACGGTATCGGCGCAGTCGTCGACGGAATTGTAGATCGCAAGAATCGTCTTCACGGCTTCGGGCTGATGCATCAGGCGCAAGATAATCTTCGTGACAAGCGCCATGGTTCCCTCCGAACCTGTAAGCAGGCCGGTCAGATCGTAGCCCGGCAAATCGGATTCTTCGTCGCCCGTCGTGAATACCGAGCCATCGGGCAGCACGACTTCCAACCCGGCCACATGATTCGTAGTGACTCCATATGCCAGCGTATGCGGACCTCCGGCATTCTCGGAAACGTTGCCGCCGATGGTGCACGCGCGCTGGCTTGACGGGTCGGGAGCAAAAAAATATCCCTGCGCCTGCACTGCCAAGGTGATATCGAGATTGACCACCCCCGGCTCAACCACCGCGCGTTCGTTCGCCAGATCGATTTTCAAAATCCGGTTCATGCGCGCGAAACCGATGATCACGCCGCCCGATCGAGGAATCGAGCCGCCGCTTAACCCGGTACCGGCCCCTCGCCCCACGATCGGAATTCCATACTCACCGGTGATCTTCACAATCTGGACTACATCCTCGGTCGAACGAGGAAACACCACCATCTCGGGGCGCACCTTGTCGACCGAGCCGTCGTACTCGTAAAGCGTCAGGTCGGATGGCTGATCGAGATAACCGCGCGGGCCCAGCAGATTCTTCAGCCGTTCCTTCGCCTTTGGAGGCAGTGTGGCCACGGGCGTTTCGATTACCGGCTCAGAGGTAAGATTGGACATCACTCACCATCTTCTCGTCCGTCCAATCGCGCGCGCCAACGATCTTCTGAAGAACTTTGCCGCGCTGGTCGATGATGTAGGACTCCGGATATTTGATGGTGCCGTAATCGGTGTTGATCTTCTCTTCGGGATCTCGCGCGGTTAGATACGGAAGGCCGAAGCGCTTCAGAAAGGCTTGATACGCCTTCTCATTTTTGTCGACGCTGATGCCGAGAACCACCAATCCACGATTCGCAAAACGCTTATGCAGCTCGATCAGCGAGGGCGTTTCCTCGATGCACGGCGGACACCACGTCGCCCAAAAATTCAGGATCAGAAGCTTGCCGCCGAAATTATCCTGTGAGATCGTCTGTCCATTGGAGGCGGTGATGGAGAACGAGGGTGCATTGTCTCCGGCGCTCACCACTTTGTCCTGCATGGCGCTGTAGATAGCGAAGACGAAGAGGCCAAGTAGCAGCACAATGGCGGATTGCAAAATGCGATCGGTACGTTGCTTGTCCATGTTTCAGGCGGGTCCGCCGCTCTGCTAACATTTTAGTGTATCTTGCAGTGGGCGCGGCACATCCCAGACTTGAGTTCATGTTTATCATCAAGCGAGTAGAATTTTCGGCCTCGCACGCTTGCCGCAACCCTCAACTGAGCGACGAGGAAAATCGCGCGTTGTTCGGTTCGGCCGCCAACCCAAATGGCCATGGGCACAATTACACTCTTGAAGTAACCGTGGCTGGTGAGCCCGATCCTGTTACCGGCATGGTGATGGACCTGAAAGAACTCAAGGCCATTTTGAATCGCGACGTCATCGATCCGTACGATCATCGTTTTTTGAACTACGAAGTGCCGCCGTTCGATCGCGTGGTTCCCACCACGGAGAATATTGCCGTCGACATCTGGCGGCGCCTCAAGCCCCAGTTCGAAAATGGCCGGCCGCGGCTGCACGCCGTGCGCGTCTATGAGACGCCGGACCTCTTTGTGGACTATTTCGGATGATCCGGCTGACTCGCAAATATCAGTTCGCGGCATCGCACCGGCTGCACTCGGACCAGCTTTCACCAGAAGAGAATCGCGAAACCTTTGGAAAGTGCAATAACCCCTTCGGCCATGGGCACAATTACCAACTCGAGGTCAGCGTGCGCGGGGAAATTGATAGCACATCCGGGCGCGCGATCGATATCACAGCTTTCGACCGGGTCGTGAACGATCATGTTCTCTTGCCCATGCACCACGCCAATCTGAATACGGATATTGAAGAGTTCGCCGCGCTCGTGCCCACTTCGGAGAATCTGGGCCGCGTTGTCGATCGGCGCTTGCGCGAAGCCTGGCAAAGCGCGTTTCCGCGCGGGCCCGAGCTCGACGGCATTCGAATCTACGAGACCGAGCGAAGCATCATTGAACTAGCCGGAGCCAGATAATTATGAGCCGAAAAACTAGTGTTGTAAAAATGCCGCAGCCCGGACGTCCGGATATTTCGATCGAACCGCTGGTGAAGCAGATGCTCACCGCGCTCGGCGAAGATCCGTCGCGCGAAGGCCTGCAGCGCACCCCATATCGCGTCGACAAGGCCCTGAAGTTTCTGACCAGCGGCTATGACAGCGATCCCACCAAAGTCGTCAACGGCGCCATCTATTCCGTAAAGTATGACGAAATGGTCATCGTCAAGGACATTGAATTCTTCAGCATGTGCGAACACCACATGCTGCCGTTCTATGGGAAGATCCACATCGCCTATCTGGCGCGCAACCAAGTCATCGGACTTAGCAAGCTGCCGCGTCTGGTAGATGTATTCGCGCGACGCCTGCAGATTCAGGAACGCCTCACCCAGGAACTCGCTGAGTGCATCAAAGAGATGCTCGACCCGATCGGCGTCGGAGTGGTCTGCGAAGCCCAGCACTTTTGCATGATGATGCGCGGCGTCGAGAAGCAGCACTCCGGCACGGTGACCAGCGCCATGCTAGGTTCGTTTCGCAACCATAATGCCACGCGCGATGAATTTTTGAGTTTGATCCGGCGCTAAGCGCATCTAGACTCAATTCTCCGGAAACGTATGCTCGATCAGCGCCAATGCCTCTTCGCGCGTGTGAACCCGGCCTTCCAATTGCGCGTCTTCAGCCAGAGCCAGCATCCGCGAAAACTCCGGCCCCGGTTTGTAGCCCGCTTCGATGAGGTCGCGCCCGGTCAGCAGCGGCAAAGGTTTCAGCACTTCGGCGGGCATCTCCTCCAGCTTCGTTTGGGCGATCTCGTGGGAGGTTAAATCGCCGTGACTCGACAAACAGTCCAGACGGTGCAGCGCCATGTGCTCTTCGAACCGCGGCAGCCGAAGAAATCGCTTCAACGTGCTCTGCCTCATGCGCGGGACATCGACAAACTTCATGTGATTGGCTACAAGTTGCTCCACTTGTTCGATTTCCGCAGCCGAAAATCTCAGCCGATTTAGAATCTGACGCGCGATCTCGACGCCGGCTTGCACATGCCCATCGAAACGGATTCTCTCGGCAATCCGAAATGTCGGAGGTTTGCCTACATCGTGCAGCAACACTCCCAGTGCTAGCGTCGCGGTGCACTTACCCAGTCCATCGAGCATCATGAGGGTGTGCGTCCACACGTCGCCTTCCGGATGAAATTGCGGCGGCTGTTCCACGCCTTTCATCCGTGCGATCTCCGGAAGAATCTGAACCAGCAGGCCGGATTCATCGAGCAGTTCGAACCCGCGGCGCGCGCCTCCCTCGGTCAGAATGCGAACCAGCTCATCGTGAACGCGCTCGGCGGAAACGGTGTGAATCGACGCGCTCAACTTCCGAATAGCCGCAAGCGTGCCCGCTTCGATTTCAAAGCCTAACCGCGCGGCGAAACGAACGGCGCGCAACATCCGAAGTTGATCTTCGCGGAAGCGGTGTTCGGGATCTCCGATCGCCCGGATCGTTCGACGGCGCAGATCGCTCTGCCCGTCGACGAAGTCGAGGACCTCGCCGCTATCCGGATCCATCATTATGCCGTTGATGGTGAAGTCTCTGCGGAGAACATCGGCGCGCGGATCGACTTCGAAGTGTACGCGTGACGGCCGGCGCCCGTCTTCGTAATCGAAATCGCTGCGGAACGTCGCCACCTCCACCTGGTCGCCGGATTCGTGTCGCACCAGCACGACGCCAAACTTCGCGCCTACTATTTTGGAGTTCTCAAACAGCTCACGCACGCGATCGGGCGTGGCGTCCGTCGAGACATCGAAGTCTTTTGGCGCTTCGCCCCGCAGCAGATCGCGCACGCAGCCACCCACCAGAAACGCCTGATGGCCGTGATCTTTCAGCTTGTGAATTACCGCAGTGGCGAGCGCGGCCGGGCCCATGGCCGTCAGCTTCCGATCAGTTTATTGGTGAACTCATGCTCGCCGTGGACATCGGTGAGCCGCTGTTCCCTGCCCTGATAAAGATGGGTCAGCTTCAGGTGATCCATCCCCATCAGCCGCAGAATGGTGGCATTCACATCGTGCGCATCGAATGCATCTTCCACGGCGCGCAGGCCAAACTCATCGGTTGCGCCAATCACTTGACCGCCCTTAACCCCGCCGCCCGCCATCCACATTGAAAACCCGTATGGATGGTGGTCACGCCCGTTCAGTCCCTGTGATAGCGGCGTTCTCCCAAACTCGCCGCCCCAAATCACGAGCGTCGATTCCAGCAGGCCCCGCCCTTTCAAATCGGTGAGCAGAGCCGCAATGGGCTTGTCCGTCTTACCGCACATCAGGTTATGCGAGCCAACCAGGTCGGTATGAGCATTGTCCCAGTCGTCACCCGTATTGGTGCCGGCGTAGATCTGAATGAAGCGTACCCCACGCTCCACCAGGCGCCGCGCCAGCAGGCACTTACGTCCGAAATCGTCCGTACGCGTCTCGCCGATCCCGTAGAGCTTCTTGGTCGCGCCGGTTTCCTTCGTGATGTCGACGGCTTCCGGCGCCGAGCTTTGCATCTTGTATGCCAGCTCGTAGGAAGCGATGCGGGCTTCCAAGGTGGAATCTTCGCCGCGTGTCGCGAGATGCTCGCGATCCAGCTGGTCGATAAAGCTTAGCGTCTGCTTCTGCTGCTCAGCGCTCACACCGGCCGGCGTCGCTAAGTTCAGGATCGGATTCACGCCGCCGCGAAACACGGTTCCCTGATAAACCGTTGGCAAGAATCCGGCGGAATAACCCTGCGGGCCGGACTTCGTCGATCCGTCCGACATGACAACAAATGCCGGTAGATTTTCATTCTCCGATCCCAGTCCGTAGATCACCCACGAGCCCAAACAAGGACGGCCCGGGAGCTGCGACCCCGAGTTACGCAGATAGATCGCTGGCGCATGGTCGAACGCATCGCCGAAGCAGGAGCGAATCACGGCGATGTCGTCGATGCGCTCACCTACGTTGTGATACAGCTCGGAGACTTCGATGCCCGATTTCCCGTGAGGCTGAAACTTCCACGGGCTGCCGCGAAGCAGCGCCTTCGAAGGGTCGTGGATGAAGCTCGTTTTCAGTCCTTTTACCTGCTCGGCCGAGATCGGCTGTCCGCTGCGGCGCGTCAACTCCGGTTTCGGATCGAACGTGTCAACGTGGCTGGCGCCGCCATGCATGAAGAGATAGATCACGCTCTTGGCGCGGGCCGCGGTGTGCGGCGGTTTCGGCGCCAGCGGATTCACATGGCCGGCACTCGCGCCCTTCAGCATTGCCGTGAGTGCCATCGCGCCGAAGCCGCGTCCTGCATTGAGCAGAATTTCCCGTCGCGTTCGCTGCATAGTTACCTAATCCACGTAAAGAAATTCGTTCAGGTTGAAAAGCCCGCGCACCAGTTCGGCCAGCGCAGCCTGCTGACTTCCCGTCGTCTTCGCCTGGGCCGCTAAAAATTCCGTGGCCGCATGGCTCTCCGAATCCGACGGTGCCCGAGCGAGCACCTGTTGCCACGCGTCCGCGATCCGTTCAGCCGGGGGCTTGCGCCACAGCGCATCGGCAAGAGTCTTCGACTGCTCGATGGTGAATCGCCCATTCAGCAGGGTCAAAGACTGCGGGGCAATGGTGCTCGATTCGCGCCGCGGACATGGCGCATTGCCATCGGGCGAATCGAAAACTTCTTGCATTGGCGAACGAAAAGCGCGCCGCGAAATCAGGTACACACCGCGCCGCGTATGCTCGGTCTTATCCGCCGTGACCACCCACGCGTCCGACGGATTGCCGATGATGCCATAGAGTTCGTCGTCGTCGAGCGGCGGGACCACTGGAATTCCGCCCATCTTTAGATTCAACACACCCGCGCCCGCCAGCATGGAATCGCGAATCTCTTCGGATTGCAGACGGCGCCGGTTGTAATGCGACAGATACAAATTCTGTGGATCCCGCGGGCTCCCGCCAACGCTCGATTGCCGGTAGACGCTGGACAGCATGATGGTGCGGTGTAGTTTCTTCAGCGACCAGCCCTGCGCCACAAACTCATTCGCCAGCCAGTCGAGAAACTCGGGATGCGAAGGCGCTTCGCCGCGAACGCCGTAATCGCTCGGTGTTCCCACGAGGCCGCGGCCGAAGTGGCCCTGCCACACACGATTGACCATCACGCGTGCCGTAAGAGCATTATTGGGACTGGCGATCCATTCAGCGAGCGCTTTGCGTCGCAGCGTCGTAACTGCATCGGGAGGAGGTTCAACCGGCACATCGCCGCCGCCCAGCACGCTCAGGAACCCCGGCCCGACCACATCCCCGCGCATCTGCCAGTTGCCGCGCGGCGCGATATAGGTCTTCGGCGACTCGGGCCCGATATCCGTAATCCCTGGCGACATGGGCGGCGGCTTATATCCCGCGAACATTGAAACCAGCCGCTTCTCAATCGCATGAAGCCGCTCGGCATCGGCCTGCGAGAGCGCCGCGCGGATTTCGTCATCGCTGACGCGGTAGGTGCGGCCCGCGGCTCCGCTCACCATTTCCACCTGCGCCGGCGTGCGCTTTGCCCCGTCGGTCAGAAACGCCTCGCGGAGTTCGCCCGGTGCGGTGGCAAGTTTCTTTTCGAGAAGCTCTTTGCGATACGGAGCCTGGATGCGAGAAAGCTCTTCGCCGATCTGCCGCAGCTTAATCTCGCGCCGGTTTTCGGCGAGGTCATAGCCGCGCGCTTCGTTGTATTCAAGGAAAACTCGCGTCTTCACCGCAGGCTCGAAGATCGCCCGCATGCGGTAATAATCGCGCTGCGGAATCGGGTCGAACTTATGGTCGTGGCAGCGGGCGCAGCCTACGGTCAGTCCAAGGAACACGGACGAAGTAGTATCCACATAGTCCGTCAGCACTTCGACGCGGTTCTGGTCTTCCACCTTGAACAACATGTCGCGGTTCGGCCCGACGCAGTACATCCCAGTGCCCGATTTCGCATCGGCATCGTCCGGATAAAGTTCATCGCCCGCGACCTGTTCCTTCACGAAGCGGTCATAGGGCTTATCGGAATTCAGCGCGTTGATGACCCAATCGCGATAGCGCCAAGCTTCGAGGATGTAGGGGTCCTGCTCGAAGCCCGCGGTATCGCCGTAGCGCACCAGGTCAAGCCAGTGACGTCCCCACTTTTCGCCATAACGCGGTGACATCAGCAGTCGGTCGACTAGCTTTTCATAAGCGTCCGGAGACGCATCGTTGATGAAAGCTCGCGCTTCTTCGGCCGTCGGCGGTAGACCGTGCAGGTCGAAAGTGGCACGGCGAATCAGAGTGAACCGGTCGGCCTCGGCCGCCGCCTTTAAACCTTTTTCGTTGAGCTTGGCCAGAATAAAAGCATCAACCGGGGTCCGTACCCAGGCGCTCATGAGTTCCGGGACCGCAACCCGCCTGGGCTTCTGAAATGACCACCACGAACTGGCCTTCGCTTCCGGCCACTGTGCGCCCGCGTCGATCCACTGCCGAACGATTTCGATATCTCCGGCTTCGATGGTTTTACCGGGCGGCATTGCGGGCTCGGCCGCGCGCGTGACTGCGAGATAAAGCCGGCTCTGTTTCGCGTCGCCTGGGATGATCGCGGGGCCGCGCGTGCCGCCTTTCAGCATTTCGTCAAGAGAGGATAGCCGCAGCCCGGACATCGCCGCGGAGTCTCCGTGACACCCCGAACAATTCGCCTTCAGCACCGCGACCGCGCGCAAGGACAACGCATCATCGGCAGATAAAATCAGCGTGGAAAAATACGCGAGAATACCGAGTCGCCACATGGTCGGATTGCCGCTAGTTTATCATGCGGACTAAGGTAAAGGTTTGTCGCAGTCCGGCGCCCGCGCCGTCGATTGACGGACGGTCAGGGTCGTCTCCACACTGTATTGCTTCCCGGGTAGAGCCGGGTTTGAGATCAGGTCCCAAAGGGCCTGGAACGCGACACGTCCGATCTCCTCGCGCGGTACCGCCACAGTGATGAGAGCGGGCTGGGTGTACTGCGCAAACGTGATGTCGTCAAATCCCACGACCGAGACATCTTGCGGGACACGCACGCCCCGGTCATAGAGGCAATGCAGCGCCCCGATGGCGGTCAAATCGTTACCGGTGACGATTGCCGTCGCACCGCGCATGGCCAGCAGCTTGGCGCACGCGTAATAACCGCCGCGGACGGAGAAGTCGGAGTCGATAGCGCCTGTCACCGTGAGTTCGTGGGCGCTGGCACGATCGAAGAATGCTTTTTTCCGGCGCCTCGCGGAATGCGGATGACACGGGCCGCCGATAAACGAAACCTGCCGATGCCCGTTTTCCGTGATATGCGCCAGCGCCTCCTCGATCCCATGCTCATAGTCGATTGAGATATTGCTGATGCAGCGGTCCACGCGCCCTAAGTCGAGAAACACGGCGGGAATCGCCTTGCTCGCAAGCATGTCGATCACAGAGGGATCGATCTGAGAAGTCAGAATTGCGACGCCGGGAACCTGCAGGCTCACCATACGGCGCATGCAGTTCAAGGTGCGATGGACATCGTAATTGGTGTTCAGGGCGATCGGCTCCATGTCGCGCAGAAGCGCCTGGTCCTGAAATGCGGAAGTGATCTCCGGGAAAAACGGATTGCGGAGATCCGAGATGATCAAACCGAGAAAGCTGCTCTTGCCCCCGGCCAGATTGCGTGCCGCCTGATTGGTTGAATAGCCGAGCCCGCATACAGCGGAGCGGACCCGTTCCTGCGTTTCCTGCTTAGCCGGCCGCGTGCCATTGAGCACGTGGGAAACCGTGGCCACCGACAGGCCTGCCCTTTTTGCGACGTCCCGAATGCTGGCCATTGGCGCGTCCGACAGTCCTCAGTATAACCGCTTACATGTCCGATGCATGCCGAGAGTTGCTTGACACGTTCAAAAATTCTCTATATACGTAACAGATACGTAACCGTTTTCGCGACATCGCGGAAAGAAAGAAGAGGGTCTCTTGCTTACAAAACAATTTACTTCCCGCGCCATTCCGATGTTAGCGTTACTCGTCTGGGCGGTCTCGGCTCTGGCGCAGTACACCAGCAATATCCAAGGCTCCGTTCAGGATCAATCCGGCGGCGTGTTACCTGGAGTTACCCTGCAGGCGAAAAATCTGCAAACGGGCGTTGTCGCCACAACGAAATCGACTAACGCCGGCACGTATCGTTTCACCAGCCTGGCTCCCGGCGAATACGAAATCACGGCCGAGCAAGCCGGATTCGACACCTCCACTACGCGCATTACCGTGCTTACCGAACAGAGCGCTTCGCTCACTCTTACGATGACCGTGGCGGGCGCAAACACGCAAGTGTCCGTTTCAGCCGAGAGCCCGGCCATCGCGACGGAAGACTCACGGCTCGAAACGACCATTCGCACGCAGCAGTTGCAGGACCTTCCCGTGCAGGGGCGGAACTTCTTGAGCTTGGTGGCGGTCGCGCCTGGGATTACGGGACATGGCGCCGTGGGCAACGGCGCGCCGGGCGACGCACCGGACAATTTCTCGACTGAAAAGACCGTAGATGCGAGCGGCAATGGACGCAACCAGAGTGGCAACCAGTTCACCATCGACGGTCTGAATATCACCAGCAATATTCTTCAGGGAACGGCCAATCTGACGCCGAATCCGGACTCCGTCCAGGAGATGTCGATTCAGACCAATACCTTCAACGTCGAACATGGACGCGGCAGCTCGGTGCAGGTCGCAATCACGACCAAGGCCGGAACCAACGGTTATCACGGTACGGGCGCTTACTTCTTCACCAACCAGAGCCTGCGTGCGCGCACCGAATTCACATCCAGTTACCAGCCGTTCAAGAAGCATGATATCTCCGCGACCTTCGGCGGGCCGATCATCAAAAATCACACGTTTTTCTTTGCCTCCGTTGAACCGTTGCGGTCGCAAGTATCGCAGGCGACGTCGGTGCGCGTTTTCGAGAGCCCCCAGTTCATCCAGTTCGCGCAGCAGGCGTTTCCGAACACTCTGGGCACTAAACTCCTGACACAATATCCGCTGACGAACACAGGAATTCTGGGCACCAATGAGACGGCGCAACAGGCGTTCGGCTCCTCTTGCGGCACGGCCGCGGCGGGCAATATTCCATGCGACTTACCGGTTCTGGTGAACGGGACCTTTCAACCCAGCCCGTACCGTAACGCTCTGCAGTACAACTTTCGCTTTGACCAGTATTTCGAAAAAGACCGGCTTTACTTCAGCCTCTACAAAACCAATCTAAACACCGAGAACATTGCCATCCGTAAAGGCTTTTACGACATCGGGAACAACAACACCAATGCGTATCAATTCGCGTGGACGCACATTTTCTCGCCGACTCTCCTGAACGAGTTTAGCTATGGACAGATTCGGGTCCAGGGCAGCAGCGGCGCGCATGCGGGTATTCCGTTCCATGTCCCCGATATCGGCGTGAATGGCTCGGAAGGCATCAATGGTCCGTGGGGACCGGCCACCTTTATCCAACACAATTACAACTGGCGCGATGTAGTCAGCGCCGTTAGGGGCAGGCATTCTCTGAAATTTGGCGCGGAATATTGGACCGGCGACGATGACGCGCAGTTCGCCGGACCCTATGAACGCCCGCACTTCCAGTTCAACAATCTCTTGGATCTGATTCGCGACCAGCCGTACTCAGAGGGCGGCGTAAGCTTCAACCCAGTAACAGGCTTGCCCGGAAATGGCGCCTACCGCCACCTTCTCGATACGTTCGGAGCGTTTGTGCAGGATGAGTGGCGCGTAAGTCCAAAGCTGACTTTGACGGTGGGAATCCGGTGGGACGATTACGGCAATCCGCATCCAGATTCGAAGACCGGCAAGGAAGGCAACGTGTTCCTCGCGCCCGGAAGCGACCTGAATACTCGCGTTTCGAACGCGGTGATCAAGACCGTCAGCAACACCTATGCGGGAAGGTTGAACAACAACTGGAGCCCGCGTATCGGGTTCGCGTTTAATCCCGACGGGCAAGGTACTACGCTCATCCGAGGAGGGTTCGGCCTCTATCACAACTGGATTCCGCTCGGCGAAGATAATCGCATCCGTCAGAATCCCCCAGGATTGATCACGCCGACGTTCCTGGTCGGAGACAAGATCGGACCGACATTCGCCATCGGCACCAGCGATAAAGTGCCTTTCGGATTCACCTTCCCGACATTGCCCGCCGGTCAACTCGACGCTCGCGGCGGATTAGCCGGAGTACGCGCGAACGCGGGCGGAATCGATCCGCACATCAAGGCTGACAGTACGCTCATTTATACTGTGGGCGTTGAGCGGCAGCTTCCCGCGAAACTGGTTGCGGGCGCCACTTACAGCGGTTCGCACACTTACAATGGCCTGATCGGTACCGACATCAATCGGTTCCCCGGCGATCTGCTCGATGGAAGCCTGGACCGGTTGAACCCCAGTTTCGGAACCATCTATTACGAATTCAACGGCAACGTGATCGATTACAATGCCGCCATTTTCACGGTGCGGCAGGTACTCGGCAGAACCTCGTGGCAGGCGTCCTACACATTGTCAAAGGTAACGGACTTCGGCCAGGCGGGTTCGCGGATCAATCGCGATCCCGGTTACGCTGTCCCGACGCAGTACAACCTGAGCCAGTATAAAGCTCCGGCGGATTGGGACGCGCGGCATCGCTTTTCGCTGTCCGCAACGTGGGAGTTGCCCGGTCCAAGTCATGGATTCATGCGGACGGCCCTGGGCGGCTGGGAGTTCGGCTCAGTTATTATTCTTCAGTCGGGCAATCCCATTACGATCTTCAACGGTGCTCCTTTCGCGCCCCTTCTGGATGCAAACGGGAAAGTAATCGGCTTCAAGCCGGGCAGCGGCGACTATAACGCGGACGGCGTGAACTTTGACTTTCCGAACGCGCCAACGACCGGGCTGCCCGGCAGTTTCAGCCGGAAACAATACATTAATGGCATCGCTCCGGCATCCGCTTTCGGGCAGCCTGCTCTCGGCACGGAAGGCAACCTCAAGCGTGGAACCTACCGCAATCCGGGTTTCATCAACGTGGATGCCAGCCTGATTAAGAACAATCGGTTCGAAGCGTTTCACGACAACTTCAACTTGCAATTGCGCTTCGAGTTTTTCAACGTTCTCAATCGGGTCAATCTGCAAGGTATTCATACCGATTTGAATGATCCGAACTTCGGCAAATCCACCAGCACGTACGACCCGAGGATCATCCAGTTGGGAGCGCGGCTGGTTTTCTAATAAACTTTGAGTGGGCGGGAACGTTTCCCGCCCACTTGAATTGTCTTCAATTTTCCTGGTGCGATTTCTCCGGCTCATCTTAATTTCGACTTTGATCTCGCCGGTTATCACACCGTCCAAACCTTCCGACCCCGAAGCGCAGCGAGCTCTCGATCAGGTGGAGTCTCTTTTGAAGGACGATTCGGCGAATCCGCGGCTGCTGGCCGCGCGCGGTATCGCGCTCGGTCGTCTCGGACGCGGACCGGAAGGGCTCCGGAGTCTAGAGCAGGCGCTGGCGATCTCGCCAAAATTCCTTCCGGCCCTGGAAGGGGCCGCCGAGATCGGCTATCGCGATCACGTTCCCAAGGCGGCTTTGTTCTTGAAGCGCGTGCTCGAGCTCGATCCAGACAATGCCGCCGCGCATGCTATGTCCGGGTCGCTGGCGTTCGAGAAGAGCGACTGCGCGGGAGCCAATGCGCATTTCTCTCGGGCGGAAAAAATGATCGCGAACGATTCACTGGTCATGGCGCAATGGGGTGAGTGCCTGATCGCGAGCAATCAATCCGCATCCGGCGCCGAGCGGCTGCGTACTTCGCTTGCGCTACGCCCCAATGAGAAGGTTCAGTACGATCTCGCGCTGGCGCTGCATCTGGCCGGGAAAGATTCAGAGGCTATCGAGGCCGCCGCCAAATTGCGCGTGGATTCGGACTCTGAAAATTTGCGCGGGTCAATTTACGCGAGTCAGAACCGCGTTCCGGAGGCCATTGCCGCTTTTCGAAAAGCTGCGGAACTCGATCCCCAAAATGAGCAAAACTACGTTGACTTGGTTTCGGTTTGCCTGGATCATCAGTCGTTCGATGTGGCCAAAGACATAGTGAACGCGGGCATCGCGAACTTACCGGACTCCGCGGCGCTCTACACGTTGCGTGGGGCGATTGCAGCGCAGACTTCGGACGTGGAGCAATCGGCGGCGGATTTCGAACGCGCCCGCCGATTGCAGCCGGACCGCAGCTATGGCGACCTGGGTCTATCGCTGCTGCTGCGCCAGCAGGATCAGATCGATTCCGCAATCGCCGTGATCCGTCCGCGGCTGAAGAAGTCACCGGACGACGCAACCTTGAATTTTCTGTTGGCTGACCTGCTGCTCCGGAAGTCTGAAGATCCTGGCAAGCGATCAGAACATGAGGCGCGCAAACATCTAACCAAGGCCATCACGCTGGAGCCCGATCTGGCGAAAGCGCACGCGGCGCTCGGGAAACTTTTGTTTCAGTCCGGGGAACAGGAGCCCGCTCTGAAGGAGTTGAAGCGCGCTCTAGAACTGGACGGCACCGATCGCGTGGCGCTAAATCAATATGTATTGGTGTTGAGAAAGCTCAACCGCAACGAGGAAGCGCGCGCGGCGGCGCGGCAGCTTCAGGAGGTGCTTGCGGCGGACCGTAAGAGCGAGGTCGAAAAGAATCGGTTCCGCGTGGTTCGGCTGCCGGCGCAATGAAAATTTCCCGAAGGCAAATGATCGGGCTAGCCGCGGCCGGAGCGTTGCGCGCACAGGGAGTAGTTTCCCGGCAAGCCACTCCGCAAGCCCGCGGCAAAGCCTCAGGGCTGCCATTCAACGCCTCTTTCGAAGATATCGGAAAGGCCGCGGGCCTGAAATATCCCACCGTGTATGGCGATGTCGATCACAAGGATTTCATTATCGAAACGGTGGGCTGCGGCTGCGCATTTATCGATTACGACAACGATGGTTGGATGGACCTGCTGGTGTTGAGCGGGTCTCGTGTGTCCGGCACGCCGTCAGGCACCAGCAACCGGTTCTATAAGAACAACCGCGATTCCACGTTCACGGATGTTACAGAAAAAGCCGGCCTGCTGCACGCTGGATGGGCCTCGGCCGTAACCGTCGGCGATTATAATAACGACGGCTTCGACGATCTTTTTATTACGCAGTTCGGCCAGAACCTGCTGTACCGCAACAACGGTGACGGCACGTTTACCGACGTCACCGAAGCGGCGGGGCTGCTCGACAAAGAAACGCGGTGGGGGGCCGGGTGTTCCTTCCTCGACTACAACCGCGACGGGCACCTCGACCTGTTTGTCTCAAACTATCTGCAATTTGACTTCGAGCACGCGCAGAAGCCCGGCGCAAACAGCAACTGCACGTGGAAAGGAATTCCCGTGAACTGCGGACCGCGCGGATTGCCGTTCGGGCGCCATTCGCTTTATCGCAATAATGGAGACGGCACCTTCACCGAGGTCACCAAGGACGCCGGTATCTCCAAGGCCTTGCCCGGTTACGGTATGACGGTGGTCGCCGCCGATTTCGACAACGATGGCTGGCCGGATATCTACGTCGCCTGCGATTCCACGCCGAGTCTGCTGTTCCGCAATCAGCACGACGGCACGTTTGAAGAAGTTGGCTTGTTGAGCGGCGCCGCGCTGAGCGACGACGGAATGGAGCAGGCGGGCATGGGTCTCGGGATAGGGGATGTGCGGCTGACCGGAAACCTCGATATCTTCAAAACGCATTTTGCGGACGACACCAATGTTCTTTATCTAAACGACGGTAAGGGAGCCTTTGAAGACAGCACCATCAAGAGCGGTCTGGCGGTAGAGACTCGCTATGTGGGATGGGGCGCCGGGGTAGTCGACCTGGATAACGATGGAAATCCCGACCTGTTCTTTGTGACGGGCAATGTTTATCCGGAGGTGGAGAAGGAAATACCGAATTATCCGTTCAAGACCCCCCGCATCATCTTCCGGAATCTGGGGAATGCGAAGTTTGAGGAGCTGAACGGACAGGCGGGTCCCGGGATCGCGGCGGCGCACTCGAGCCGCGGATGCGCGTTCGGGGATTTCGATAACGACGGCGATATTGACGTACTCATAGTGAACTTGAACGAGCCGCCATCGCTGCTTCGGAATAATCTGAAGAGCAACAACTCCTGGTTGAAAGTGAAGTTGGTCGGAACCGCGTCTAACCGCAGTGCGATCGGCGCGCGTGTGATCTGTTCCTACAATGGCAAGCGGCAGGCGCAGGAAGTGATGGCGCAATCAAGTTTCTACTCCTGCAACGATCCGCGATTGCACTTTGGATTAGGCACAGCAACTAAGGCGGATCTCGAGATTCATTGGCCCAGCGGACTGAAACAGACGCTTGCCCGTGTGAAGGCGAATCAGATTCTTACCATTCGGGAACCGGCCAAAACGAAATTATGAAAGCAGGCATTCTATGAAAGTGCAGGGTCTTGCAACGATGTTTCTGGCGCTCGGCATCGTGGCCGCATTGCTGGAATCGGCTGAACCGGAGCTCGCGATTCAGAACCGTGCTCCTCTTGCGCCGAATGTGTTTCCGTTGCTGCCGCTGAAGTCCATCCGCCCTACAGGCTGGCTGCGCGATCAACTAGTCATTCAGGCGAATGGGCTTAGTGGCCACCTCGACGAATTCTGGCCCGATTTGGTGAACAGCGCGTGGATCGGCGGGTCGGGTGAAGGATGGGAGCGTGGACCGTACTATCTGGATGGCTTGGTTCCGCTGGCATATGAACTCGACGATCCGACGCTCATTGCCAAGGTCAAGAAGTGGATGGATTGGACGCTCAATAATCAACAACCGAACGGTATGCTCGGTCCCAAAGGCAATACCGACTGGTGGCCGAACTACGTGATGCTGAAAGCCATGACGCAGTATCAGGAGGCGACCGGTGACTTCCGCGTGATCCCGGCAATGCAGAAATACTTCGCCTACCAGCTCTCGCAACTGGATGAGCATCCGCTGAAAGAATGGGCTATCTTCCGTTGGCATGATGAAGTGGTGAGTGTACTCTGGCTTTACAATCGCGCGGCCGATCCTAAGTTGCTCGACCTGGCTCACAAGCTGCACGCGCAGGGTCATGACTGGGAAGCGCAATACGCGCAATTCGGATATACGGACAAGGTGCAAGCGCCGAATATCGGGCTTGCGTCACACGGGGTGAATAATGGCATGGCGTTAAAAGCCGCGGCTGTGTGGTCGGAGATCACCGGCGCGCAAACCGATCGCGATGCGGCGCTGCACATGCTCAAGACGCTGGATGAGTTTCACGGGCAACCGAATGGAATGTTCAGTTGCGATGAGCATCTGGCCGGGAAAAATCCGTCGCAAGGAACCGAGCTTTGCACCGTGGTGGAGACGATGTATTCTCTCGAAACGGAACTCTCTGTTCTAGGGTCGCCGATGCTCGCGGACCGGCTGGAAAAGATCACGTTCAATTCGCTCCCGGGCACCTTCACCCCGGACATGTGGGGGCATCAGTACGATCAGCAGGCGAACCAGGTGCTGGTCAGCCTCGGTAAGCGGGATTGGTCGAGCAATGGCCCCGATTCTAACATCTTCGGCCTGGAGCCGAACTTCGGGTGTTGCACCGCGAACATGCATCAGGGCTGGCCGAAGTTTGTTGCGAGCCTATGGATGGCCAACTCGAGCAATGGATTAGCAGCGGTGGCGTACGCTCCGAACGAATTAAAAACAACCGTCAGCGGCGTGCGCATCGCCATTTCAGAACAAACGGATTATCCATTCCGGGACTCAATTCGAATAACGATGAGCCCGGCCCGCGCAGTCGCCTTCCCACTGCAACTACACATTCCGGAATGGGCACGCCAGCCCGTGGTGAAGGTGAATGGTACGGTCATCCCTGGCGCACAAAGCAATACATTCTTCACGGTGAATCGGGAGTGGAGAAAGGGAGATCGCGTCGATCTCAGTTTTCCAATGACCATTGAAGTAAAGCACGGGTATCACAACTCGGTGTCGGTGGAACGTGGCCCACTGGTGTACTCGTTAAAAATCGGTGAACAGTGGCGGAAGGAAAAGCAAACCGGCCCCGCGACCGATTTCGAAGTGTTCCCGACAACTCCCTGGAACTACGCGCTACGCCTGAACGCGCACGACCCGTCGCAATCTTTTCACATCGAAGAGCGGGCCATCGGCAAACAGCCGTTTAGCCCGGATGGTGCGCCTGTGGTGATTCGGGCGGAGGCGCGACGCCTGCCTGAATGGACCTTTGTGGATGATTCCGCCGCGCCGCTTCCCGTAAGCCCCGTTCAAAGCAAGCAGCCTCTCGAGACAGTGACGTTGATTCCCTACGCCGCCGCCAAACTGCGATTGACTGCCCTGCCTTACCTGACACAGTAAGAGCATCGCGGCTACTCGGTCGGCTTTCCTAAATCGGGCGCGCTCACCTTCGCCGGCGACGGCTTCGGCATCACCTTCCTCGGCAGCATTTCGGAGCGATTGGCGGCATCGTAGACCACCGATGCGATCACCGCCGACGCCTGCATCAAGTCGGCCGGAATTACATGATCGTAAGTGTCCATTGCGGAGTGGTGCGTCACCGTTCCGTAATCGAGCGGGTCCTGAATGAACTGGAAGCCGGGCAGGCCGATGGCATCGAATGACAGATGATCCGTGCCGCCCGTGTTGTGAATCGAGACGGTGCTCACGCCCTCATCGCGAAACGGAGCGAGCCATTTTTCGAAAATCGGGCGCATGGCATCGTTCTTCTGCAGATACACGCCGCGAATTTTTCCGCCGCCGTTGTCTAAGTTGAAGTACCCGTCGAGTTTCGCATTCGCCGAAGTAGGCTGCATCGTTTTCGGATCGCCAAAATGCTCCTTCACATAAGCCTTCGACCCCAGCAACCCCTGCTCTTCCCCGCTCCAAAGCGCAATGCGAATCGTGCGGTCCATCTTCAGATCGAGCGTCTTTAGTATCCGCATCACTTCCATCATGACTGCGCTGCCCGCCCCATTGTCCGTCGCGCCTGTGCCGGTGTGCCATGAATCGAAGTGCGCGCCGATCATCACGATCTCGTCCTTCTTGCTTCCTCCTGGAATTTCTCCGACGATGTTCAGGCCGTCTATGTCTTTGTCGGAAATAGCAGCCTTCAGATTCATCCGCACCTTGAGCGGGACTTTTTTCTCGAGGATGCGCGTGAGCCGGTTGTACTGTTCTTCGGTGACGACAAACGTGGGCGGCGCGAGCGGGTTCTTACTTTCCTGCGAGCCGGCCTGCTCCGCGAAGGTCAGGCTCAGATGCGCGCGGGGGTCTTCGGACAGCACACCAAGCACGCCTTCATCATTGAAGAACTTATTGCGTCTGTTACTCAGTCCGTTGCGCGCTTCGATCAGTTCGTCAATAGTGGAACTTGGAAGAGTTGAGAAGAATTTTCCCAGATCTTCCGGATCGTCAGGGAATTTCAGGTCCGCGAGCTTGGTGCTTACTTGTGCGGCGGGCGTAGGAGCGATGGCCAGCTCCGCCAATTCCGCGTCGGTATAACGCCGAAATGCTGGCTTCGAGACCGGGGCGGTGGTCTTCGGTTTAGTCAGCAGCACGATCCTGCCACGCAGCTTGCCTTTCCACTCCTTCTCAAACGCGTCCAGGTCCGACGCCGCCTTCTTGGGGTCGTATGTGCGAGTCAGCGGAGCCAACGCAAGGTCGCCGACGACCGGCCCATTCGTGCTTCGGCTCCATGCCAGCGGCGTTGCGAATAGCAGCGAGTAGCGCGGTTCCAACATCTCGACCGCATACTGCTGCGCCGTCCAACCGCGGCCGAACGGTCCCCATTTTTCCAGATGAACGTTCGACAGCCCCATCTGGTCCAGGCGCTTGACCGCCCAATCCGCGGCCTGCCGGAACTCAGGTGATCCGCTCAGCCGCGGTCCGTAGATGTCGGTCAGGTACGCCAGATGGTCCATCACCTGCGAATGGTCATAAGCCTCGGTCTTAATCTGCCCGACGGTAGTGAGGTTGACATCCTGCGCCAGCAGCCGCGCGGCGCAGAAGAGAGCAACAAGGGTCTTGGCCATTGGCACATTATCGCTTAGGCGCACAACTGCTCGAGAGCCGGCATCTGCTCTGCCATGCCTGATGCGGACCGGCCACCGATGCTCACAAGTAGCTGAACCTACCGTACGACAGTGGTGTGGCGTCTGTTAAAGATGCCGCGGCACTCAGAACTTGGGGGCTCTGATCTCCCACTCGACGCGACCCGGCAAATCACAAACCCTCTTTTGTAGGGTTTGCCTTAATCGCCGCCGGGCAACCGAAACTGCCGCGAATGCAGAGATCCCGTCTACGATCCCCTTACCCGTAACCGCGATTCTCGTGCAAACAAATAGAACAGATCTAGCAGCACGGTCGAGTCCGTCGATTGTTGCGGTTGTCGGGCGCTGGACAACCTGGACCGCCACGTCCTTCGCGCGAATTCGAGGCACGGGCTTTTCGAGCATCTGGGGCTACGTCCCAAGACGGTTACCGTCGATTCTGGGCGGGTGGCAAGGTAGCGCATCAAGGTAGCTAGACGCGAGCCACGATGCTCCCGCCCCATTCCGCCGAGGTAAAAGACATTGATCATTTCCTCGGCAAGGTCCTCTTCGAGACAGGTCGTCTTGCTTCGCAAACAACTCGAGAATTGAGCCTCACCGGAGCCGCGCCAGATACGGCCGGCACGCCTCTTGGGTGCCGAAGTTTGCCTCCAACTCTGTCAAATCCCCCGGGTATTCTTTTATACCCCCGCATACTACCTATTGGAGCTACCTGAGTCAAGCGGATACCCACCTGTATCCATTCTTGACGTTTAGGCCACCCCACGCATCCTCAACATCCCGCGAAACGCGATACGCTCTGTCTCGCCACTCGCCCATTGGGATACACCGGTCGAACCGACCTGATAGTCCTCCCTTTCCGCGCACTACCACGTCGTGACCGCTGATAGTGGTCGACCGCGTATGTGCATTTTCGTGTCTTCGATCAGCCGGTATGTTGATCGCGCGTACTACCTCTTCGATAACGAACAGGCCGACCAGTGCGTAGACCAGTTCGTAGGGGCGGACGATCGAGCGCAGACCCGCATAGAACACCAGCAAATCGTCCGTCCGGAGCTTCGCGATT
>JBBROU010000060.1:0-30871 GCA_038229055.1 Bryobacterales bacterium | reverse complement strand
ATGGTAGCGCTAACGGGAGTCGAACCCGTATTAAAGCCTTGAGAGGGCTCCGTCCTAACCATTAGACGATAGCGCCACGCTTCCTAAAGTATACACGGCTATGCAGTCAGGGTCGCGTGGCCGAGGCGGCCGCAGTGCTTCTCGAGACGCTGGCGAAGCTCCAGGCGCGCGCGCAACAGCCGCGACTTCGCCGCCGCAACCGAAATACCTAAGCGTTCGGCAACCTCGGCCATCGAAAGCTGGTCTACGTCGCGCAGCACGAAGACATTGCGCAGCAGCGGCGGGATGCGGCGGATTTCCTTCCGCAGCAGTTCGGCTAGCTCACGCGAGCCCAATTGCGCCTCGGGGGTTTCGCCGCGGTCCACCAATTCCATGGTTCCGCGCTCCTCGCCGATCAAAGTGTCGTCGAGAAAAAGGAACTTCGCGCGCCGCGTCTGTCGCAGCCGCATCAGGCACTGGTTGACCACGATGCGCGTCATCCAAGTGGAAAACTTGGAGTCCTGCTGGAATTGATTAATGTGCTGATACGCCTTCCAGTAAGCATTCTGCACCTCGTCCTCAGCCTCCTGCCGCTCGCGCAAAATGGATACGGCCAGTTTGAAAGACGAAGAATAATTCCGCCGCAAGAGTTCCGCGAATGCGTCCTCTCGCCCCTGTTGGGCCAGAATTACCAGCTCGTTTTCACTGCAACCAGCCATCTCGGAATTGTTTTGCATCAGCGTCATGTCGGCACCGTCCTATTCGTGTGCACCTTGAGAATAGCCTCAAAATACCGGTAAATCCGCTATGACTGAAAGTGATTTAATCTGTGATGAAATTCCACTCCGGAAATTAAGCTCTGATAACATGACTTTCAGCATGAAGGAAAACACCGATGAAACCATCCAGCGGCTGCTCTCCTCCTACGAAGTCGGTGCCAAGCTGCGACAACTCCGGCTGCGAAAGAAAATCGCGCTCGTCGATCTCGGGCGGCACACCGGCCTGTCAGCATCAATGCTGTCTCAGCTCGAGACCGGCAAGATGATTCCCACCCTGCCCACGCTGGCGCGGATCGCCGCGGTCTTCGATGTGGGGCTGGAACACTTCTTCGACGATCGCCGCCGGCGCAAGCTGTTCACGGTGGTGCGGGCCGACGAGCGAATCCGGTTTCCAGATCGCGCCGACTCCCCCGTGCCGTCATATTTTTTCGAGTGCCTGGCCTTCGCCGCGCAGGGAAAGGGCATGCAGGCCTATCTGGCGGAGTTCCCGACGCGCACGGCCGATGCGGTAAAAGAGCACTTCCATGAAGGATCCGAGTTCCTCTTTATGCTGGAAGGTTCGATTTCCATACACTTCCAAACCGATGACCATGTGCTGCGCGCCGGCGACAGCGTGTACTTCGACGCGTCGGAGCCGCACAGTTACCGCGGGCTGAAGGGCGGCGGCCGCGCCGTGGTGATCACAGTTCCACCGCGTCTTTAAACGCCTGCCGCGCGATAATCGTAACCATGCGGTTCGTCTGGTTGCTCGTGCTTGTACCCTGCCTGGGCTTCGCGGAGAGCCGCTGGGTGCAAGTGCGGTCGGGACCGTACACGCTAATGAGCGATGCCGGCGTCAAGCCAGCAAAAGAGACGCTCGGCAAATTCGAGCAGTTCCGCAACGCGCTCGGGCAACTTCTCGGCAAACCCGATCTGACGGTCGATCCCGCTATTCGCATCCTTCTCTTCAAGACCGCAAACGAGAGGGACGCCGCGCAGGCCGCGCCGCTGCTCGCTCGCGGCCGCGACCGGTACGCAATTCCGCTATCCGCCGATGCGCCGATTCCGCCGGCTGTGTTGCGCGACTGCACGAAGCTGTTTCTCGCGCGTAACGCCGGGCGTATGCCGCCGGAACTCGAAAGCGGCATCGCGTCGTTTTTTTCAACCATCGATTCACAGGGCACGCGTGTGACTTGGGGCGCGGCGCCGCCCGCTCCCGACCTCGATTGGGCACGCATTCACCTTCTTGCGACTACGCCGGAATATTACGGCAGACTCCATGTCCTGCTCTTCAATCTGGATAAGGGCATTGCGGCGGACGCGGCTTACCGCAACGCCCTCGGCAAATCTCCGACCCAGATTGAAGCCGAAGTGAAGGCGCATTTCGCGGCTCACACATTTGCCGCGTCCGACGCGCCCAGCCGCGCCTTGAGCGCCGAACGCGACTTCACGGCCAACGCCGTGGATGACGATGCGGTTCGACTGGCGATCGCGGACCTGTTGACGCCCGCCTCGGCGGCAGCCTATCAGGCCATGCTGCGCGAAAAGGCTCACATCGCGGAGGTGAACGAAGGCCTGGCCCTGTTGGCGCTCGCCAAGAACGATGCCACGGCGGCGCGCACTTACCTGACCAACGCGATCGAGGCGGGCAGCAAGAATGCAACGGCCCTGGTTGCCTATGCACGCATGGAGACCGATGCCGTCAAATCGCGCGATGCGCTGCAGAAAGCCGTGAAAGCCGATCCCAATTCGGCCGAAGCGGAATTCCTGCTTGGTGAGAAGTCGTCCGACAGCGCCGAGCGGGAACAACATTGGAAACGCGCCGTCACGCTTGAGCCGCGAAATTCCGCTTACTGGGCGGCGCTGGCGAGACTGTATTTAGAACGGAAACAGTTCGCCGATGCAGCCAAGGCATGGCGGTCGGCGGAACAGTCCGCGGCCGATCCCGCGGAGCGCGAGCAGATGCACACCGCGCGCATGGCCATTGAAGAACAGCGGCTGGACTACGAAGACGCCGAGCGCCGCCGCATCATTGAAGAAAAAGAGCGCGACACCAAGCGGTTGAAAGCCGCGGCATTGGCGGAGTTGCGTGTTGCGGAAGCGCGCGTCAATGGCGGCAAAGCTCCGTCCGGGCAGGCTCCGGTCACACCGTGGTGGGATGGACCGAAGCCGGATGCGCATGCCGAAGGGATGCTGACGCAAGTCGATTGTATCGGCAAGCAGCTCCGGCTGGTGATGCGGACTGGCGGCGGGAAGCCGCTGCGGCTGCTGATTCGCGATCCCGCGCAGGTGGTGTTCGCAGGGGGTGAAACGGTGCTGGCGTGCGGCCGCCTGAGCGCCCCTCGTCATGCGGTGGTGGAGTATTTTGCACGCCCGAACGCGCGCCTGACTACAGCCGGCGAAGTTGCCTCGATCGACTTCCGATAGCCGCTTGGCGCGTTAATCCTTGCGCGTCACTCGAGCGCCAATCGCTCCGCCGGCAACACACGCCCCCGCGAACAGCCCAAACGTGAGCACGATGCCGGTCACGATCATCATCACGTTGCGGTCTTCGATGATGCGCAACAGCTCTGCCATCCTTGGATCCTGAGTTGCGCGGTTCACCAGCAGTTCGCGCATCATGGGCCAATTCGTGGCGATCACTACGACCATCACGGTCAATAACACCGTCAGCATCAGCAGGGTGAGCACACCGGTGATCCACCCGAGCTTGGCGCCGTTGCGCACACTAAGCGATTGGCCGGTGCGGCGCTTGTAGATCATGACGGCGGCGAACCCGGCGCCCAATGCCCACAAGAAGGGAAACAGATTTAGAACCGGCATCATGTCCAGCACCACGGCGATGCTTGCGGCGAACAACGAGGCACGCACCGCGAAAGGGTTGTCGAACCCGACGGTAACCGCGGAGTTGTCGGTGACAAGCGTTGCCGGGCCCACGGCAACAGGGGGAATTACGCGTTGAGTGAGATCGGCAACCGGCTCTTCAATTTCCGGCGGAGGCTCGGCGCGCTGCGATTTCCCGCATTTGTGGCAGAAGCGTGCGTCGTCGGGTAACTGTGCGCCGCAGGTACAGAATTCAGGCATGAAAGGAGTGCCGGAACGGAGGGCACTGCTTTAGTTTCCCGCAGGGTCGGCGACGGAAGCAAGCCCGACATGGGTTCCGTCCGATTCCTCACGAATCGAAACGAAGCGTTTAAAACCGCCTTTGCGGTACTCCATGTGGCTCGATCCGTCGCGCTTGGTTGTGACGATCCAGTGGGGAAGCTTGTCGCGGTAGAAGTCCGTTACACGCTCGGCTGAATCCGGAGTTCGATATTCGGCGAACACGAATGAGACGCTTCGATCCGAATTGGGCAACTCCCATTCGACCGATGCCCCTGGCGAGCGGTTCGTTTGCCTGATCGCGCCAGGGTAAACCGGAACGCCCCAAGTCTCCGGGTCGAAGTGCCGCCGCTCGTGAACATTCAAATTGCCGAACGGAGATTCCACGCGCAGGGCATTGCCGGACTCGCTGTGGCTTTGACCGACTCGCACGTGGGTGGCGACGTAGATTCCGGCCAACACAACCAGACAAAAGACGATGAGCACCCCGGTCAGCAAGCCCATCAGGATGCCGCCGCGGCGCGACGTGGAGCTCATGATTCCCTCTCGAACATATACGCGTGAACCAATTGTAAAGTTCGCAGTTATAATCTCTGCTCATGGACCCAATCACAGTATTAGTGGTGGCGAACCCGGCGGACAAGCAGATGGGGATGTTGAACGCACTAGACGCGAGCACTTCGAAGATTGCGATCGGCGACGACCCTGACTCTTTCACGAAGCTTGCGCCGCAGGCAGACGTACTGTTCAACTGGTCCGGAAAACGGGCGCTGCTGCGGCAGATCTGGCATATGGCGCCGAAGCTCCGATGGGTTCACTCCCGATCGGCCGGCCTCGACAGCATGCTCTTTCCGGAACTGGTGGAAAGCCCGGTTCCGTTAACGAACGGTCGCGGCGTGTTCAGTCAGTCGCTGGGCGAGTTTGTGCTCGGGGGCGTTCTGTATTTCGCCAAAGATTTCGCGCGCATGCGGCGCAGCCAGCGGGAAGGGAAATGGGATCCGTTCGACACCATCGAGATCAGCACGCAAACGTTGGGCATCGTGGGCTACGGCGACATCGGCAAAGCGGTAGCGCGGCGCGCCAAGGCCATGGACATGAAGATTCTCGCGCTGCGGCGCAATCCGGATCGCTCCGAAGGCGACGAACTGGTGTCCAAAGTCTATGGCTGGGCCCGGAAGCTCGAAATGATCGCGGAGTGCGATTACGTAGTCGTCGCCGCACCGCTCACGCCGCAAACGCATCACATGATCTCCGACGCCGAGTTCACCGCGATGAAGCCGACTGCCGTAATCATCAACGTGGGCCGCGGTCCGGTGATCGACGAAGCCGCCATGGTGCGCGCCCTCGAAAGCGGGCGGATTAAAGGTGCCGCACTGGATGTCTTTGAAGTTGAGCCCCTGCCGGCCGAAAGCCCGCTTTACAAGCTGGACAATGTGCTGCTCTCACCGCACAGCGCGGACAACACGCCCGACTGGCTGGAAAACGCCATGACTTTTTTCATGCAGAATCTGGAGCGCTTCCGGAAGGGAGAGCCACTGCTGAATGTCGTCGATAAGCGCTCGGGTTACTAATTCGGTGTTAATTCTGCGTTACCAACACGATTCTTGTTGACTTACCTCGCCAGGTAGACTATTCTCAGCAGTACCCTTCAAAAGCTTGCGAGGTGAAAAATCAACCGATGGTTCGTCTCTCTCTCTCTCTCTCTCTCTCTGCGATATTCACGCAACTCGCGCAAGTGGCGCCAGCCCAAATCATAGGCGGTAATGGCTCTCCCAGCAGCGCGCCCTACGGCGGTTCCGGCGTATACTCCGGCTCAACGGGATCTTGTGCTACCGGCTCGCCCACCTGCGTTTTGACCGGCCAGTACAACAGTTTTCGAACCAGCACGAACACCTACGAACCCACTCTCGCCGGCCTAACTTCGAGCGCCAACTTCTCCGCGGTCACTTTCCTTCAGCTTGACACGGATGATTATTTGTCGAGCTCAACCCATGCGCACAACCCGGTTTTGGCGCAGCCCTTGTACGTGAGCAACGTGACAATCGGTGGCACGGCGCATAATATTCTTATTGTGGTTACGCTCAACGACACAGTTTACGCCTTTGATGTTACGTCCAGTTCACCCTCTTCATGGAGTGTACTCTGGAAACGAACGGCTGATGGGAGCGTAGGAAATGCCAACCTCTGGCCCCTTTATCAAAATTGCACTACCGGCCTCGCACCGCAGCCGATGACTCCCAATTTCGGAGGAAATCAAGGGGTTCAAACTCTCCCTTACTATGGGATTGTATCGACTCCCGTGGTAGATATTTCTCAGAGCGTGCCAGTCCTGTACACTGTGACCGGGTGTATCCCTGATTTGACAAGTCCCAATCAATACAACATATCCTGGTATGTTAACGCCCTCGATCTGACGACGGGTCTTGATCTGATTACTACGTCGAACCACCCCAGCAGCTCTACAAACGGCAAGGGCGGCTTTGCAATCTCCAGCAAGACAGGCGACTCGATTGTCTTCAGGAGCCCGCATCAAATGCAGCGCCCATCGTTACTGCTCACTCGCGTTGCGAGCACAAGCAACCTATATGTGGCATTCGGAACCGGCGTTTTCGAAATTGCCCCCACTTACCCATATCACGGCTGGGTTGTAGGCTACTCCATCGCCTATTCCTCGGGGCTTGTTAGCCCCACACTATTGACCTCACCGTTCGACACTTCAGCCTCTTCCACGTCATCAACGACAACCGTCTTCCCATCCACCTCGAATGCGGGGATTCCGGGTTCACCCCCGGCATATCCGCAGCTCTACCCCTCGTGTGGCGGCACTAGTTGTCTTCATGGCGACAACTGGGTAGGCACGGATAGCACAAACGGCGGAATTTCAGGGGGTATTTGGTCGTCCGGAAAGGGGCCGTCCTCAGACTCGGCCGGGAATGTTTACGTCAGTTCTGGAAATGGGCCCTTTGACTGCAACAACCCGGCCGGAACTCTGACGACCTGCACGGACCCAACCGCTGTCTTAAACTGGGGCGAATCAGTGATTAAACTCCCGGCGGCAAGCAATGCGAATCCTCTTACACCGACGGATTTTTATACCCCGTACGTAAACAACTACTCCAATGACAAGACGTTGCCGAACAATCCGGCGCCGTATCAGTTCGTAGCTCTTAACAGATATGATTTAGACTTTGGCACGCCCGGCCTAGTGCTCTTTAATGCATCCGGCACATCCCAGACCTACTCTGTCACGGCCGACAAGACCGGATACGTCTACGTTATGCCTACCAACAATCTGACTTCCAGCACACCGGGAATGGGACGCTTCACAACAGCCGACGGCGGCCTGACCAGCGGCACCTACAAGACGCAGGTGCCCTTCTTGGCCAACCGCGGTGGCATTTCATCGACCGTTTGCCCGTCTCGAAGCACCGGTGGCCAAATGACTTCCACAAATTGCGATCAGATTCACGAGCTACCGTGGTGGAATGACTTTCTGTTTGTGTGGCCGTGGAATGAGTCACCCCGTGTTTTTAAGGGCTCGTATGGCTCAAACTCTTATAGTTTTAATACGACAGCGATCGACCCGTGCAGCTCGGGTGGAATCGGTACCACCGCCTGTAGTAATTCGGGCGGCACGGGTGCGGATTTTCCAGTGGCAGGATATCCAGGGGGTATCATGGCTGTCGCGGCTGATAAAACAGGAACGACGCCGAAGGGAACGCTTTGGGCCGTAGCCGTTCCCCAGGGCAGTGACACTGAGACCTTTCACTATCAAGGACAGTTGTACTCGTACACAATCACGACCTCGGGTACGACGCCGCCTACAGGGACGCTGACAAAATTATTCCCGCCGCTAAAGTTGGGCACATGTGCGAGTCCAGCGTCCCCGCTGCCGCTTCTAACATGGAACGCGTCCCCCTTCGCCGAACCAACTCTGGCAAACGGAAACGTCTTCGTCCCTGTATATTTTGCGACTAATTCTTCGTCTCTCAAAATTAGTGGTGTGCTCGTCTTTGGCGTATGTCCTCCATAGTGACCCGCGCGCTTACCTGACACTCACCCAAATTTACAAAAGGACAGTTATGTTAACATCGCGATCGTTTCTCATCTTATCTTGTCTGCTTATGGCTACGGCATTGCCGCAATCTCTTCGCAGCCAGCAACCCCCCGCGACCGGCATCAACTTCAAGGTGCTATACTCGCCCCCTGCTAACGGAATTGGCGGAATACCGGGAATTATCTTTGAATCTACGAAAGGTTTATTTTATGGCCCCACCGAATCGACATATGGGTCGACAATCTTCAATATCGACACGGGCGGCCAGTTCAAGACAGTTTATCAGTTCGGCGCAGGCAGCCTAGCATCCGGGCTTATACAAGCCGAAAACGGTGTACTGTACGGGCATGGTGGTAATACCGTTGGGACCGACTATTTTTCCATGAATGCGGATGGTTCGAACGTGAAGACCTACTTAACAGGCAAGTTGGGCGGCGTAGGTTCATTTGCTATCCCAACCCCGACCGGCTATCTTTACGATTTAATGGGACAAAGTCCTAACCTAAATCTGGCGCGGATTGATCTGAAGGGGAACATTACGATCGTATATCAGTTCAACCCCGCGGTCGGGGTTCCCTACAGTAGCCTTGTTCAGGATGCTCACGGAAATTTCTACGGAGTCGCGATTCCTCAGCCTGGCGGCGGCAGCCTAGGCTCAGTATTCCGGCTAAGTCCCACCTTGCAATACACGCAGCTAGCAACGTTCGATATATCCCTGCTCGCGGGGTCCGGGGCGGCGCTCATGATTGGACACGACGGCAACCTCTATGGAGCCCTTGCCGGAGGCGGAAAGTACAGGCGTGGATCGATTTACCGTGTTACTCCTCAAGGGCAGATGACAACGCTCTTCGAGTTCCCCCGGAACGGTATCGCGGGGCCAACGTATCTGGTGGAAGCCAGCGACGGGTACATATACGGTTCTACCTACCAAAACCCCACTTACCTCTTCCGCTTCAATCCGGCAGCGCCGCAATTGACGCCTTTTTATCAAATGTCGGGGGCCGAGGGTATCGGTGCCTATTTTATCCAGGGTTCGGACGGCAAATTCTACGGAAATTCGCCTGACGGAGGCGCTTCAGGTTGGGGTTCACTCTTTACCTTTGACCTGGGCCTGACTCCGCCCAAGCCGTTCCTGAGCCTGTTCTCACCCACCGCGGGCGCGCCCGGCACAAAAATTCTCCTGTGGGGCCGCAACTTACTCGGTGCCACGTCGGTGACCTTCAACGGAACTCTCGCAACCAACGTAACTGGCACCACAGCCTATTCGGTCTACATCACCGTTCCAGCCGGCGCGACGTCCGGACCCATCACCATCGCCACGCCGAACGGATCGTATACCACAACCGGTAGTTTCACCGTCCAATAGCTTCGGATTAGGTGCGCAGATCCGAGGTGCAATTGGGGCAGCGGCTGGCAGCGAGTGGAATGCCGGTCGCGCAATACGGGCAATCGCGTGTAGTCACGGCAGCCGCCGCGGCGGGCTGCTTGAAGCGATTCATCTTTTTCACGATCAGGAAGATCACGAATGCGACGATCAGGAAATTGATGATCGTATTGATGAACTGGCCGAAAGCGATCACGGGAGCACCGGCATCGCGCGCCGCCTTTAGGCTGTCGTAGGATTGCCCGTTCAAGCTGACGAACAGATCGCGAAAATCCACGTGCCCGAGCGCCAGACCGATGGGCGGCATCAGGATATCGTTGACCAGAGAGGCGATCACGGCGCCGAACGCCACACCAATGATCACGGCAATCGCGAGATCCAGGACGTTGCCTCGCATAATGAATGCTTTGAACTCATTCCACATGGTTCACCCTCGTTTTCTTTTAATTTCCCACGTAACGTGAGTAAAGGCTTTTGGCGATACCCACGTCCGTGGTCCCCTTTACGATACATCTTCCATCTGCGAATAGAGTCAAATCGTACGGGGAAATAAAGAAACGGAGCGCGAACTCGTTGGAGCGCACTTCGCCGAGCGGGGCTAAGCGGCTGCGCAGTTCGGCAAGGTCCAGCGGCCTGTGCCGTTCATGAAGCTGCACCGCGTTGCGGCCGCAGAGGCTCACCGGCGCGCGGTGCTCGCCCGCAAGCCACGGAAACTCGCGACGTCCGCACGCGGGGCAGTCGGGATCGCGCGGTGGCTGGTCGATCTCGCGCAGTGGCCCATTCCACGTATCGGCGGTGGTGATTTTCAACCGCACGCGGTCCGCATTGCCGCTGAGTATCTTGATGGCCTCCGCGGCCTGGAGAGTTCCGATCAGCGCGGTGACGGTGTTGAGCACTCCGGCCGTCTCGCAGGTTGGCTGAACACCTTGCGGCGGGTCTGGATATACGCAGCGAAAGCAAGCCGATCGCCCGGGAATGACAGGCATCGCGATGCCGTAGCTCCCGACAGCGGCGCCATAGATCCACGGAACGCCTCGCTGCACGGCGTAATCGTTGATCAGGTAACGAGTTTCGAAATTGTCGGTGCCGTCGAGGATCACCCCGCAGCGGCCAAGAAGCTCCGCGGCATTATCCGAGTTCAAGTCCGCAACCGCTGCTTCCAGCGAAATCCGTGAATTCGCCGCCTCCAATTTTCGCTTGGCAGCCACGGCTTTCGGCAACGATCCCAGAGCATCGGCTTCGTCGAAGAGAAACTGCCGCTGCAGATTGCTCTCTTCCACGAAGTCGCGGTCGATAATCGTCAGGCGGCCGACGCCGGCTCGAGCCAGGATCATCGCGTGAGTTGAACCCAAAGCGCCGCACCCCACCACCACCGCGTGCGCGTCCAGGAGTTTCCCCTGACCTGATTCTCCCAACTCCGCAAAACGGATCTGACGCGAGTATCGTTCGCGATCGGAAACTGTCATTTGCAACCCGATGGTAGCAAACGTGCTGCGCATCTCCCTAAGCTACGATGAGGACGTTGGGGTATAGTTCTGTTCCAAAAATCATCGTATTTGTGGTAGCGACTGCGGCGTTCGTCGACGCCCAGGATCAGCCCCTGCTTCCGAATTTTGAAGGCCGCAAGATCGACCTGATTCATTTCGACCCGACAACTCAGCCGCTCGATCTCGACGAGCTCAACGACATTCTGCCTCTCAAGGCGGGCACTCCGCTGAACATGGAGATTGTGCGAGCCAGCATCGCGCGCTTGTACGCCACCGGACGGTATAAGGATATCCAGGTGGATGCTGAGCCGCGCACGCCGGCCCCGAACTCGCCCGTCGTAATCAGGTTCAGCACCCGGAATAATTGGTTCATCGGAGAAGTTGCGATGGACGGCAGCGTGGGCGAGCCCCCGAACCCCGGACAGATACTGAATGCCTCCCGGCTGGAGTTAGGCGAACCGTTCGTCGAAGATAACCTGAAAACAGCGGCCGACAGCATAAAAAAACTTCTGGTGGCGAACGGGTACTACGAGAGTGTGGTCACGCCCGAGTTCAAGTATTCGGACCACGAACAGGTCAACATCATGTTCCACGTGAAGTCGGGGAAGCGCGCCAAATTCGATATGCCGCGGTTGAAAGGCGATTACAAGCTGACACCCGCGCAGATTATCCGTGCCACCAAGTGGCGGCGTTTTCTGATCGGCGGGTGGAAGCCGATCACGCAAGCCCGGGTGCGGCAGGGCATCGAGGGCATTCGCGGCAAGTATCAAAAGAGCAACCGGCTCTTGGCCACCATCTCGCTGGACAGCATGGAATACAAGCCGGCGCAGCGGCGTGCGGCACCGCACTTGACCATCAATGCCGGCCCTAAGGTCGAGATCAAAGCTATCGGCGCAAAGGTATCTCGCAAGAAGCTGACTCAGAACGTGCCGATCTTCGAGGAGCACACGGTGGACCGCGATCTCCTGGTGGAAGGCCAGCGCAATCTTCGTGAGCAGTTTCAGGCCGCGGGATACTTCGAAGCTCAGGTGGAATTTCAGGAGCAGAAGGTGGTGAACGATCGCGAGGAGATCGATTATTTGATCACCCCCGGCATCCGGCACCGCTTCGTGCGCCTGGAGATCGACGGGAACAAATACTTCAACACGCCAAGCATCCGCGAGCGAATGTTTCTGGAACCAAAAAGCTTTCAGTTCCGGCGGGGCCGTTATAGCGAGGCCTTCGTTCGTGATGACGAAGAGTCCATCACGAACCTCTATAAGTCGAACGGGTTTCGCGATGTGAAAGTGGCTGCGACGCCGATTGACGACTACAAGGGCAGGGTTGGCGACATTGCGGTTGTCATCAAGATCGATGAAGGGCCGCAGTGGTTCGTTTCGCATCTGACGGTGACCGGCGCTCAAAAGCTGGATCTGAAACCGATCCTCTCGACCTTGAATTCCTCGGAAGACCAGCCGTTCAGTGAATTCAATGTGGCTGCCGACCGGGACGCCATCATCTCTTACTATTTTCAGAATGGATTTGCGAACGCGAATTTCGAATGGAGCTCGACGCCGGGAACCAAGCCCACTCTGGTCGATCTGCACTTTAGCGTCACTGAAGGTGAGCAGCAGTTTGTTCGCGAAGTGCTCACCATGGGGCTCCACACTACCCGTCCCAAGCTGGTCTATCGCAACCTGCTGCTGAGTCCGGGCGACCCTCTCTCCCCCATCCGCATGAGCGACACGCAGCGCCGTTTGTACGACCTGGGCGTCTTCGCCCAAGTCAATATGGCAATTCAAAATCCTGACGGCGAGTCCGAGCGGAAGTATGTTGTGTATGACATCGCGGAGGCGCGCCGGTATTCGATTACGGGCGGTTTCGGCGCGGAGATTGCTCGCATCGGGGGCGGGTCGAATTCTCAGAGCCTGGACAATCCGGGGGGTGCTACGGGGTTCAGTCCCCGTGTGTCGTTCGACGTCAGCCGGATCAATCTGTTTGGTTTGGGCCACACTCTCAGCTTTCGCAGCCGGCTATCCACTCTGCAGAAACGCGGGTTGATCGACTACTTAGCGCCGCGAATTTTCAACCATCCCAATCTCGATTTCTCGTTTACCACGCTTTTCGACGATTCCAAGGACGTCCGCACGTTCACGTCGCAGCGCGAGGAAGCATCCGTGCAGGTTACCCACCGTCTGTCGAAACCGACGACCCTGTTCTACCGGTTTAACTACCGGCAGGTGCATGTCAGCAATCTGAAAATCGATCCGCTGCTCGCGCCCAGGCTGGCGCAGTCGGTGCGCATCGGGCTGGTGTCGGTGAACTTGATCGAGGACCGCCGCGACGACCCCACCGACGCTCATAAAGGCATCTACAACACGGTAGACATGGGTTTTGCGTCAAGCGTGTTCGGGTCGCAAGCCAATTTTCTGCGCATCCTCGGGCGCAACGCAACGTACCATCGCATCGGCAAAAAGCTGGTGTTCGCGCGGGAGACCACCATGGGCATCGCTCCTTCATTCGGCGCGTTGAAGAAGAATGCCGATCCGACCGACCCCATCCCGCTGCCGGAGCGTTTTTTTGGCGGAGGCGGCAGTTCGCACCGTGGTTTTCCGGAAAACCAGGCCGGACCGCGCGATCTCACCACCGGATTTCCGCTGGGCGGGGCCGCGCTCCTCTTCAATAACACCGAGCTGCGCTTCCCGTTGATCGGGGTCAATATCGGCGGTGTCGTTTTCCACGACATGGGAAACGTTTACTCCGGCCTAAGCAAAATCTCGTTTCGCGTCAGTCAGAAAGATCCGACGGATTTCGATTACATGGTGCATGCCGCCGGGTTCGGAATCCGTTACCGAACGCCGATTGGCCCCGTCAGAGTGGATCTCGCGTATAGCATCAACTCACCGAAGTTCAACGGCTTCAAAGGCACGTTCGCGGAGCTTGTGCAGTGCACCGGAACCGGGACGTGTCAGCGCACCGAGCAGCGCATCAGCCGATTTCAATATTTCTTCTCCATTGGGCAGACATTCTAATGCAACGCCGCGCCACCATCGCCGCACTGTTCGCAGCCGTGCTCGCGCCGGCCGCAATTATCGATCGCGTCGCCGTAGCTCTGGGCAATCAGGTGATCACCGAGAGCGAAATTATCGAGGAGATTCGAGTTACCGCGTACTTGAATGGCGAGCCGGTCGGCTTGAGTTCGAAATCGAGGCATGCCGCCGCGGACCGGCTGATTGAGCAGAAACTCGTCCGCAAGGAGCGTGAGCTGGAACGCTACGGGGATCCGCCCGGCGAAACCGCAGCCGCTACGCTCGCCGCGATAGAGAAGCGTTATCCGAATCCAGCTGCGTTTGACCGCGCCTTGCATGATTACGGGCTTACGAAGGCGGATTTGCAAGCGCATCTGCTCTGGCAATCGGCCCTGCTGCAGTTTGTGGAGCAGCGCTTTCGTCCGGCTGTGCAGGTGAATCAGGACGATGTGAAGAAGTATTTCGAAGAGAAAGTTCTGCCCGGAGTTAAGCCTGGGCAGAAGGTGAGTTTGGACGAAATGCGCGAGTCCATCGAAGAGACGCTCACCTCCACACAGGCGGATAAACAACTTGACGATTGGCTGCGCGACACGCGCGCGCGCACCCACATCGAGTTTTTCGACGAGGCGTTTCGATGACCCGGCCTGCCCGCATTACGCTTTACACCATCGGCGGTTTGATAGCACTCCTTCTGATCCTAGGATTGGCGGGCGTGTACATCGCGCAGAGCGACTGGTTCCGTGAAAAGGTCCGGCAGAGGATCGTCGCCGAAGTAGAAACGGCCACCGGCGGACGCGCCGACATCCGCAAGTTCAACTTCGACTGGCACACGCTTACCGCCGAAATGGACGATTTCGTGATTCACGGGAACGAGCCGCCATCGGGGCCGCCGCTGCTGAGCGTCAAGAAGGTTCGCGTCGGCTTGAAGATCGTCTCGTTATTGAAGCGTGACATTGATGTCGCGCTGTTGGAAGGCGATACGCCGCAAGCTTATCTGCTGATTTACCCGGACAATAAAACCAACATCCCGGAGCCTAAGATCAAGAGCAAAACCAACAAGAGCGCCGCGGAAACCATACTCGATCTGGCGGTCGGAACGTTCGACCTGAAGAACGGGAGCATCACGGTGCAGGCTCAGGGCAACGCGCCGAAAGTGACGCCGTGGAGCGCTGCCGGACAGAATCTGAATTCAAAGTTCACCTACGACAAGACGGGGCCGCGTTACAACGGCGATCTCTCCATTCAGCCTCTGCAAGTGAAATGGGGTTCGTACGAGCCGCTGCCGCTCAGCGTGAAGCTGTCGGCGATCTTCGATAAGAACCGGCTTCAGATTTCCGGCGGCCATCTAGCCACCGCCTTTTCCCAAGTCGACCTTAGCGGCACGGTGGACAACTTTGCCGACCCGCAAACCAACGTTGCTTATGATGCGCGGCTTTCCCTTGAGGAGATTGGTCGCATCTTGAAGCTGCGTACGCGGCAGTCCGGCACCGTGCAACTCGGCGGGAACGCGAAGTACATCAGCGCGTCGGATTATCAGGTCTCAGGCAATCTGCATGCGCGCGACGTCAGCTTCCGCCAAGGCGGCACCCGTCTCGATCACGTGCGTGCCGATTCGAGCGTGACCATGGACCCGCGGAAGATTCGTTTCGAGGGGTTGCGCGTAGCAGCGCTTGGCGGAACCATGGTGGGCCGCGCGGAGCTTCGCGATTTCGATCGCTACCGCGCTGAAGGCAAGCTGGAACATTTCGATGTGCGCGCCGTCGCCGCGCTGTTCACGCCGCAACAAATTCCGTGGGACGGAATTATGACCGGGCCGTTCGAAGTCAGCGGACGCACTACCTCCACAGCCCAGCAGGCCACCGCGCGAATCACGATTTCTCCATCGGGCAAGGACACCCCGGTGCAGGGTTTCATCGACGCCAAGTACGACAGCGCTGGCGGGGGCGTGTTGCAACTGGCGCGGTCCTATATCGCGCTTCCCTCAACGCGTCTCGATCTTTCGGGCACCCTGGGCCGCTTACTCCAGATTCATCTGGTGTCGCACAATCTGGACGACCTGCTCCCGGCGATTCGCGCCGCTTCGACGACGGCGCGCGGCGCCGCGCCCATCGCCATTCCCGTCGGACTGAATCAGGGTGCGGCCACGTTTGACGGTACGGTGACGGGACCGCTTGCCTCGCCCGTGATCGCTGGACATCTTACGGGAGAGAACGTGGTGTATTCCGGCGAGACCATCACCTCGCTGACCGGCGATCTAACCGCCCAGAAGAGTGGCGCACACGTGCGGAATGCCAGTGTGGTTTACAAGAACATGCAGGCGCAGTTTGAAGGATCGGTAGGACTGCTTAACTGGAAACCCGAGGACAATCAGCCGCTAACCGCCTCGTTGTCCTTGCAGAATTCGAGTGTCGCCGACTTACTAGCGCTGGCCGGGCAATCGAGCGTGCCGGTTACGGGCACTCTATCGACGACCGCGAAAGTGGAGGGGACCATCGGAAATCCGCGGGCCAATGCCGATCTCAACATCGTGAAGGGTTCGGCTTACGGAGAACCGTTTGACCGCGTCACGGCCAACGTCGCGTCTAATAACAATACGACCCAAGTTCTGACCGCGCAGGTCACCGCCGGGCCGAAGAAGATCAATGCCAAAGCTACGTTCGCGCATGCCGCGACTGACTTCCTTGCCGGCCGGGTGGACTTCCAGGTTTCGAGCAACAAGATGGCGGTCGACCAATTCCAAACTCTTCACAAAATGAGGCCCGATGCGGCGGGAATCGTGCAGTTGAATGCTACGGGGCAAGCGGACATCGCACACACCAGGAAGGGAACGGAATTCCATCTCGCGGATCTGAACGCAGATGCGAATGCCACGGGGCTTCAGTTCGATGGCGAGGCCCTTGGCGACGCGCACCTCACCGCGAAGACTCAGGGTGATCAGCTTACGGCGCGTCTCGATTCCGATGTCGCGCACGCCGACATACACGGCGAAGGCCAATGGAGGCTGACTGGTGATTATCCGGGCGGCGGCCAGGTCACCTTTTCAAAGGTTGACATCGCGGCTGTGCGTTCGCTGGCGATGCCGGTTAGCGCGGCCACACAGAACCTCGGCGTCGGCGGTTCCATGGAAGGCAAAGTGACTTTCAATGGACCGGCGCTGACGCCCGCGGCATGGAACGGCGCGCTGGAACTTCAGCAGCTTCTGATCAAACCGGTGCCGTCGCGCGGGTTCAACCCGAGTGTCAGCAATGTCGTCATTCAAAACTCCGGCCCGATTCGCATCTCGATGAAGAATTCGGTGATTCACGTGGACAACGCGCAGCTCTCCGGTACCGCGAATAACGTGAAGACGACCAATCTTGCGATTACCGGAGACATAGCGCTGAACCAGAAGTCGCCTCTCGATTTGCGCCTCGATAGCTCGATCGATCTTGCGCTTCTGCAAAGCTTTGATCCCGATTTCGTCTCGTCTGGAAGTCTGGTGGCGACGGCCACCGTTCGGGGCGCGCTGGCCCAGCCGCAACTGGCCGGGCGCATGGAACTGAAGAACGCGAATCTGAATATGGTCAACCTGCCCAACGGCCTTTCGAACGCGAATGGATTGGTGCTCTTCGACGGGACGCGGGCCACGATTCAGACGCTGACGGCGGAATCGGGGGGCGGAAAAATTCACGCCACCGGCTTCGCGGCGTTCGTGGGCGGCAAGCTATCGTTTCGCGTGCAAGCCATCGCCAACCAGGTGCGCGTGCGATATCCCGAAGGCGTCAGCACGGTTGCGGACGCGACCCTGAATTACACCGGCACCACGGACCGCAGTCTTCTCGCCGGAGACATCACGATTCTGCGGACAAGTTTCAATCCACGGACCGATTTAGGTTCGGTGCTGTCCAGCTCGGCCGGACCGGTACGCACCGCGTCCACGCAGACCGGCCTGCTCGGGGGCTTGCAGTTCGATGTGCAGATCCAAACCTCGCCCGACATCAGCTTTCAGACCGGTGTTGCGCAGGATTTACAGGCAGAAGCCAACTTGCGGCTGCGGGGCACGGTTACGAACCCCGTGCTGCTGGGCCGAATCAACATCACGCAAGGGGATCTGACGTTTTTCGGGAATAAGTACGTCATCAATCAGGGCACCATCGCGTTCTACAACCCGGTCAAGCTTGAGCCTATTCTCAATATCGATTTGGAAACGCGCGCCCGCGGCGTTGACGTAACGCTCACGGTATCGGGCCCGATCACCAAGTTGAATGTGTCGTATCGTTCCGACCCGCCGCTGCAATTTTCCGACATCGTGGCCCTGCTGGCTACGGGACGCGCCCCGTCCGATCCATCCCTTGCGGCGCGCGAAAATGCGACGCCGCAGAGCTGGCAGCAGTTGGGCGCGTCGGCATTGGTCAGCCAGGCGATTGCGAATCCCGTGGCGGGGCGCTTGCAGCGATTCTTCGGAGTGAGTAAGTTGAAAATCGATCCGCTGTTGAGCGGCGTGGCGGGCACCGCTGGGAACCTGGGAGCGCGGTTGACGATTGAACAACAGGTGACTCCGGACATCACCTTCACATACATCACGAATATCACGAGCACGAACCCGCAGGTGATCCGAGTGGAGTGGGCGTTCAGTAAGAACTGGTCGGCGGTGGCCCTGCGCGAAGAGAATAGTCAGTTCGGAATCGACTTCTTGTATAAGAAGCGCTTCAAGTAGCGAATCGGCTTCCCGGATGAGACGCGTCACCGCTTCTGGCACTTAGCGCAAAAGTGGGTTCCGCGCTGCGTAACCAGCGTGCGCTTGATCGGCGCGCCACAGTTCACGCACGGTTCGCCCGTGCGCCGGTACACCCGGTGCTGCAGTTGGAAACTGCCTTTCTTCCCCGACGCGTCCACGTAATCCGAAATCGACGAGCCCTTACTCGCGATCGCTTCTTCCAACACCGCGCGTATCGCATCGTAGAGCTTCCGCACTCGGTCTTTCTTAAGCCGCGAGGCGATGGCGAGAGGATGGATTCCAGCGCGGAACAGAGCCTCGTCCGCATAGATGTTTCCTAAACCCCGAAGAAACGTCTGATTCAGCAGCAACGATTTCATTTTCGTCTTGCGCGCTTTCAGAAGCTGCGCTAAATCGGCGAATTCGATTAACAGCGGCTCCGGACCGAGTTTGACGACACGCGCCGGCAACTCAGCGCTCCATTCCAATCGCCCGAACTGGCGGCTGTCGTTGTATAGCAAAACCCCGCGATCCAGCGTCAAAATGGCGTGCGTGTGCTTGCTGGGCTCGGCATTGAACAGAAGCTTGCCCGTCATCCCCAGATGCACGATGAAATATCCGTGGCTGTGCAGCTCGATCAGAATGAATTTACCGTAGCGCCGGACACCGGTTACTTTCTGTCCGGCTAACTGCGTTGCCATTACTTCCGGATCCCCGCGCAGTACGCGCAGCTTGCGGAACTCCGCAGTTACAATGCGGCGGCCGGTCAAGTATGGCGCGAGCGTCCGCGCCACGGTTTCTACTTCAGGAAGTTCCGGCACTGTTAATCAAGATCGACGAATACTTCGCCGCCGCGCACTTCAACCGGGTAAGTGGGCACTGAAACCGGCGGTTCAAAATCGTTCTCGCCAGTGCGGCAGTCGAATTCCCACGCGTGCCACGGGCACGTCACCCTGGCGCCGTTCAACGCTCCTTGCCCCAGCGGACCGCCTTGATGCGGGCAGATGCCGCCGATCGCATGAACCTTCCCAGCGAGGCGGCACACCGCCAGCGGATTGCCGTCGACCATGATTTCGGTCACCTCGCCGGGCGCGAGTTTTGACAACTCGGCCACCTTCACGTAAGCCATAGAGTTCCATGTCAACATAGAGAGGCCATGCTCAACAACAAGGCCCGTGCCGCCCTTGCCGCTATGTCGATGCTGCTCTCAATCGCCTGCAACCGCGAACAATCCCGGGTGGTAGGGGTTGTGCCGAAAGGGGCGAACCACATCTTCTGGCAGACTGTTCACGCAGGCGCCGAGAAGGCCGCGCGCGAGTACAACCTGAAAGTCGAATGGCAGGCGCCTACGCTCGAAATCGATTCCGGCAGACAGATCGAGATCATCGATTCCTTGATCAATCGCCATGTCGCGGGCATCGTGCTGGCGCCGATCGATCGCCAGGCGCTGGTTGCCGTCATCGACCGTGCGGGCCGCGAAGGAGTTCCGGTTGCGGTGTTCGACTCCGCCGTAGACACGGACCACATGATCTCCTATGTCGCGACCGACAACACTGAAGGCGGACGCATGGCCGCGCGCCGTTTGAATGAGGTGCTGCACGGGCAAGGCAAAGTAGGGGTCATTGGATTTATGGCCGGTAGCGCGTCCACCATGCAGCGCGAGAGCGGCTTCGATGAGGAACTCCGCAAATTTCCCGGCATCCAGAACGTCGGCATGCAAATGGGCAATTCGGATCGCGCCAAAGCCATGGCTGTCACGGAGAATCTGCTAACCGCCAACGCTGGACTTAACGGGCTGTTCGCGGACAACGAAAGCAGCTCAGCCGGCGCGGTGCAGGCGCTCAAATCGCGCAACGCGAAGGACGTGAAGTTGGTGGCGTTCGATGCGTCGGAACAGCTTATCAACGACCTTCGCGACGGCTGGATCGACGCGCTGATTGTGCAGAACCCTTTCAAGATGGGCTACGAGAGCACCAAGGCCGTCGGGATGAAGCTCGCCGGGGAGACGCCGCTTCGCACGCAGGATTCCGGCGTCACCATGGTGCGCCGCGAGGATCTGGACAAGCCTGAGATTAAGGCGCTGCTCTTTCCCGATATTCAACAATACTTGAGGTAAATGGTAAAATTGGTTGTAGTAGTCGAGCAGTCTCCCTCCTCATGGATTTCCTGAAAGGTTTGAATCCGCAGCAGCGTGATGCCGTTGCCGTTACCGAAGGTCCTCTGCTGATATTGGCGGGCGCGGGCAGCGGAAAAACGCGTGTGATCACGCATCGAATCGCGCACCTGATCAGCGCGAAACACGTGCCGCCGTCCGCGGTCCTGGCCGTCACCTTCACCAATAAGGCCGCAGCCGAAATGCGCGCGCGCGTGAATTCGCTGCTGGCCGATGAGCAAATTTCCGGATCGCCGAACCTCTCGACTTTTCACTCCTTCTGCGTGCGATTGCTGCGGCGCGATGGCGAGCCGTTGGCGCAAGTCCGCCCTGGTTTCACCAAGCAGTTCTCTATCTACGATGCCGAAGATCAACTCGCGTTGATCAAGTCGTCGTACCGGCGCATCGGTATCGACGAGAAAACGATGCAGTATCGCGCCATGCTCTCGCTGATCAGCGCGGCGAAGAATTCCAAGAAGAATCCGCAGGATCTTTACAGCGAGGCCAAAGACCCGCTCAGCACCAAGGTCGCCGTGATTTTCGAAGAATACGAAAAAGGTCTGCGCCAAGCCAACGCTCTCGACTTCGACGATCTTCTTCTCGAAACCGTGCGCCTTCTTTATCACGATCAAGCCACGCGCGACGCCTACAATCGCCGCCTGAGCTACATCATGATCGACGAATATCAGGACACTAACCGCACGCAGTACGAGTTGATGCGGCTGCTCTCGCAATCGCACAAAAACGTTTGCGTTGTGGGCGATGAAGATCAGTCGATTTATAGCTGGCGCGGCGCCGATATCAAGAACATTCTCGATTTCGAGCACGACTATCCCAATGCGCGCGTGATCCGCCTGGAGCAGAATTATCGCTCAACCAAAAACATTCTCGCGGCAGCGGGCGCAGTGGTTGCAAACAATAAAGAGCGCAAGGGCAAGACGCTGTGGACCGAGTCTGCCGAAGGGCACCAGATCGCTTTGTATGCGGGCCACGACGCCGAAAACGAAGCGCTCTACATCGCCGACGCCATCGAAAAAGTGATTGCGCAGGACCCGTCGACGCGCGTCGCTGTGCTCTATCGGACCAACTTTCAATCCCGGCAGATTGAAGAGGCGCTCCGTCGCTATGGCCGTAAATATCTGATCGTCGGCGGCTTCAGTTTCTATCAACGAGCCGAAGTGAAGGACATCGTCGCGTATCTGAAGCTGGCGGTTTCGCAATCCGATTCGATGAACTTGCTGCGCGTGATCAACGTTCCTGCGCGCGGCATCGGGCGCACCACCATGGAGCAGGTGGAGCAGTTCGCGAGAGAGCACGATCTCAGTCTGTGGAGCGCCATTGAGCGTTTGATCGAATTGCAGACCCTGCCCACGCGCGCGCATGCTGCAATGGCGGCATTCCGGAACATGGTCCTCGATTTGTCCGACGTTGTCGCCAATAAGCCCCTCAATGAGGCTCTGCGGTTCATCGAGGAGCGCACCGGCTATCGCAAGATGCTGGAGCAGGAAAATACGCCGGAAGCCGAAGCGCGCATCGAAAACCTGGAAGAGCTGGTCAATGCCGCCGCCGAAGCGGTGGAGCGCGGCGAGACTGCGGCGGAGTTTCTGGATCATGCCGCGCTGGTCGCCGATGCCGATGCCGTAGACGGCGACGTTCAGGTCACGCTGCTCACGTTGCACAATGCGAAGGGCCTCGAATTCCCCGTCGTCTTTCTCGCCGGGATGGAAGAAGGCCTGTTCCCGCACATCCGTTCGCTGAATTCCGAGGCGCAGATGGAGGAAGAGCGGCGCCTTTGTTATGTGGGGATGACGCGCGCCGAGAAGCGGCTGATACTTTCATGGGCGCGGTACCGGCGCCGGTTCGGCGGAGGGGAGCAGGAGCGCTCAATAGCCTCGCGATTCCTGAAGGAAGTGCCGGATCACCTTCTCGTAAAGATCGGGCGCGATGGAGACGACGACATTCCGCAGGTGGATCTGACGTCTGAACGCTGGGATGTCCGGCAGAGCGCGCGGCGCAATCTATACATGGGAAAGACTTTCAACTCGCTCGAGAACATCAATCAATTTCTGAAGAGCGGTGGGCTGGCAGGTCGTCCGCAGAGTTCGCCGCCGCCACCGTTGCGAACCGCGCCTCCCGCGCCGGCATCGGCTCCGGCTCCGGCTCCGGCTCCGAACATGCTGCGCGTTCCGCCTGCCGTCGCCAAGACTCCAGCGATCGCGGTACCCCCCCGCCCAAAATCACCCGCGCGAACAGGTACAGTAGTAGAGCACCCCAAGTATGGGATGGGCACGATCCTCCGCCGCGAAGGGGAAGGCGACGATGCCAAGATCACTGTTAGTTTCCAGCGCTACGGACTGAAAAAGCTGGTTGAAAAATACGCAGGACTGAAGAAAGCATAATGAACACGAAAAACGTCGAAGAGAAAACAGAGCGCAAAAAGCTCAAGCGGGCAGCACGCAAGAAGGCGGCCCCGAAGGCCAAGCGCGCGTCGGGCGTGGCCCGCGGTTCCCTGAAAAAGAAGGTAAAGAAAATGGTGCAGGGCCAACGTAAACGCTAGAGTGAGCCGCCTACTCCGTACCAAGAGCATCGACGCGCTGATCGCCGCTTCGGAAGATCCCGAACGGCGACTGCACAAGACGCTTGGTCCCTGGAGTCTCACCGCCCTCGGTATCGGAGCCGTCATCGGCTCCGGTATTTTCATCCTGACCGGCACGGCCGCCGCCGGCGAAACTCTCGCTTTCAAATCCATTCTCCACGCGCCGGTTCTCGACCTCATCATGCACGGGTCGGGCGCGCTCTCGCTTACCGGACGTCAAGGCGCGGGCCCCGGAATTTCCGTATCGTTTCTTTTAACCGCGCTGGTCTGCAGTTTCGCCGCGCTGTGTTATGCGGAACTCGCGTCGATGATTCCCATCGCCGGCAGCGCGTACACCTATGCCTACGCCACGCTCGGCGAAATTGTCGCGTGGATTATCGGCTGGGATCTGATCCTCGAATATGCCGTCTCGAACATGGCGGTGGCGGTGGGGTTCTCCGCCTATCTGAACGATATTCTGGACAGCGTCTTCCATTTGCATCTGCCCGCAAGCCTGTCCGGACCCATTTTCAGCGATAGCGGGCAGTTCACCGGAAGCTGGTTCAATATTGCGGCGCTGCTGATTCTCCTGATCCTCACTTATGTGCTGGTTCGTGGAGTGAAGGAAAGCGCCAGCACGAACAACGTGATGGTGCTGATCAAAATCGCCGCGATTCTGATGTTTGTCATCGGGGCGTCGCGCGCGGTGAACACGGCCAACTGGCACCCGTTCTTTCCCAACGGATTCCCGGGCGTGCTGACCGGCGCGGCCATCGTCTTCTTCACCTACATCGGCTTCGATTCCGTCTCTACCGCCGCCGAAGAGTGCAAACATCCACAGCGCGACATGCCCTTCGGCATCATTGCGACGCTGGTCGTCTGCGCGGTGCTGTACATTTCCGTCGCGCTGGTGCTGACGGGAATTGAGAACTACAAGAATCTTAACAACGCCGCTCCGGTTGCGAATGCGCTGAAGGTGTTGGGCTACGACGGAATTCGCCGCTGGGTCAGCGTGGGCGCGATCGTCGGAATGATCTCTTCGCTGCTGGTATTTCAGTACGGCCAGGCGCGCGTCTGGTTCGCGATGTCGCGCGACGGACTGCTGCCCAGAGTCTTTTCCAAGGTACATCCGCGCTTTAAGACTCCCCACGTCAGCACCTGGATTGCGGGTCTGGTGGTCGGGATCCCCGCGGGCATTTGGGATATTGGAACCTTTGCCGATCTCTCCAATATCGGGACGCTCTTCGCTTTCATCGTGGTGTCGGCCGGTGTGCTCGTGTTGCGCAAGAAACAGCCGGAAAGAAAGCGCAGCTTTCGTGTGCCGGGCTGCCCGTGGTTTCCGCTGCTGTCGATCTTCTCGTGCCTCGTTCTGATGATGGCCCTGCCACTGCAAACGTGGATTCGGTTCTTCGTCTGGCTGGCAATCGGGCTGGTGATCTACTACCTCTTCGGCCGCAAGCACTCAACACTGCGCATCGAAGAGAACGCGCTCATTCCTCGGTAAAGTCGTCCGGCATGGGAAATCGGTTTCGGTAGCCTCGCACGGCTCCGACCAGTTCTCCCGTCTCTACGCTCGCCCGTGTTCGCATGTGCATCAGGGCCGCGGCCAATGCCGTCAGATCGCCTTCTATTCCGCTGAACTCAATACTGGTGTTCCCAAAGCGGTCTATAAATCCTAAGTCCATCGCAGTCTCCACCTAAAACATCGGCGGGCTTGCAGCGGAACTTTAGGGTCTAGCCGGCGTCGTCGAGCACGGCCTCAGCGGCCCGCCGCCCCGACACCATCGCACCGTTCAACGACGCATTGTCCAGCCGATCGCCGCATGCATAAACGCCAGGCCGCACCCGGACGGGGCGCTGTGCCGGAGTCAATGTGGGCGGAGCCTGCTCGGGCTGAGCATACCGAATCGTGTACGTCCGAAGGTGTTGCCAGCGATCCACCTGCGGCCCGAACCAGACCCGCAACTGCGCGGTCACGGCAGCTTCCAGGTTGCCCGGCGGAACGTCCGCATCAAGGACCGTTGCCGATAGCAGCACCGCCCCCTTTGGCGCATATGAGGGCGCAATCGAGCTCTCTTCACAAAAATTGTTGACCGGCCCTCGCCCGTCCCCATTCAGCACGAGCACGGGTTCATTGAGCGGCGCCTTGTCCGCCGCGAAGTACACGCACCGCACCCCTTTGCCCGGTGGAACGGAGGGCGGTTGCGGTCCGCCGCTCTCGGTGGCGAAAACGACCCTGCCCGCTTTTAACTCTTCCATCGATTCCACCCGCGTATTCAACTGAACCGTGCCTTCCGGCAGCCCGGCCGCAAGCTGCTCGGGAATCGCGCCCATGCCGCCCGCCGGCACCGTAGTGTCGCCTCCGGAGAACATTTTGAACAGGAACTCAAACATGCGGCTGGAGGTTCGCAACTCGCGCTCCAGGAAGATTCCGCCGAAGAACGGCCGAAAGAACCGGTCGATCATCGCTGCGCTGAAGTTTCGGCGATGCAGATAGTCTAGCGTCGTGATCTCCGGATGTTCGAACAGTTGTTCCACCGTCGCGGCCCCAACTTCCGACCGCAGGTTGCCGACGCGCAGCTTGTCTACCACCGACCCGATCGGCGTCGCCAACGACTTCACTCCATCGAGAGGATGCCGCCAGGGATCGGTGATGCGATGCCACTTGCCGTCAAAGCGCACCATCGCCCCCGGATAGAAAGGCTTCAAATCGAGCGCGTCGTAATTCAGATTGCGGCGGCATTCGGGATATGCGGTGAGCAGCACCTGGAAGCCGCGGTCGAGCAGAAATCCCTCCACGCGATCGGTGCGCACCCGCCCGCCGACACCGTCGGATTTTTCGAGCACCGTCACGGGCACGCCGCGCGACGCCAGTTCGCGCGCGCAGCACAGACCGGCAAGTCCCGCGCCGACTACCGTAACCGGGTCCATCAGTGTTTATCTTGCGGCATGGAGTCGCTGGCTAACACCTCGACCGAGTTGCCGGACGGGTCCTGAATGTACACCGAGCGGGTGCCATCGCGATGTGTCTTCAATGTTCCGAAGCTTTCGGCGTCGGGACTGACCAAGCCGATGTGCGCCGGATGCTGACTGGGAATCACGAGCGCCAGCGAGATGTTCGCAAATTTCAGAAGCGCCCACGTTTCGTCCTGATACTTCACGGAGCAGTCGAATTTGTCGGTGTACCAATCCACGGACGTCTTAATATCCTGCACCGGAATCGCAATGTGGTCAATGGCATTCATCTTCATTGCAGTGTCTCCCCCCATTCATTTTGCACGTTTCTGATAAACTATAGTCGTCATGGCAATTCCGAATGTGAAGCGGTTCCGGCCCTTCTGCCCCACCTGCAACGAAAGCTTTACGGTTATGGCGGTGCTCCCGCGCGATGCGAATGTGGATTCGTATCTGAACGATGTCGTCGCGCGTCACGACCACAAGGCTTTCATGGACTCGAAGAACACCAAGGTCCGCGTCGGTCAGCAGAAACAGGTCAAAAAGAAGTAATTTCCTACAAGCGGGCCTTCAGATTTCGCAAGGCCCGCAAACCTTCCGAAGATACCTGTGCGTCAGAATCACGGCTCACCTGCTCCAGGCGCGCCGCAGTGTCCTTGTCTCCCGTCGTTCCCAAAACTCGAGCCAACTGAATCCGTTCTTCCTTAGTGCCCTGTTCCAGAGGTGCGTAAAGTGCTTTGCGTACCGGCGCGGCGTGAGCTGCTTCCACCAGGAACGCCGTCGCCTCGCCTCGATAAGAGACGGAATTTAACGAGTTCACCAGATAGCGCAGCGGACTCAACTCCGTCATCTGAATCTGGCCGTCCATCACCAGCGCGAAAGCCATCGACAGGCGCGCGGTGATCTTCGCTTCTTCCTCCATTGCTTTCTGAATCACCGGGATGTCCGCGGGATTGCGCAGGCGCCCAAAACCTTCCGCGGCGGCGGCCCTCAGGTGTTCATCTTTGTGGCCCAGATACTCGCGGTAAATGGCCCGATTGGCGGCGTCGGGCAGCATCGCGATTGCGGTGAGGGCGGCGCGCCTTACCTTCTCTTTGCGAGTGGCGTTCAGAACCGTGATTAAGTCGGGAAGAGCCTGTTTGTAATCCAACAATCCCGACAACTGCATAGCCGCAAGCTGCACGCTTTCATCGAGATCGCGCACCAGGAAGCGCACTGAAGCTCCGGCCGACCGGTCGCCGATCTTCTCAAGCGCAATCAAACTCTCGTAGATCAGATTTGTATCTTTGGAGCGCAGCGCGCCTTCCAGATCCGGAACAGCCGCGCGGCTTCGCAGGACTCCGGAGGCGCGGGCCGCATGCGTGCGCGATTCCATACTGGACCCCGTCGCGATCAGCTTCGCCAACGCCCGGGCTACGTCGGCGCGAACCGCGATGTACGGGTCGATCACTTGGTCATTGGTGTCGGTGAAGCGCGACTTGACCGATGTGCCGAACTTCCGCAGCGGCGCGCTCAATCCGGTGTGGACGTACCCGGGAAGGTAGAAATTGACCATGCCGTCGGCCGCACGCATCTGGACATCGGGATCGTTGTCGCGGGCGGCTTGAATCAGCAGATCGAGGCTGCGAGGAGTGCCAATCTCAACAATGGATTTCACCGCCTCCAAGCGCACGTACATGTCTGGATTGCCGAGGTACGCCTGCATTTGAGGAAGCGCTCCGGTACCCTGTTTCGCGGCCAGACGGACCTCTTTCGCAGTCTGACCCGGACACAGAAGACCACAAGCAAAAAAGGCGGTGGCCAAGCGCATAGCTTCACGGTAACACGCAACGTCGCGCATCCTTCGCGAAGGGTCCCTCTGATACAATTTAGGAGTGGACGGTGCCGTTAAACGCTTCATTTTGTGGGACTATCCGCGCGCCTCGTGGCAGTACGATGTGATGGTCGGGATCATCCTGGTTTTTGTGCTGTTTACGCCCCGCGCCTGGTTCCGCGACCAGCCTAGAATCCCGCATAGCTCGCCGATTGCCCAGTTGCCCGTGGCGCATGGGGCGAACATCTTCTGGGTCGAGCCGGAGTTGGTCGCTTCCATCCCGGAGAGCGAACGCCTTTCCCGCCTAGGCATCATCTTGAAGGACCGCACCGGCAAACAACAGGAAATTACGCGCCTGGAGCCGATTTTCGATTCCGAAAAGGAAATAAAGGGCTACATGGCGATTTCCAAGCCCTGAGCCGAAGCCCGTAAGCCGATGACATGCGACTTTTTCTCGTAACCGCCATTCTAGCTGTGCCGGCGTTCGCAGCTGACTCGCTCGACTCCGTGTTGTCGCGCATGGACAAGGCGGCCGGTTCGTTCAAAAGCATGACCGCCAACATGAAGCAGGTTTCGCATACCGCGGTGATCGATCAAGATAATACGGAAATCGGCACCATCCAGCTCAAGCGGCCCAAGCCGCACGATATGCGCATGCTTGTGGAACTGAGCGCGCCCGACGCGAAGACCGTCTCTCTGCAAGGCCAGACGCTCGATATCTTCCTGCCGAAAATCAATACCGTGCAGGAGTATGACTTGGGCAAGAGCCGCGCGCTGATCGAGCAGTTTCTGCTGCTCGGTTTCGGTACGACACGCAAGGAGCTCACCGATGCTAACCAGGTTCGCTATTTAGGCGAAGAGACCGTGAACGGGCATAAGGCGGCGAAGCTGGAATTAGTCCCCATCTCCAAGGAGGTGCTGCAGCATTTCAAAAAGATTGAGCTGTGGCTTTCCGACGACACGGGGTATCCTGCGCAACATAAAATGTATCAGCCTGGAGGCGATTACATTCTGGTCACATTCTCCGATTTAAAAGTGAATCCCGTCGTATCCGACGCCGCTCTAAAACTGAAAATGCCGAAAGGGGTAAAGAAAGAATACCCGCAACGATGAGTTCCGCTCCGCCTGCGGAGTTTGGTACTCGCTTTGCCTGTTTGAAACCATGAAGCCGAAGTCCCGCCTTCTACATCTTGATTGGGTTCGCGGCCTTGCAGCGATCATTATGTTGCAAGGACATGTATTTAACTCGTTCACCCGGCAGGATTTTCGGGAGGGCGGCCCCTACCTGTTCTCGCAGTTCGTCGGCGGCATGCCTCCGGCTATATTTTTGTTTCTCACCGGGATTACGCTCGCGTTTTTGATGCACAGCCAGGAGCGCAAGGGAATGCCGGCTGGCGGGCGCGTCCTGCAGTCCTTGAAACGCGCCGGATATTTGTTTGCGATCGCGTTTTTGTTTCGCATTCAGCTCTGGGTGTTCTCGCGCTTTCTATCTTCCGTCGACAATCCATGGACCGATATCTTCCGCGTCGACATTCTCAATTGCATGGGTTTTGCCATTGCGGTGATGTCCGTAATGGCGATTTTCAACACGGCCGAACGCGTCAAGCTCTGTGCGATTTTGGGTCTGGCGATCGCGTTGGCGGCGCCGATGGTTACACAGTTGGACTTAAGCGGCGTGCCCCCCATGGTTCGCGATTACCTGGTGCCGAGCACGAACTTTTTTGGCTTCTTTCCGTGGGCCGCGTTCCTTGCATTTGGACTTAGCGCTGGAAGCCTGTTGAAGGTTCTGCGTGACGACCAGATGATGCAGACGATGCAATGGGCGGCGCTGTCCGGCATCGCCCTGTCACTCGGCGCGCATTCCATCTCGAACATGGGTTACTCGTTGTATACCAAGTCGGACTTCTGGCTGGACAGCCCGCTCCTTATCCTGATCAAGACGGGCGTCGTTCTAGTGCTGTTGGCATTCGCGTATCTATGGACTTCGCAAGCCTCGGCGCGGGGCTGGAGTTGGGTCCGGCAATTCGGAACCACCTCGCTGCTGGTTTATTGGGTTCACATCGAACTGGTTTACGGCAACTGGCTCGGTTTCATGAAGAACAATCTGAACATTGGCCAGACCGTCGCAGCGGCGGTTTTGGTCACGGTGTTGATGCTCGCGTTGTCCGTTGCCAAGACCTATTACAAGGACTGGCGCGTGCTGTTGCAGAAGCTTGGCCTGTTCCCGGATAGTGTTCCGGAACGCGTGTCGGGTGATTAGCTTTGTTATTTCCTGGCTTATTTCCTAGTTTTGATCGGTCTCAGCGCGGCGAAAGCGTCTTCGGTATACTCTATCTCTCCCTCCCAATATTTGATAATCACGTCGCGATTCAGCTCGACCCATTTCTGAAGAAGCGCCAAGTCCGTTCCCGTCATCTTGCCGCCGACTACACGAACGTCCGGCCTGATCGCAACCGAAACCAAATCGGACCTAAGAACTGCCGGCCCTGGTGAGACCTTCACGCGATCGTCAGGCGGCGCACCAGCCTTTGGTGAGATCCAGACGACAAAGGGCAAACCAGTTCGCTTGGGAGAGAGACTTGCCATTTCGAAGAGTCCTTCGGCTTCTTGAAGAACGGTCTGGATGTGGGTCAGACCATCGCAGCGGCGGCGCTGGTCACCATCTTGACGCTGGCGCGGTCGATTGCTAAGACCTATTACAAGGACTGGCGCATGGTGCTGCAGAAACTCAGCCTGTTCCCGGCTGCCGTCCCGGAACGCGCGTCCGGCGATTAGGTGTCGCGACGAGAACGCTTCGGCCCAGCGAAGATTCAGGCGCGTGTTTCGATCCGCGTCAAGCGATTGTCAACGTCAATCACTTTCCCGGTCAGCAACTCGATGCGATGCTCCATCGAGTCAAATCGAT
>JBBROU010000059.1:0-30940 GCA_038229055.1 Bryobacterales bacterium | reverse complement strand
GTTCTAGACCCGAATGATGTGTATGCCGCCGACCGGCCAGGCAAACTCAGTCCGGTGGTTAAGCGCTTCCCCGCCCGCGTGTACGTCCCGAATAGCCGGAGCAATACGGTCGACGTCATCGACCCAGCCACCTACAAGGTGATCGATCATTTCAACGTCGGCCGGCTGCCACAGCACGTCACACCGTCCTACGATTTGAAGTCGCTTTGGGTTCTGAACGATGTCGGCAACAGCCTCACCCGAATCGATCCCGCGACCGGCGCCAAACAGGAGACCATACCCGTGGAAGATCCGTACAACATGTACTACACGCCCGACGGCAAGTACGCCATCGTGGTCGCCGAGCGTCTGGGCCGTCTCGATTTCCGCAATGCCCAAACGCTGCGACTCGAACACTCGCTCACCGTTAAGGGCTGCCGCGGGATCGATCACATGGATTTCTCGCTCGACGGCCGCTTCCTCATCGCCAGCTGTGAATTCGCCAGCGCGATCGCGAAAGTAGATGTCGCCGAGCAGAAAGTCCTCGGCATTATGCCGGTTCATCCGCGCGGCATGCCGCAGGATGTAAAGATGTCGCCGGATGGCAGCGTTTTTTACGTGGCCGACATGATGGCCAACGGCGTTCATATCATCGACGGCGTGAATTTCAAATATCTGCGCCTGCTGAAAACCGGCAAAGGCGCCCACGGACTGTACGCCAGCCGCGATTCCAAAGTGCTCTACGTTTCCAATCGGGGTGAAGGCAGCATCACGGTGATCGATTTCGCCACCCAGGATATCGTGAAGAAATGGAGACTTCCTGGTGGCGGCAGCCCGGACATGGGGGGCGTTTCGGCTGACGGCAAAGTGCTCTGGCTGAGCGGCCGTTACGATAGCGAAGTCTACGCGATATCGACCAAAGATGGAAAACTGCTGGCGCGCATTCCCGTAGGGCGCGAACCGCACGGCCTCTGCGTGTATCCGCAGCCCGGTCGCTACTCACTCGGGCACACCGGCGTGTTCCGCTAACGAGACGCGATCTTTACCACGAAGTACGTAATCTCTTTGCCCTTCTCAAGCACGAACTGGTGCGGCGTGTTCGGCAGAATGTGAATCACATCGCCCGGGCCGATCTGCCGGCTTTGACCGCCGGTGATGCTGGCTCCCCGAATTTCGCCGGCGGCCGTAACTTTCGGATTCGGAATCATGCCGCCGGTGACCAGCGTCGCTTCGCCGGTCTGCACCACGATCACGTCGGTCTTGGTTTTGTGCAACTCGGCTTGCCCGCTGCCCTCGCGGTGCCAGACCGCGGTCGAGTGATTTCCGTACGAGCCCAGCGGCGTCCCCGCGATGCTGCCGCGACCGGCGAGCTTCTGCGCGTTGGCTTTCAAGTCCCCGCTCTTCCAAATCGAGACGGAATCGGGCGCGGCCAGCAGCGTAGCCGCCGCCAGCGCAACGCCTAACTTACGAATGCCGGATAACCAGAACATCGCCATCTTTCACCACGTATTCCTTGCCTTCCAGACGCAGCAATCCCTTTTCGCGCACGCCCGGATAGCCGCCCAGATCCACCAGATTTTTCCAGTTCACTACTTCCGCGCGAATGAATTTCTTCTCGAAATCCGAATGAATCGCACCCGACGCCTTCACGGCGCTGCTGTCGATCGGAATGGTCCAGGCGCGCACTTCGGTATCGCCCGCGGTGAGAAATGACATCAGTCCCAGCAGCCGGTACGTCGCCGAGATCAGGCGCTCCAGCCCCGATTCCGTCAGACCGTAACTAGAAAGGTATTCGCGCGCTTCAGCCGCCGGCAATTCGGCCAACTCGGCTTCGATCTTGCCGCACACGGCGGTCGCCGCGACATTCCGCCGCCCGGCAAGCGTCTGCCGGTACTCTTCCTCTTTCGCATGCAGGCGCGCGGCATCTTCTTCGCCCAGATTCATGACGCACAGCATCGGTTTTTGCGAAAGAAACTGGAATCCACGGATGCGCTTTTCTTCGTCCGCATCCAGTTCCAGCGCGCGCAATGCCGTGTCGGCTTCGAGCATCGCCTTGCACTTGACCAGCAGGTCGTACTCGCGATCGAGCTCGGGATTTTTGAGCTTCTTGCGATCTTTCTCCAGACGCTCCAGACGTTTTTCAACGACGACGAGATCGCTCAGGATCAGTTCCATCTCGACGTCTTCGAAATCGCGCATCGGGTCCACGCTGCCGTTTTCATGCGGCACGCTGGGGTCGTCGAAGACGCGCAGCACCTGCGCGAACGCATCCACCACACGCAGCCCCGCCAGATAGCTCGGGTCGCGCAGCGTCTCTTTCGAGATGGCGGCCAGGTCGAGGTATTCCACCGTCGCGTAAGTAATTTTCGGCGGCTCAAACAGCTTGGCCAACTCGTCCACGCGAGCATCCGGCACTTTCGTCACGCCCGTCCGCACCGACGTCGAGCCGATCCGCCCTTCCTGCGCCACGCCGGTCAGAATCGTAAATAGAGAGGTTTTGCCCACCATTGGCAGGCCGATAATTGCAGTCTTCATTCAGTTTTCGTTACTGAGCCGCGCGTGTAAACAAGCGGTTGCCATCAAAGTGGAACTTCCACTTGCGTCAGAATCTCTTCCAGCACGCGATCGCCGAAGTCCGACTTGCGCTGCGATGCGCCCGCACGCGCGTTCACCACCACGCGATGCCCAAACACAGCAACCGCCAGTTTCTTCACGTCGTCAGGCGTCGCGTACGTGCGACCTTCGAGCAGTGCGCGCGCCTGCACCGCGCGAAAAAGCGCCTGTGAACCGCGCGGGCTCACTCCCAGCGACAGCGATTCGTGCGTACGCGTACGCTCCACAATCTTCAACAGATAATCCAGAATGGATTCATCGACGCTCACACCGCGCGTCATTCCTTGCAGATCCATCAACTCGCGGGCGCCGATCACGCGCGCGAACGATTCGCCCAGTCCGCTGTCTCCGTTACGCAGAATTTCGCGCTCGCTGGCGACATCGGGGTAGCCGATCCGCAACCGCATCAGAAAACGGTCAAGCTGCGATTCCGGAAGCGGATAGGTTCCGTGATGCTCGGCCGGATTCTGCGTCGCGATCACCATGAACGGTTCGGGCAACGGCAGCGAGCGGCTGTCGATCGTCACCTGCCGCTCGTTCATGGCTTCAAGCAGAGCCGATTGCGTCTTCGGCGTTGTCCGGTTGATCTCATCCGCGAGCAGAAAATTAGTGAAAATCGGCCCCGGCTTAAACTCGAAAGCCTCGGAATGCGCGTTGTACACGGTCACGCCGAGCACGTCGCTGGGCAGCATGTCGCTGGTGAACTGAAGCCGGTGAAAGCTGGAATCGACCGACCTCGCCAACGCATGGGCCAGCGTAGTTTTACCCACGCCAGGCACGTCCTCGATCAGCAAATGACCGCGCGCCAGCAGACACACCAGCGTCAGCCGCACGGCTTCCGGCTTGCCTCGAATGGTAAGCGCGAGCGTGCGTTCCAGTTCGCTTAGTTTCTTGAGGGCCACCGGCGGAGGAAACGCAATCGGCGCGGACACCATTGTTTCCCGCGGGGACATTGGTTCCATCATACTAGATGCGCACTGCGTATCGGTTCGCACGCCAAAACGTGAGAAAATCGGATGTCCCAAATGACCGGCGTCACCGTCTCCCATTACCGCGTTTTGGACAGGCTCGGTGCGGGCGGTATGGGGATAGTTTATAAGGCCGAAGACACCCGCCTCGGCCGCTTCGTCGCCTTGAAGTTTCTGGAAGCTTCCGCCGACCCCATGTCGTTCGAGCGCTTCCAGCGTGAAGCCCGCGCGGCTTCGGCGTTGAACCATCCGCATATCTGCACTCTCTACGACATCGGCGAACATGAAAGCCGCCCGTTCCTCGCCATGGAACTGCTGGAGGGTCAAACTTTGGCGGCCCGGATCGCGAGCAAGCCGCTCAAAATCAATGAGCTGCTTGACCTCGCAATCCAGATTTCCGACGCTCTCGACGCCGCGCATTCCAAAGGCATCGTTCATCGCGACATCAAGTCCGCGAACATCTTCGTCACCGATGGCGGTCAGGCGAAGATTCTAGATTTCGGCGTCGCCAAGCTCGCGACGGACAATCTTTCGCAACACACCAGCGGCCCCAACGCCGAGACCGTGATGCTTTTGGAAAATCTGCTCACCACGCGCGGGTCCACGCTGGGAACTATCGCGTATATGTCGCCCGAGCAGGCGCTCGGCGAACCGGCCGATCATCGCTCGGATCTCTTCTCATTCGGCGTGGTGCTTTACGAAATGGCCGTGGGTCTTCTCCCGTTCCGTGGCAATACGTCTGCAGCGGTCTTCGACGCGATTCTGAACAAGAGCCCGCGGTTCGCGCTCGATCTGAATCCGTCGCTGCCCGCTGAGATCCAATCTTTAATCCAGAAGTTGCTCGAGAAGAGCCCCGAGCTACGGTGTCAGACCGCTTCGGAACTGCGTGCCGATCTCAAGCGGATCGTACGCAATAGCTCTTCGTCCAGAATTCCCATCGCGCAAGCACCTACCTCCGTGGTTAGGCCGGTTATTGAGCCACAAGCAACACCGCGGCCGGGGTGGTCCCAGTGGGCCTCCGCGTTGGCAGTGCTCGTCGCAACTGGAGCCGGTATCTACTGGTTCACTCATCGCAAGCCGCGCCTTTTCGATGCGCCGAGCGACCAGATGACGATCACGCGGCTCACCAGTTCCGGCACGGCGTCGGCAGCCGCCATTTCGCCCGATGGCAAATATGCCGTCCACGTGAAAAACGAAAATGGCATGCAGAGCCTTTGGATGCGCTCCACGGGCACGGTTAGCAACGTCCAGATTGTGGCGCCCTCCAAGACACGCTACTCAGGCCTTCAGTTCTCGCCCGACGGACTGTTCCTTTTCTACATCGCGAACGACGGCGCCAGTCAGAACGCGCTTTATCAGATCCCTGCGTTAGGTGGCGTCCCGCGGAAAATCATTCAAGGGCTGGTGAGCAAGGTTTCGTTCTCGCCCGGCGGCAAGCAGCTCGCGTTCATGCGTTACCATGCCGCACTGGGCGAGACGAAACTGCTGGTGGCTGCCATTGATGGCAGCGGTGAAAGACTTATCGCCTCGCGCAAGCTGCCGAATTATTTTATGTCGCCCGCCTGGTCGCCCGATGGGCAGCGCATCGCTTGCGCCGGCATCACCCTCGCGGGCGGGTTCCATAGCACGCTTATCGCCTACCCCGCGTCCGGCGGCGCCGAACAGGCCATTACCGGCCAGGGCTGGTTCAATCTCAATAGCCTTGAGTGGCTGGCCGACGGCACCGGCCTGGTGGTCGCCGCGTCCGAGCAGCCTTCCACCACCGCCAACCAGCTTTGGCTCGTCTCGTATCCGAAAGGCGTTACCCGCCGCATCACCAACGATCTGAATAACTACATCGGAGTGAGCCTCTCACAGGATTCCTCCAGTCTGGTCGCCATCCAATCCGAAATCATTTCGAACATGTGGATCGGGCCGCCCGGCGATTCATCGCAAGCACACCAGATATCCTCGGGCCGCGCTCGTTTCGACGGCGTGAGCGGCCTCTCGCTCGCTCCCGATGGCCGCGTTGTATTTGCTTCCAGCAACGGATCCCGCACCGGCATCTGGATCATGCGCCCCGATGGCGGCGATCTGAAGGAACTCTCGAATGACCCGCGCATCGCTTTGTCCCCGGTTGTCACGCGCGATGGCCGCTATGTCGTGTTTGTCTCCGGCCGCACTGGCGGGCCGCGCGTCTGGCGCATGGATTTGGACGGTCAAAATCAGCGCCAGCTTACCGGCGGCGACGGCGAGAATTTGCCCGATGTTTCGCCTGATAGTAAGTGGGTTTATTACGTGGAAGTGGCCAATCGAAACCCTTCTATCTGGAAGGTGCCGATCGACGGCGGTCAGCCGGTTGCCGTTACCAAAACGGCATCGTCGTACCCAGCCGTCTCGCCCGACGGCAAATCATTGGGTTTCGTGCAGGAGACCGCGCCGCAGCAGTGGCGCGTCGCCGCGATGCCCCTCGATGGATCGAATAAGATCACGGCCTTTGATCCGCCCTCCACGTTTAAACATGCCGTGCGCTGGTCCGCGGACGGCGGTTCTCTGCTCTATGTGGAAGGCCGCGGGGGCTTCGGCAACGTGGTGAGCCAATCGATTCGAGGCGGAGCGCCGCAGACGGTCACGAATTTTAAGACGGACCAGATATTCGCTTTCGATCTCTCGGGCGACGGAAAGACAATGGTCTGGGCCCGCGGCGCCACGAACAACGATGTGGTGCTGATGCGGAACTTCTAAGTCTTCGCGCCGAGCCTCTGCATCCACTCTTCCACGCGCGCGGGCCATGTTGTCACCCCATGCTTGGAGGGGCGCAAACCGTAGCCATGCCCGCCCGACGGATACAGATGCATTTCAACCGGAACCTTCGCGGCCTTCAGCGCAGCGTAATATGCGAGGCTATTCTCGACGCGCACCCCATCGTCCTCGGTCTGCGCGATGAAAGTAGGAGGCGCGTTCGCCGTGACCTGAATCTCCTGAGACATTGTGTCCGACTTGGGCGGCAGCAACCCGCCCGGATAGATGAGCACGGCGAAGTCGGGACGGCAGCTCAGGTCGTCGCTCGTGTCCAACCGATCGTAAATTCGCTTGTCGAAGTGGGTGCTCAACTCCGCCGATAGATGCGCGCCGGCTGAGAATCCGAGCACGCCAACGCGCGCCGCATCAATGCCCCAGTCGGCGGCATGCGCACGCACGATTCCCATCGCACGCTGCGCGTCTTGCAGTGGCGGCAAGTAGCGCGGCAAGCCTTCGCGCGCGGGCACGCGGTACTTCACTAACACAGCCGTCACCCCGATCGAGTTCAGCCAGTCGCAGACTTCCGTGCCTTCCAGATCGAGCGCGAGGATATTGAAACCGCCGCCCGGAAACACGAGCACCGCCGCCCCGTTCGGCTTAGCCGCGCGATAAACCGTCAGGGTTGGAGCGGTAACGTTGGTGATGCGCGCAACTGTTTTGCCCGCAACAAGAAAATCCTTCGCCGTCGTAGTATCGTGCTCGGGTCCGAGCGTCCCTTTTTCGCCAGGGGCGGTCCCGGGCCAGAGCGGCATCGGTGGCATCGGGGCGGCAACGCCGCCAATTGCGAACAATAGCGAGACGGAGAGCGCGCGCGGAATCATTGCTTCGCGGCTACTGTCGCGCGAGTCGCGCCCGTCGAGATGCCGCCATCCACCAGCAGCGTCTGCCCGGTGACATATTCACTGGCATCCGACGCCAGGAACACCACGGCGCCATCCAGATCCTGCGGCGCTCCGGGACGCCTCGCCGGAATGCGGTCGATGATGTATTCGAGCCACTCCTTGTTCTCGTAGAGGCTCGCGTTCTGCGCCGTCTTGAACCAGCCGGGCGCCAGGCAGTTCACCGTAATTCCGTGCTTGCCCCAATCGTCAGCGAGGCTCATGGTCATCTGCTTGACGCCGCCACGGCTGGCGGAATAGGGCGTCAATCCCGCATATCCGAAGACGCTGGTCACCGATCCGATATTGATGATGCGCCCGAATTTGCGCGGGATCATGGAATCGCGCGCAACGGCTTGCGCCACGAAGAACTCGCCGCGCAGATTCGTCTCCAGCACCAGATTCCAATCGTCCCAGGTGATGTCGACCGCGGGCTTCCGCACGTTGAGACCGGCGTTATTCACCAGAATGTCGATTTTCCCGTAATGCTCGATCGCCGCGCCGACAGCACGCTGGATGCTGTCATAGTTCCGCACATCAAGGTCGATCGGGAACGCCTTGCGCCCCAACGATTCCACTTCCGCGCGGAACGGTTCCAGATCGGCAATCTTGCGGCTGGTGATGACGAGGTCCGCGCCCGCCCGAGCGAGGGCCCGGCCCATGTACTGGCCCAGTCCGCGACTGGTGCCGGTGACCAGCGCGACTTTGCCGGTGAGATCGAATATATTGCTCACGGGCAGAGCACCACTTTCATCAGATTGGCTTCGTGACTGTACAAACGGTCGAACCACTTCGCGCCATCAGCCAGCGGCGCAACCGCCGAGATGAGCGGGGCGACCTTGATAATGCCGCGCGCCATCAGATCGATGCACTCGGGATACTCGCCGTTCGACGCGCAGGAACCTTGCAGCCGGATCTGCCTCGTCACCACATACTGCAGCGGAATTTCCACGTTTGGCTGAAGATTGCCGACCAGCGTCACCGTGCCGCCCTTGCGCACGGATTGAATTGCACTGAGCACCGGCGCCGCATATCCGACGCATTCGAACGCAACATCCGCACCTCGTCCACCGGTCAACTCGCGCACTGTATCGGGCACGCTGGCGTTCTTCGGATTGATGCCGTCGGTTGCGCCCATGTCTTTTGCCGCGGCGATCTTGGAATCTTCCATGTCCACCACGATGATGCGTGAGCATCCCGCCGCCTTCGCCGCCTGCAGCGTGACCAGTCCGATCATCCCGGCGCCAATTACCACCGCCGTGTCGCCCAATTTCACCGGCGTGATCGACACCGCGTGAACACCAATGGAGACTGCTTCGATGAGCGCAGCCTGCTCGAACGGGAAGCTATCCGGCAGCTTGTACATGATGCGGCGCGGCACCGCCACGAATTCCGCGAAGGCTCCGTGGCGCTTAAATTCTTTCGGGGCGACCCCAACCACTTCGCGGTTGTCGCAAAGGTTCACATCCCCGCGCACGCAGAACGCGCATTTACCGCAATAGACAGTGGAATCGAAAGTGACCCGATCGCCGGGCTTGAAGTCCTTGACATTCGCGCCCAGTTTGGCGACTTCGCCGGCGGCCTCGTGGCCCATAATGAGCGGCGGGTTACGCCTTCCGGATGAGCCGTCGAAACCGTGCACATCGCTGCCGCAAATGCCGCAGGCACGCACGCGGACCAGCACGTCGTCGGGCCCGATCTCGGGTTCGGGAAAGTCGACAAACTCAAGCTTTTTGTATTCGGTGAGTAGGAGCGCATTCATGATTGAACTGGTATTGTATCGCCGTGAACAGGTTTGCTGCGAGTTGCTTGCTTCAGACTTGGTGAATCCGTTTGAGCCCGGACCACCGATCGAAGTCAGCGTCGAAGGTAACGATCGCTGCAATCTCGTAGCGCTCCATCACAGCAATATGCACAGCAATTTCAGCGTCGCGCAGCACATCAGCTCCCTCAATAGGCAAAACCTCGTCCACGACGCTCTGCGTCGGTCACCAGCCGCTGCCCGGATGCAATCAGGCCTTCGAGCAGAATCCGTTCACGGGTCGCAATCCCCGATCGCCGTCCCGATGACGCATTGCCGCCCCGTTCTCAGCCTTCTTATAATTTTCCACCTTCGACCCCACCGGCCCAATCTTAGTGCGCTCCAACAGCGAAACCTGCTCGGCGTCCGTCATCTTCTTGAACGTCTTGCAGGCGAGAACATTCTGCTCAAGCTGCTCTACCGTCTCGACGCCCGAAACCAGCGTGTCGATGTCATGACTCCAAGTAAACCGCAGGCATTCGGGAATCGTAGCGATCCGGTTTCGCGTGATTCCGCCCATCGCGTTACTCTTCATCGCGAGGAGTCCAAGGCCTTTCTTGCGGATCTTCGGCAGCACGCTATTGATGAAACTAAGGTAGTGCGGGTCCACCAAGTTCACCGGATGCTGCACCGTTTCCCATCCGTCGTAGCCATCGAGCAGCCGCTGGTGAACCGTCGGATCGTGGTGGCCCGTGAAGCCGATGTGCCGCACTTTGCCTTGACTCTTCGCTTCGACGAAAGCCTCCAGCGACCCGCCGGGCCCGAAGATCTGATCCACTTCAGCATGCGTGCTCACCTCGTGGCATTGCCACAGATCCAGGTAATCCGTCTTCATGCGCGTAAGGCTCTCTTCGAGCTCCTTCATTGCGCCGGCGCGCGTGCGGATCTCGGCCTTGGTCATGAGCAGAATCTTTTGCCGACGTCCGCCCGCCAGCGCTTTTCCGTACGTTTCATCGCTCGCGCCGTCGTGATATTTATGCGCGCTGTCGAAGAAGTTCACCCCAAGATCCATCGCCCGGTGGATGATCTCGATGCCGCCCGCTTCGCCGCGCACGCGCATGTGGTATCCGCCCACGGTGAGACGTGAAACACGCAGTCCAGACTTGCCCAGGGTCGCCATCGGCATCGGCGCGTCGGCGAGTGCGGTCAACGAAGCGCCTAACGCAGTCGAAGAAAGTTGCAAGAATGTTCGGCGCTTCATCGAATCCTCCTGCGGATCGGAATGACCCGATATGTTATCACCAGCGCATTACTGCAGCACAGTCAACGAAACCGGCCCGCTCGAGGGCAGCGTCAATCCCGGCATCGGCTCGGCTTGAAACAACTTCAGACAAGGTTTCGCCAGCCAACGTGCCCATTGATTCGCCTTGCTTCGGCGGGCGCTGTCGGTGGCGATTCCCGTGTTCGCGTACATCTGCCGGTATAGTTTCGAGATGAACAGAAAGGCGAAACGCGCCCGTAGCGAGGTCACGCAGTGCGATCGCTGCCAGATCTCCGTCAAACTGTAGAAGTTATCCCAGACTTTCTGCGTACGGCTGCGAATCTCTTCAGCCGACATCGTCGGGTGCGGGATAAACAATTTCGGGCGCTCCGAAGTAGGAAGCAGCCAGTAACGCGTAATTGGAACGCCGTGAATCCGCTCGGCATCGTCGCCCAGGCTCTTCTCCCAATGCTGGAAATCCACCGTGCCGGGAAACGGCGTCATCGTCACGAATTGCGCGAACGTGATGTCCGCTTGCTTGGCGAGCGCCGCGGTCGCCTCGAAGCTATCCTGCCGGTCCGTGGAAAGGCCAAAGATAAACGAACCCAATACATGCACGCCATGCTTCTTGAATTTGCCCAGACGCTCAGCCAGTTCATCGCCCGAGCAGTTGAAGTCCTTGAATACCGCCTTCAAGCCCTCCGCCGTAACCGATTCCACCCCGACCAGCGCGCCCTTGATGTTGGCCTTCCGCATGGCATCCAGGAACTGCGGATCTTCAGCGGCTTCCATCGTGATCTGGGTAAAGAAAACCATATCGCGCGGAAGGCTGGCCATTCGTTCCATCAGTTCGAAACGCTCGGCGCGCGTGGCCTGCAATTCGGACAGCCGGCCTTGGTTGTTCTGCCGCTCCGCGAGTCTCAGGTCTTCCAGAGTCACGGGGTAGAAGTTGTCATCCGCCAGGGCAATGAAGCGGTATCCGAGCTGCCGCAGCTGCACGATCTCTTGAATCACGTTATCCGTGGAACGTTGCCGCGGCTTCTGCCCATCCGTGCGCCAGACCGAGCAGAACGAACAGTGCTTCGGGCACCCGCGAACCGTTTGCACCGACGCCCACATATACCGTTTCGGCGGCAACAGATCCCACCGCGCCGGCAGAAAACGGTCCGCAGCCACACGCCCGCCGTCGTAAACACGTTGCGGCGTACCCTTGGCGCAATCGGCGATCACGGTCTTCCAAACGTCGTCGCCGTCCCCCTTCACTACGGCATGAGCACCGCCTAGATCATGCGGTTCATCCGGATAGAGCGTCGCGTGGATTCCTCCGTACACCACCCAGGCTCCGCGCTCGCGCGCCATGCGTCCCACTTGCAGCCCGCGGTATGCGTTGCCAGTGTGAATTCCAATTCCAACCACATCGCCCGCTTGAATCGTGTTTTCGTCCAGCGATTCCAGGGTTTCGTCGACGATTACGGGCACGCCATATTGTCTCGGTGTCGCAGCCGCCAGCACAAAAAGCCAGCGTGGCGTGATCACCCCGATTCCAAACGATACATCGCTCGGATTAATTAAATGAATTCGCAAAAGGCCGCCCTCTTCCGCTCACCGAGACAAAACCCGGAAAAGCAGGCCTAGTATACACCCTAGAGGGAAATTATTGGTTTGCATTTGATCTGTTTGCGTCGCTCAGATCGCGCCGCACCGCATCGAGGACCCCGTTGACGAAGTGTACCGATTCCTCCCCGGAGAAGCGGCGCGCCAGTTCCAGGGCCTCGTCGATCAGCACCGGCGCCGGTGTGTCGGTGTGCAGCATTTCATAAACCGCAAGCCGCAAAATATTGCGATCCACCGTCGGCATGCGCTCGATGCGCCAGTGCTCCGCGTGTTTGGTGATCCGTTCATCCGTAGCCGCGATTTCGGTCACCGTGCCGCGCACCAGTTGTTCGACAAACGGATCGCGCCATGCTTGCGGCGCGCATTCCTCTGATGACAACGAGCCGTAATACGAATCGATCGCCTCGGAAACGGGCTGCTTGCGCATATCCCATAGATACAGGATCTGCAGGGCTCCCTCGCGTGCGCGGTGTCGTGAAGACATGCTAAGTCCGTGGCTGCAACTGCCGCAGCAAGTTTGCCATCTCGATGGCGGTCATGGCGGCATCGAATCCCTTGTTACCGCTCTTAGCACCGGCTCGGTCCACCGCCTGCTCAACGCTATTGGTCGTCAAAACACCGAACGCGACGGGCATTCCGGTTTCCGCTGCAACGCGGGCCAAGCCGCTGGCGCTTTCGCCGGCAACGTAATCGAAGTGCGGGGTATCGCCGCGAATCACCGCGCCCAAGCAGATTAACGCGTCATGCCGCTTTTGAACCGCCAGAGCGCGCGCCGCGACGGGCAACTCCCACGCGCCCGGCACGCGCACAATCTCGATGGCCTCATCCTCGGCCCCCGAACGCTTTAGACCGTCGATGGCGCCCGCCAGCAGCCGGTCCGTGATGAAGCTATTAAAACGACCCACCACAATCGCGAACTTCAATCCCGCCGCGGACAGGTTCCCTTCTATGGTTTTATGCGGCAACTCGATTCCTTTTATTATCCCTAACGGCCGGCAAACACCGGCTTGCGCTTTTCGAGGAACGCGCGCGTACCTTCGCGGCAGTCCTCACTCCCTGCTATCAGCCCAAATGCCGCAGCTTCGAACTGCAGTCCCGCGGCGATGCCGCCATCGAGGCCCGATTCCACCGCTTGCATCACCAGACCCACCGCGAGCGGCCCGTTCGCCAAGACTTTCAGCAGCCAGTTCCGGCTGAACGGCAGCAATTCGGCTTGCGGCTTCACGTAAGAAACCAGCCCGATGCGTTGCGCTTCCACACCGTCGATTGCTTCTCCGGTCAGCAGCATTTCCAAGGCTCGCCCTTTGCCGATCAAGCGCGGTAATCGCTGCGTTCCCCCGTAACCCGGAACCAGTCCGAGCTTCACTTCAGGCTGGCCCAGCCGTGCTTCCGGAACCGCGATGCGCACGGTGCAGCACATCGCCAGTTCCAGTCCGCCGCCCATTGCGTACCCGTTGATCGCCGCTACCGACGGCTTGCCCATCGTCTCCAGAATGCGGAAGATCGCCTGCCCGCCGGCCGCTAACGCCGCAGCCTGTAGCGGCTGTGCCACGGCCAGTTCCGAGATGTCCGCGCCCGCAATGAACGAGCGCTCCCCCGCCCCGGTTAGGATCAGAGCCCGGATCGCACCCTCTGCCCGCACACGTTCGAAGCACTCCCGCAACTCCTCGACAACCGCGCGATTTAGCGCATTCAGCTTCTCCGGACGATTGATTGTGAGCAGCGCAATGCCGGCGTCATCGACCTGAAAGTGAATGTGGCTCAATGACATATGGGATACTTGGGGTTTCAGAGCCTCATCATACCGCATGGACCGCGAATTCATCCGTAATTTCTCGATTATTGCCCATATCGACCACGGCAAATCCACGCTTGCCGACCGGTTACTGGAAGTGACCGGCGCGCTCTCCCAGCGCGAAATGATGGAGCAGGTGCTCGACTCCATGGACCTGGAGCGCGAGCGCGGAATCACCATCAAAGCCCATGCCGTGCGTCTGACCTATCGCGCCGATGACGGCATCGAATATCAGCTCAACCTGATCGATACTCCCGGCCATGTCGATTTTTCCTATGAAGTTTCGCGCAGCCTGCAAGCCTGCGAAGGTGCGCTCCTGGTGGTCGATGCGTCCCAAGGTGTCGAAGCTCAAACTCTAGCGAACACCTACCTGGCGCTGCACCATAATCTCGAGATCATTCCCGTCATCAACAAGATCGACCTTCCGTCGGCCGATCCCGAGCGCATCCGCGAACAGATCGAGCACCTGATCGGTCTGGACGCCAAAGACGCCCTTCTGGTCAGCGCAAAGCAGGGTGTCGGTATCCATGAAACCCTCGAAGCTATCGTTCATCTTGTACCGCCGCCGCGAGGATCCGTGGACCAACCGCTGCGCGCGCTCATTTTCGATTCCTGGTTCGACCCCTATCGCGGTGTCATCATCTTGGTCCGGGTGATCGACGGGCAATTGAAGATGGGTCAAAAAATTAAGCTCTGGTCCAACGGCGCGGTGTTCGAACTGGAGGGCTTGGGTTATCAAGCGCCCAAAGCCGTCCCGCTGCCCGTGCTCTCGGCCGGCGAAGTCGGCTACCTGCACGCCAACATCAAGACCGTCTCGGACGCCAAGATCGGCGACACCATCACCGACGCCGAGCATCCCGCTGCCGAGCCCCTGCCCGGCTTCGAAGAGATCAAGCCGATGGTATTCGCCGGCCTGTATCCTGTCGAGTCGCACGAGCACGGTCTGCTCAGAGATGCACTCGGTAAACTTCGCCTGAACGACAGCGCTTTCAACTTTGAACCTGAAAGTTCCGTCGCTCTGGGTTTCGGGTTCCGCTGCGGTTTCCTCGGTCTCCTGCATCTCGAGATCGTGCAGGAGCGCCTCGAACGCGAGTTCAACATCAATCTGATCACCACCGCCCCCGGCGTGCGCTACCGCGTTACCAACACCAAGGGCGATCTTATCGAAGTCGATAACCCGACCAAGTTTCCCAACCCCTCCGAGATCAAGCAGATCGAAGAACCTATCATCGATGCCACTGTGATCACGCGGGAAGAGTATCTCGGCGGCATCCTCAAACTGCTCGAAGATAAGCGCGGCGTTCAGAAGAAATTCGAACACATCGGCAGCGGCCGTGTCCTTCTTCTGTATGAAATGCCGCTGAACGAAATCGTGCTCGATTTCTACGACCGTTTGAAGTCCGTCTCGCGAGGCTACGCATCGCTCGACTACCATTTATCCGGCTATCGGGTCTCTCCCATGGTCAAGCTTGACGTCCTGATCGCGGGCGAGGCGGTCGACGCCCTTACGCTCATCGTCCACAAAGACTTCGCCTTCGAGCGCGGCAAAATCCTGATCGAGCGAATGAAAAAGCTGATCCCGCGACAGATGTTCGAAGTCGCTCTCCAGGCCGCGATCGGCAATAAGATTGTCTCGCGCGAAACGATCCCGGCCATCCGCAAGAATGTTTTGGCCAAGTGCTACGGTGGCGACATCTCGCGCAAACGGAAGCTCCTCGAGAAGCAAAAAGAAGGCAAGAAGCGCATGAAACGCGTCGGCCGGGTGGACATTCCACAGGAGGCATTCCTGGCCGTCCTGCGGGTAACCGAAGAGCAGGAATAATTCGTGCTGGTTCACACTCGACCTAAGGGCTTCCTAGCAGTTTGGCAACTGAATTGTTGAAGTCAAGGGGATTTAGATAATTTAATCCCCAAATGATCAACCCAGTCACCTTAGACGAGCTTACCTATCTCCGGCAGCGCGTGGCGGCGCTGGAGAAAGCGTCGCTAATTCGAAAGCTCAATGATGCTGCGTTGGTGGAGAGCCGCGACCTGTTCCAGGCCTTTATGAACAATAGCCCGGCGCTCGCATCCATGAAGGATGAGGACGGGAAATACGTTTACGTCAACCGACAGATCGAGAACGTGCTCGGCGGACATCCTATCGACTGGTGGGGCAAAACCGACTGGGATCTCTTCCCTGACGAAGTCGCCCGCGAGATGTCCGAGCATGACCGTGAAGCGCTCAAGCGCAATAAATGTTGCGAGTTCTCTGAAACGATTCCGCAGGGTGACGGCGACCATCATTGGATCGTCTTCAAATTCCCGTTTCGCACCGCCGCCGGTCGTCTGTATCTGGCCAGCATTGCGCTCGATATTACCGATCGCACGCGCATCGAGGCCGAACGGACCGAGTTGCTTGCCCGCGAGCGTGCGGCACGCCAAGACGCAGAGCACGCTCTTTCAGCTCTGCGCAGGAGCGAGACTCGCGCCAGCCGTCTGTTTTCTTCGAGCATTATTGGAATCGTGGAGATCGACAGCGAGCACATTCTCGAGGCGAACGATTCCTTCCTGAAGATGCTCGGGTTTTCGCGCGAACACGTTGCTCAGAGACTGCTTTGCTGGAAAGAGATCACGCCAGAGCGGTTCCACTCGGCGGACCGTTCCGCCGTCGACAGACTCCTTACTACCGGCGTCTGCCCGCCGTATGAGAAAGAGTTGCTGCGGTCCGATGGTCAAAACGTGCCAGTGTTGGTCGGCGGCGCCCTGCTCACCGCCATGCCCTGCATCTGCGTATGCTTTGTGCTCGACCTCACCACGCGCAAACAACTCGAAAGCCGCCTGCTTCACGCCCAGAAGATGGAGTCTCTCGATTTACTTGCCGGTGCCGTGGCCCATGATTTTAATAATCTGCTGGTCGCGATTATGGGAAATGCGAGCCTTTCGATGGATGCGCTCGATCCCACTCATACCGCGTACGAAACGCTCGAAGAGGTGCTGTGTGCCAGCCGCGTGGCCTCCGACCTGACGCAGCAGTTGCTGGCCTACTCCGGCCGCGGGAAACGCGTACGCAAGGCCATTAGCCTTACCCGCCTGGTCCGCGAGATCGGCAGCTTGGTTGAAGTCTCCATTTCCAAGAAGGTCGACCTGCGGATGCAGCTTTCCGACGATCTCCCAGACATCGAAGCCGACCCCGCGCAAATTCAGCAGGTCGTCATGAATCTGGTGATCAACGCTTCCGACGCCCTGGGCGAGAACGAGGGCCTGCTCTCGGTCATCACGCGCGCCTGGGATGTTCGTGAAGACAGCGGCACTCTCTTCACCGAGGAAGTCGTGCTGCCGGGCCGCTACGTGTATCTGGAGGTTTGCGATACCGGCTGCGGGATGAGCCCTGAAACCCGCGCGCGTATCTTCGATCCGCTCTTCACCACCAAATCCAACGGTCGCGGCTTGGGGCTCTCTGCTGTGCAAGGCATCGTTAGCAGGCATGGGGGCTATCTCCATGTGGATAGCGTTGTCGGCTTCGGTACCACCTTTAAGATTCTATTCCCCGCCGGAGCTGAGCCGGCCCTTCCACCACCCGCAGCTCCCTTGGCCGACGCGGAGTCCGATCTCCGCGGCTCTGGAGTCATCCTCATCGTCGACGACGAACCGGCCGTTCAAAAAATGAGTCAGGTCACGCTGGAACGTTACGGTTATTCCGTCGTGGTAGCGCAGAACGGTGCTGAAGCGGTCAAAATCTTCGAGCGCAGTGCCGGCGATATCGCCGCTGTGCTGCTGGACCTCTCCATGCCCGTGATGGATGGCGAAGAAGCGCTCCGCAAGATCGCCGCCATTCGGCCCGCCACGCCGGTGCTCCTCACCAGCGGCTATGACGAGAGCGAGTCTATGCTGAGGATCGCCGGCGTGGGCCGCACCAGTTTCATCCAGAAGCCGTATACTGCCTCGGAATTGGGCGCGCAGATCAAGAAAATTTTGGTCTGAGACGCAAGCCCCACTCGCTATACTGTCGTATTCATGTTACGGGTTCGTTTCGCTCCTTCGCCTACCGGCTTTTTGCATATCGGCAGCGCCAGAACATTCATTTTTAATTGGCTTTATGCGCGGCGCAATGGCGGCACGATGATTCTGCGCATCGACGATACCGACATCGAGCGCAATACCGAAGCCTCGCTGCAATCGATCTTCGACGGCCTGAACTGGCTGAATCTTGGATGGGATGAATTCTATCGCCAGTCCGATCGCCCGCAACTCCACGCACAGGTGGCCGGCGCCATTTTTCAGAAAGGATTGGCGTACCGTGATTTCACTCCTGCCGGTCGCGAAGAAGGCGAAAAGTCGCGCGCCGGAGGACCGTGGCTTTTCAACGCGGGAATGCGGGAGCTAACCGCCGAAGAAAGCTCGCGGCGAGCTGCCGCGGGTGAAAAGTTTGTGTTGCGCTTCCGCGTCCCACGCGACCAAGACCGCCAGGTGCGGTTTACCGATCTGGTTTATGGCGAACAGTCCAAGGCCGCCGCGGATATCGAGGACTTTGCGTTGCTGCGCAGCGATGGAACTCCGACCTACCATCTGGCCTCCTGCGCCGACGACGCGGATCTGAAGATCAGCCACATCATCCGCGGCCAGGACCATCTCTCGAATACTTTCAAGCACGTGCTGATCTTCCAAGCCGCCGGGGCGGAAATGCCTCTGTTCGCGCACCTTCCGCTGCTTGTCGCGCCCGATGGCACCAAGCTCTCAAAGCGCAAGCACGGCCCGGTGGTGAGCGTCACTACTTATCGCGACGCAGGTTTCCTGCCGCAAGCCTATGTGAACTTTCTTTGTCTGCTCGGATGGTCCCCCAAAGACAATCGCGAGCAGATGACCCGGCAGGAGCTGATCGACGCTTTCACGTTTGAAGGTGTGAATCGCAGCAATGCGGTAGTCAATTTCAGCGAGCAGGATCCCATCGATCAGAAAGCGTTGTGGCTGAACTCGCAGCATCTGCGCACCATGCCGGTTGCCGATCTGTTGCCCTACGTGGAAGCCGAGTTGGCCCGCGCCGGCTTCACGATTCCTTATGGAAAAGATTGGCTGTCTTCCACGGTCGACCTGATCCGCGCGCGCTATTTCACGCTGCGCGATTTCGTCACGCGCGGGCGGGCGTACTTTGCGGCGGACTTTCCGATTGAGCCGGATGCGCTGGAGAAACTGAATAAGCCGGGCGCGCGCGAAGGCTTACGCGAGCTCGGCCGCCGCCTCGCCGCGTCGCAAGAGTTCAACGAGCAAAGCGTGGAAGCCGAACTCCGAAAGCTCGCCGAGGAGTTAGGTGTAAAAGCCGGCATCCTGATTAACGGCGCCCGTGCCGCGTTGACCGGGCAATCGGTCGGGCCGAGCGCATTCCATCTATTCATCGCCGTCGGCAAGGAACGCGCTGTTGCGCGGCTCAGCGGAGTTTAGCGCATGAGCAATATTCTCGGAATTGGCGGTATCTTGAGCGATCCCGCCGCGGCGGTTCTGAAGAATGGGCAGCTTGCCGCGGCCATTGAAGAATCCAAGCTGGCGCGCTTGCACCCGGGGGCCGAGCTGCCCGATCGCGCCATTCAGGAATGCCTTCAACTTGCAAAACTCTCGCCGGATGATATCGATATCGTTGCGGTCGCGCGTCCGGTGCCGCGTGGCCCCGGCAATGAACTGCATCTCCAACTCCGCACGCGCTTCCCCAACAGCCGCATGGTATTAGTCGAGCATCATCAGGCGCACGCGGCATCGGCATTCTTCGCCTCGGATTTTGAAACGGCCACAGTGCTCACCATGGACCGCGCGGGCGACCTGCGCTGCGGGGCCCGCTGGCGCGGCGCCGACAACCGGCTTGCGATCGATCGCGAATTCTATTATCCGGATTCCCTCGGCGATCTCTACGGGCGCGTCACGCAACTGCTCGGCTTCAAGGGCCGGGCCGACGAGCATAAAGTGCAGTGGCTCTCCACCCTTGGGAATGACCGCTTCCGCGATCTGTTCCTGGAAATTCTCGGGCCGAAAACCGGCAGTGGGTTTCGCATGGATCTCAGTTTCTTCGACGCGGGGCGGCTGACCGGCGGCGGGTTCAGCGCGAAGTTTTTCGAACGCTTGGGGCTCGACGACAATGCCGCTATTCCCGCGAACCTGAGCGCCGACATCGCCGCCGGTCTGCAATCAGCGGTGGTTGAAACCGTTTTGAAGCTGGCTGAGCCATCCCTTCCAGTGTGCCTGGCGGGTGGCCTCGGTTGGAACGCGCTGTTGATTGCCGAACTGGAACGGCGCTTCTCGAAAGTGTTCGTCCAGCCTGCGTCGGGCAACGCGGGGACGGCCCTGGGCGCCGTGCTGCACACCTGGCACGAAACCCTGCAACAGACCGCTCGCGTCGATTGCGGCAATTACTGCCTGGGACCCAGTTACACCCCCGAAGACATCAAGCAAGTGCTTGAAAACTGCAAACTGCACTTCCGCATTCTGATGACGACCGACGAGCTTCTCGAAACCGCCGTCGCTGAGTTGCAGCAGAACAAAATCGTGGCGTGGATGCACGGCCGCATGGAGTTCGGCCCGCGCGCGCTTGGCAATCGCAGTATTCTGGCATCTCCGCTCGATCCGTACTCGACGGACAACTTGAACAACTTCATTAAGCGCCGCGAGAGCTTTCGTAAGTTCGCTGCGTCGGTGCCCGCCGAATTGGCGAACGAATATTTCGAGACCGGCTCAAATGCGCGCTTCCTTGCCACCGTCGGCCGCGTGCGCCCCGAGCATCGCGAACGTTTCTCCGCCGCGATCTTGTCGGGCGACCTGATCCGCGTCCATGCCGTCGGCGAGAGGGACAATCCTCTGTACTGGAAGCTGCTCCACGCAGCCGGCAAAAAAACAGGTCTTCCGGTGCTCTACAACACAAGCTTCAACCTATTCGGTGAGCCCCTGGTCTGCACCCCTCGCGATGCCGTGCGGAGCTTCTATTCATCCGGCATTGATGCCATGTTTGTCGGCAATTTCTTTTTGCGGAAGTAACGCGTTAACCCAAGAGCTGCTCAATCCGGCACTGCAGAATTACGACCTCCGGCGATTCCTGCAACCCATGAAAATAGCGGGTCTGGAAATCGCTGCCGTGTTCACGCGGTTTCATCAGTTCACGCGCTTGTGCGGCGAGCGCACCGGCGACCGCTTGATCGGCTTTGCTCCGGCGAGATAGCGCCTCATCGATCTCGATCACAAGCGTAGAGATCTGCTTGAGCCAACTGAATTGCGGATCGTTTAAGACGAGCGTTAGGAACTGGCCCGTTCCGGCGACCGCGCCGTTGATCTTTTCGTACTCGGCGCGCTCTCGATCCAGAAGCAGCTTATGCTGTTTCAGCAGCAGATCGCGAAGCGCCCCAAGCAATTCGCGGCTTTGAGGATTAATGGGTTGCGAAGACATAATCAGTTCGGATGCATTTATTATCGACGAGTCTGACGTTACCCTTGCCGGAGCAATGGCGGCTGCGGAATCGCCGCGCCGCCCTTTCGTGGGGAAGACGCCGCGCAGTTCACGTGCGTGGCGGAGTCGTGAAGGACGGCCTGGCCCCCGCCCATCTGGCTGTCGTAATCGCCCAAAATATGCAAATCGTGGCCTAGACCGCGGAGCGCATTGAGAGTGGATTCGGGGACACGGGCTTCGATGAGCAGATCGCAGCCTCCGATCCCGGGTTTGGTGAACCGCGGGGCTTCGAGCGCGGCTTGGATGTTCATCCCATGATCGACAACGTTCGAGACGAACTGCGCGTGGGCTTGCGCCTGATTGAAGCCGCCCATGATGCCGAAGCCAATGTGCGTGTCGCCCTTCCGCATGAAGCCGGGGATGATGGTGTGGAACGGGCGCTGGCGCGGTGCGACGGCATTGGGATGAGAGGGATGCCGCGAGAACAGCGCGCCGCGGTTGTGCAGATGAAAGCCGAAACCATCGACAACCACGCCGGATCCGAACGATTGGTAGATGCTTTGAATCAGCGACGCGATATTGCCGTCGCGATCGACGACAGCGAGGTAGACGGTGTCGCCTTTCGCGGGGAGCGGATCGCCGGGGCGGTCGATGCACGAAGCGCGGTGCAAGTCGATGAGGCGCGCGCGTTCCGCGGCGTAGGACTTCGAGATTAACGCTTCGACCGGGACGGCTTGGTGGCGCGGGTCGGCGAGGTGGCGGTGCAGATCGGCATAGGCGAGTTTCTGCGTTTCGATTTTGATGTGCCACGTGTCGGGGCTGTGCGCGCCGTACTGATGCAGCGGGAACTGCTCCATGATGTTGAGCATTTCGAGCGCGGCCATTCCTTGACCGTTCGGTGGAAGCTCATAGATTGACCAGCCGCGATAGGTGCTTGCGATGGGCGTGACCCATTCGGAGGCATACTCGTGAAGATCGTCAGCGGCGAGCGTACCGCCAAAACGCGTGGAAGTTTTGAGTAGCGCTTTGGCGATTGAGCCACGGTAGAAAGCGTCGACACCGGAGCCGGCAAGCAGTCGCAAGGCGGCGGCGAGTTCGGGATTGCGGAAGACTTCGCCGACGCGTGGAGCGCGGCCGTCGATAGAGAGTGCCGGGGCGAGGGTGCTCTCACTTTCGCGCCACTGGCGCTGGATAATTTCGGTGACGGGGAAACCGGCTTGCGCATAGTGAATAGCGGGCTCCATCAGAGTCGCCCATCGCAACTTACCGAAGCGCTCGTGCAGGCGTGACCAACCGTCCACGCAGCCGGGCACGGTGACGGAGTGGATGCCGGATTGTGCCATCCCCGAGGCGTGCAGCTTCGCCGGGGCCCAACCGCTGGCATTGATGCCGGTGAGTTTGCCGGATGCGGCGTCCCAGCAGATGGCGAAGAGGTCGCCGCCGATGCCGCAACTCATGGGCTCGACGACGCCGAGGACCGCATTGGCGCAGATAGCGGCGTCCATCGCCGAACCACCCTGAGCGAGAATTTGCGCGGCGGCTTGCGAGGCGAGCGTCTGGCTAGTCGCGGCAATGCCGAGGGTCGAGATGACCATCGAGCGCGCCTGACTGCGTGAGCTCATGTAGGCGTGAGAAGCGAGGCCGCCGCGTTGTCCAGGAACCACTCTACCCGCGGCTCGTCGCGCGTGAATAGCTGGGCGGGTAGCTGCAGAGGATCGTAGGGAGACTCGAAGACATCGCGCAGTGCGGGTGCTTTATCGGCGCCGGCAAGCAGCATCAGCACGTGTTGCGCATTCAGCAAAACGCCGGGGAGCAGCGTGGTGCGCCATTGCGCAACCTTCCCGACCCAGACTGAAGCTACGATACCGGTACGATTTTCGATGGCTGGCTGACCGGGGAAGAGGCTGGCGGTGTGGCCTTCCGAACCCATCCCGCATTGGATGATGTCGAAGCGAGGAAGCGCGGGCGAGACGGTTTGAAAGAAGCGCTGGATGTCTTCTTCATAGGCCGCCGCGGCCTGGTTGTGCGGGAGCTCACCCTGGATGCGGTGAACCTGATGCGGCGGATAGTGTGCGGGCGTAAGCAGATGTTCGTTGGCCAGGCGGTAATTACTCTGGAGGTCGGTGGGACCCACGGGGCGCTCATCGACGAAGAAGAGATGGACGCGATGGCTTTGAAATCTCGATTCGACGAGGGATTGGAAAAGCAGCTTGGGAGTGCCGCCTCCCGACACCGCAAGCGTAGCGAATTCCTGCTTGGCGAGGACATCGCCGATGAGCGCGAGCATGCGGGTGGCGCAGCCATGCGCGGCGGATGCGGCGTCGTTGTGAATCTGGCAGGCACTCACGGCAGATCCGCGACGGCGCGCGAGAGGCAGGCTTCGAACAGGATGTCGCGCGAGGGAATCGAGAGTTCTTCGCGGAGCAGGGTGTAATCGGACTCTTTGGCGAAGACGGTGCGGCCGGTTTGCGCATGGACGCGGTACTCGACCGTGGTTCCGACTTTTTTCATCATGAGGCAGGTATCGCCGCCAGTCAGTTCAATGCTGGCGGAACCTTGCTGGAAGCTCACAGCGGGCTTGAGGCCGATCTTGGCAAGCGCCAATTGAGTCCAAGCGGCGAGATAGCGCGCAGCCGGCGTGGGCTGCGCGGGGGTGTGTCCGATGATGACGCGCTCGACCGACTTGAGAGCATCGAGATTCTCGCGCGTTTCGAAGATTTGGGCGATCAGTTCACGCCAGCGAGTGAGCCGCGTCCATTCGAGATCGGAGATGATGCGGCCGGCCGCGGTAAGCTGCGCGATCTCACGAAGAGCGGCAGCGGGATCTCCGGTTTTGCTGACCAACGCGGCGCTATCGACAATGACTTTCTCGGCAAGCGAGGCGAGCAGCGGAAACGAATCCATCGCGAACAGGCGGGCGCTGCGGCACCAGAGGATGACAGGCAGATCGGGGACTGCAAGCGGGAGCGCGGCGGCGGGGATGTCGGGGAGGCTGGCATCCGACGCAGTGATTTCGATCTGTTCGCAGCAGATTTGCTGGCGGCTGCCGAAGGGCATCCAGCATTGCGCGAGGACCTGCGCACTGAGTTCGCGCTCTTGAGATTCACGCAAGCGGATGACGATCGCGCGGCTGGGATGCTCACGCATCAGGCAGGCGAGCGTTTCGCCGACGTTGGCGGGATCTTCGGACTCATCCACGACGGCGATGAGAGTCATGGCGCAGGCGCGGAGAACACCGCCGGAAGCTGACGCCTTGTCGCTGGAATCATCGGGCTTGGCGAGCGTGACCCAAAGTTCGGAGAGCTCCTTCAGGATTTTCTCGGGATGGATGGTGGCGTTGCTCATGGCTTCCTCCATACGTGCCCGCGGCGCGCCAGCATCGCGTCGGAAGCGGCGGGCCCCCAGCTTCCGGCGGGGTAATTGGGGAAGTCGAATTTCTGCTGGCGCCAAACCTGGAGCACGGGTTCGACAGCGGCCCAACTGGCCTCGACCATATCCTGACGCGTGTAGAGTGTTGGGTCGCCCGTGATGGCGTCGAGCAGAAGGGTTTCGTAAGCCGACGGGGAACGCTCGCCGAAGCTGGTGCCGTAATTGAAATCCATGGAGACGGGGCGCAGTGTCATGCCGGCGCCGGGGCGTTTCGAAAGAAACTTGAGCGAGATTCCTTCTTCGGGCTGAATGCGAAGGATGAGCAGATTGGGGGCGGCTCCGCGATCCGCGCCACGATCGCCATTGCCGAATATCGTGTGCGGAGCGGAATTGAACTCGATCGCAATTTCGGTGACGCGCTTGGGCAGATGCTTGCCGCTGCGGATATAGAAGGGGATGCCGGCCCAGCGCCAGTTCTCGACGAAGAAAGTCGCGGCCGCGTAGGTGTCGGTTTGCGAATCGGGCGCGACCCCCGGCTCCTGTCGGAATCCTTTAAGCTCCTCGCCGCCGATGCGCGCGGGACCATACTGGCCGGCGACGGTGTTACGGAGTACTTCATCGGGTTTCATGGTGCGGATGGAGCGAAGGAGCTTGGAGCGCTCATCGCGAACCGAATCGGGCTGGAACGTCGCGCTGGGCTCCATCGCAATGGTGGCCATGACCTGCAGCAGATGATTCTGGATCATGTCGCGGAGCGCGCCGGCTTCCTGATAATAAGCGCCGCGGCCTTCGACGCCGATAGATTCAGCGGCGGTGATCTGGACGTGGTTTACGTATTTACGATCCCAGAGCGGCTCGAAAATTCCGTTGCCGAAGCGGAAGGCAAGAATATTTTGGACCGTCTCTTTGCCGAGGTAATGATCGATGCGGTAGACGTCGGATTCTTTGAAGACCTGATGAAGGTCGTCGCTTAGTTTGCGGGCACTGTCGAGATCGTGGCCGAAAGGTTTTTCGACCACGAGGCGGCGCCATCCGGAGCCGTTCGCGAGGCCGGCCTTGCCAATGCCGAGCGCGGTTTGACTATATTGACTGGGCTGCGTCGATAAGTAGAACAGGACGTTGCCGCCGGTCTTGGCTTTGTCTTGCACTTCTTCAAGACAGCGGGCCAGACGGGTGTAGCATTCCGGATCGGCGACGTCGCCAGCCATGTAATAAAGATTGCGGGCGAACTCGTCCCAGACGTTGGCGTCAAAGGGTGAATCTTCCAGAAACCTTTCGACGGATTCACGCATTTTGTCGCGGAACTGGTCGTCGGACATCGGGGTGCGGGAGATTCCGACGACGGCGAAACCGGGAGAAAGGCGGCGCTCGTAGGCGAGACGGTAGAGGGCGGGAAGGAGCTTGCGCTTGGTGAGGTCGCCGTTCGCGCCGAAGATGACGACAGCGCACTCCGGCATCTTCCGTTCGAACCGGAGGGGATCGAAGAACGGGTTGTCGAGCGGCATGGATTTAAGCTAGCACGAGGGGTGGGAGGGGCAACGGAAATCAATCAGCTAAACGGGTATTTCAAACAAGACCGTGAACGTTGCCTGATCTGCGACAGCATCCCCGAATCGTACCGAAGCGTGTTCATTCAGGATCGCTTCTAACTCGGAGAACGAGTCCTTCACTATTGTTTCAATAACGCCGCTCGGCACCGCGATGGCGACAAGCTGTGTCATGTCAAAGCGGCGAGAGCTGTGCAATAGTCGGGAAGAAGTGTCTCTTTGGAGACTGCGAAGTCGGCGGCGCGTTCGTTCGCTATGGCGCTGAGCAAAAACTCATCGACAATTCCGGTCACACCGCTGAATGAGTTGGTTGATGCTAACGCGGTCATGGGGCGAAATCGTCGTAGCAATTATCGAGGAGCCTCTCTCTGATTGCAGGATACAACGCGACGCAGGTTTGGTTTGGCTTCCGGTAAACTGGGGCTGCGATATGGGGCGAATTGTGGCGGTGGTGAATGACTTGTTTTTTGCGGTCAAGATCAGTGCGGCGACGAAGCAGGCCGGGGTTTCGCTGGAGTATATAAAGGACTCGGCGCGGTTAGTCGCAACGGCGAAAGACCGGCCGGCGCTAATTATTTTGGATTTGAACGATGCGGCGTCGGAGCCGTTGCGGTTGATTGCAGAGTTGAAGGCGAATGCGGAAACCGCGCAAGTACCGCTGCTGGGATATTTATCCCATGTGCAGACGGGGCTGAAGCAGAAAGCGCTTGATGCGGGGTGCGACACCGTGATGGCGCGGTCGGCTTTCGATCGGGACCTGCCTGCGATTGTTACGCGCTATGGTGCGAAGGCCTGAACGCGGCGAGTTGCTCGAGCTTGGATAAAGCGGCGCCGGAATCGAGAGACTTCCGAGCGAGCGCCATGGCGTCGGGGATCTCTTGAGCCCGTCCGGCGGCTATCAAGGCCAGGGCGGCATTAACTAGCGCGATGTCGCGAGCGGGACCGGGGACTCCATTTAAAACGGTACGCGCGATTTCGGCATTGCGCTGAATATCTCCTCCGGAGAGAGCGGCACTGTCCACGCGGGGGACTCCGAAATCCCCTGGCGATAACGTACGGCGAGTGACGGCGGCGTCCTTCACTTCGAACACCGTTGTGCTCGTGGTCGTCGTGATTTCGTCGAGACCGTCGTGACCATAGACGACGAATGCTCGCGCGACTCCGAGCTGGCAGAGGGCGCCGGCGATCAACTCAGCGGCCTGTTCCGACCACGCGCCGGCAAGCTGCGCCGTGGCTCCAGCGGGGTTGGTTAAAGGCCCGAGCATATTGAAGACGGAGCGCATCTGGAGCGCGCGGCGGACGGGCTGCACGTGCTTCATCGCGCCGTGGAAGGCGGGCGCGAATAGGAACCCGATGCCGACGCGCTCGATAGCTTCGACGGCATGTTGCGCGCCCCCAGTGACATCGATGCCGAGAGCCTCGATGACATCGGCGCTGCCGCACTGGCTTGAGATGGACCGATTACCGTGCTTGGCGACACGCACGCCGGCCCCCGCGACGATGAAGGCTGCGACGGTAGAGATATTGAATGTCGCGCGGCCATCGCCGCCTGTGCCGCAGGTATCGAGGAGCGGGCCGGGAATGCTGAGCGGCTGGGCGACACGTCGCATCGCGCGCGCGAAACCGGCGACCTCATCGACCGTTTCACCCTTCATTCGAAGACCGACCAGAAGGGCGGCGATTTGCGCCGGCTCGGAGTTGCCCCGCAGAATAATTTCGAGGACCCGCTCGGCATGCGCGGCGGACAGACTGCGGCCTTCAACGACTTGGTGCAGAAACGGGAGAATGGATAGGTTCATGAATAGGGACCAATCCGAGAACGCATGTTATATTGATGGGTCTGCTTCAAACGGCGCAACAATGCCGGGCGAATCCCGACATAGTAGCACAAGCGGAACTCCATGAAAATTCACGAGTATCAGGCCAAGACGATCTTGGCCAAATATGATGTGCCGGTGCCTCGCGGCGAAGTGGCATTCACCGTCGCCGAGGCGGAAGCCGTCGCGAAAAAGCTGGGCGGCAGCGTGGTGGTGAAGGCGCAGATTCACGCGGGCGGGCGCGGCAAGGGCGGCGGGGTCAAGATCGCGAAGAACTCCGACGAAGCGGCGCTGATTGCCGAGCACATCCTGGGCATGACGCTGGTTACGCACCAGACCGGGCCGGAAGGCAGGCTGGTGCAACGGTTACTGGTGGAAGAGACGCTTCCGATCGAGCGGGAACTGTATCTCGGGATCGTGCTCGATCGCGTAACCGGCAAGATGATTTTCATGGCGTCGGCGGCGGGCGGCATGGAGATTGAGGAAGTCGCAGCGCACACGCCTGAGGCGATCCTGAAGGAAGAGCTGATTCCGGGTTATGGGCTGACTCCGTATCAGGGGCGCAAGCTGGCGTTCGGGATCGGAATTCCGGCGGCGAGCGTAAATCGCGCGGTGGCGGCGATGGCGGCACTGGTGAAGGCTTGCGAGGCGACCGATGCGACGCTGGCCGAGATCAATCCGTTCATCCTGACGAAGGATGGCGCGGTGTATGCGCTCGATGCCAAGATCAATTTCGACGACAACGCGATGTTCCGGCACAAGGATCTGCTGGAGCTTCGGGATTTGAATGAAGAAGATCCGCTGGAAGTGGAGGCGTCGAAGTTCGGACTGAATTACATCAAGCTGGATGGCACGGTGGGCTGCATGGTGAATGGGGCGGGGCTGGCGATGGGTACGATGGACATCATCAAGTACGCCGGCGGGAGTCCCGCGAACTTTCTGGACGTGGGCGGCGGCGCGAATGCGGAGCAGGTGAAGAACGCGTTTCGGATTCTTCTATCCGACACGAGCGTCAAGGCGGTGTTCATCAACATCTTTGGCGGGATACTTCGCTGTGACACCTTCGCCGGCGGCGTGGTTGGAGCGGCGCGCGATCTGAACATCACGGTACCGATTGTCATTCGTATGGAAGGCACGAATGTGGAGGCCGGCCGGCGGATTCTGGAAGAATCGGGTTTCAATTTCACGGTAGCGGCGGACATGCGTGACGGCGCGGAGAAAGTAGTGCGGCTGGCGGCCGGGGCAAAGGTTTGATATGAGCGTACTCGTCGATCAAGGCACGCGGCTGATAGTTCAGGGTTTCACCGGCAAGGAAGGCACCTTCCACGCGCAGGGCGCGCTGGCGTATGGCACCACCGTGGTGGGCGGAGTGACTCCGGGCAAAGGCGGGACGCGCCATCTGGACCTTCCGGTGTTCGACACGGTGGCACAGGCGGTGGCTGAAACGGGCGCGAACGCTTCGGTGATTTTCGTGCCGCCCCCATTTGCGGCGGACGCGATTATGGAGGCGGCGGATGCGGGCGTGCCGCTGGTGATCTGCATTACCGAAGGCATCCCCACGCTCGACATGGTGAAGGCGTGGGCGTTTCTGCGAGGCAAGCGCACCCGGCTGGTGGGGCCGAACTGCCCAGGAGTGATTTCGCCGGGTAAGTGCAAGATCGGAATCATGCCGGGCCATATTCATAAGCAAGGTCATGTCGGGGTCGTGTCAAGATCGGGCACTTTGACTTATGAAGCCGTGGGCCAACTTACTAAGTTGGGGATTGGTCAGTCGACATGTATCGGGATCGGCGGCGATCCGATCATTGGGACGAGCTTCGTAGATTCGATCCGGCTGTTCAATGAAGACCCGGACACGCACGCGATCGTGATGATCGGCGAGATCGGCGGCAACGCGGAAGAGACGGCCGCGGCTTACGTCAAGGCGAACGTGAAGAAGCCGGTGGTCGGGTTTATCGCGGGACAGACGGCGCCTCCGGGGCGGCGGATGGGACACGCCGGGGCGATCATCTCGGGCGGCTCGGGCGCCGCGCCGGATAAGATCGCCGCGATGGAAGCGGCCGGGATCACGATGTGCCCGTCACCAGCCGATATCGGCATCAAAGTTCAAGAACGCATGCAATCTTTATGAGCACTCAACGCACTTTTTCAATTATCAAACCGGACGCCGTGGCGGCTGGGCAGGCGGGCGCGATTCTGGCGCTGCTGGAGAAATCCGGATTCAAAATTCTGGGGCTGAAGATGCTGCAACTCACGCAGAAGCAGGCCGAGGGTTTCTATGAAGTTCACAAGGACCGGCCATTTTACGGCGGGCTTGTAAAGTTCATGACTGAAGGTCCGGTGATTGTGATGGCGCTGGAGCGCGAGGATGCGGTCGCGAAATTGCGAGAAGTGATGGGCGCGACGAACCCCGCGAACGCGTCCGAGGGGACAGTGCGGAAGTTGTTCGCGACGAGTATCGAGCGGAATTGCATTCACGGTTCGGATGCACCGGAAACGGCCGCGCAGGAGCTCGGTTACTTTTTCAGCAAAGCCGAGTTGGGGTAGGTCTGAAGCCTACGGTAACTCCCGGGGCCGTCCTCTCTAAAGCTGAAGAGTGCCTCGGGGCCGTCACCGAATTTGAAACGATCGCTGAAGGGGAGGAATCGCAGGCCTTTTCCTTCTGGAGCGGGCGGCTGCCTTATGTGATTCGCGTCAATCGGACGATTGAAGGTTTCGAGAAAGATGCCTTCGCACATCGCAGATTTGCACGAATTGATTTGCCGATACCCAAAGTACTCCACATAGGGGAAATCGAAGATCGCTATTACTGCATAACGGACAAATTGGCGGGGGCGACGTTGCAGGGTTTGACGCCCGAAAAGTTAGTCCCGCTGCTCGCTCCGACAGCCAGGATCATCGAAGCTATCGCGCAGTCCGACGTTGAAGGCATCAGCGGGTTTGGCCCGTTCGGCGCGGAAGGCGTAGGCCGGAACACAAGCTGGCGTGAATTCCTGACGAGCATCGCCGATTGCGATTGGGGCGCGATCAAGGCGCGGGTCGACATGGCACGGGTCGCGCGGTTCTTGGATAAGCTCGATGTTCTTGCCGACGGTTGTCCCGAAATACGCCGGCTTGTCCATGGCGATTTCGGATCGAACAACGTGCTCACTGACGGACTCCGCATCACGGGCGT
>JBBROU010000058.1:0-30968 GCA_038229055.1 Bryobacterales bacterium | reverse complement strand
TAAACCGCGCCATGTGGCAGGAAGCGAAGATGGCCGATTGGCTGCGTGGCATCCAAGCGAATCCGCGCATGGGATCGCCGGAGGATGTCGCGCCGCTGGCTGTATTTCTTTCAAGCGCCGGTGCGGACTACATTACCGGACAGGTAATCGCGGTCGACGGCGGTTACTCGACCACGGCCGTGTGGCCGTTCGAGCCCTAAGCCACGTTCGTGGTAACAGCGCGCTCCGGCTCCGTTTTTATTAAGCGCGACGGATAAACCATTTCGAGCAGCGGCGTCGTCATGAACGTTGTAACCAGAGCCATGACGACCATCAGCGAAAACAGCGCAGGCGAGATCACCTTGATGTCGAGCCCGATATTGAGGATGACGAGTTGCATCAACCCGCGCGTGTTCATCAGGATTCCTAGGCCCGCGGCATCGCGCCAGTCCATTCCGGCCGCCTTGGCCGCGATCATGGAACCGCCGAGCTTCCCGGCAACGGCGACCAGAATGATGATGCCGCAGTACATCCACATCTCGGTCCCTTTGATGGAGCCGAGGCTCATGCGCAGGCCGGTGATGGCAAAGAAGAGCGGCAGAAGCAGGACTACCGTCAGCGATTCAAACTTCTCGTTGACGTAGGCGATAAATTTGGGCTCCTTCGGCATGATGGTGCCTACCATGAACGCGCCGAAGAGAAGGTGGATTCCAAGGTACTCGGTGGTGAGCGCGGAGCACAGGACCACCAGGACCATCAGCGCGATGGCATTCTCGGAGAGGCGGCCCTTGCGTTGGAAGGCACTGCCGAAGTGCGTGAGCAGGCGGCGCACACCATAAATCATGATCAGGCCGAAAGCAACCGAGCCGACGAGCGTGACCCAGAGTGGCGTTGTGCTGTGATTGGCCCGGACCAGCGCGACGATGTAGGCGAGGACGCACCATCCGGTAACGTCATCAACCGCGGCGCAGACCAGAGACACCGTACCGAGGCGCGTATGGAGCATGTTCTGGTCCTTCAAGATACGCGCAAGCACGGGGAACGCGGTAATGCTCATAGCGGCGCCGAGGAACAACGCAAACCCAGTGAAAGTTACGCTGTCGTCGGAAAGACGAGGGTAGAGGTACAGCGCGAGCAAAGCGGCGAGGGCGAATGGCGCGGTGATGCTGACGTGGCTGGTGAGAACCGCGGAGTGGCCCTGCTCCTTGAGCTCATCGGGCTTCAACGACAACCCGACGAGGAACATGAAAATCACCAGACCGACTTGACTGAGCGCACTCAAATACCCAAGGCTCGACGGAGGAAATAAGTAGGCGGAAACGCCGGGTGCCGCCCATCCGAGGAGCGACGGTCCCAGCAGAATTCCGGCAGCCATTTCGCCGACGACCGGGGGCTGCTTCATGGCGCGGAAAAGAATCCCCATCACGCGCGCGGCGACAATAATCACCGCAATTTGCAAAATCAGGATGACTAAATTTGGCATTTACCTGGTCCGCGCGACACGGGGGGCCATCGGGCGGATCGCGTGGAACGATACCGGGGTGCAATTGACACAAGAGGGAATAGAAAATCTGCCGTCGAGCGTGCGATTAGAAGCTTGTCCGCTAACGGCGGCAGTCATGACAAAAGTTGGCGGGGCGGCACAGTTTGAGATGTCGCCGGAGCCAGTCAACTGGGAGCCCTGAAGCGCGCCTTCACCGCCGAGGCGCGTGGCACTATTCAAGGCGAAATCGAAGTGCGTGCCGGATTGGGAGATGAGCAGGAGCGGCTGCCGCAACGTGCCGAACACGCCGGCGCAGGGGCTGGGGGCGAGCGAGCGGAAGTCGGCTTCCACCATCCACGGTCCATCTACGGAGGGCGGGGCTATGAGTTTTCGTCCAACGTCCAGCACCCCAACCAGGGCCAGCAGAGGCAGACCGACCAGACATATATACGCGATTATGAATATCTTTGGGTGTTTCATGAGCAACCCGTGACGAGGGGATCCGCCGACCTAGGTGGGTACTCGTAAATTGTACAGTGTTTCGACGTTGCCCTCCAACTCAATTTTGCAGCGCAGTACTTATTTCACTGCCATCAAAATAAAGATACATTCTGGCATTCAAACTGAAAGACCGGTCGTGCGGCCGCCGCGCTCACCGCCCATTCCGTGCCCGGTCGAATTGCTGCCTCCGGATTTCTAAAACTGAAATCGCAGTTGGATTTCGACCTTACGATTGTAGGTGCTGTTGGCCCCGAAGGGACCGAAACCAGCCAGACTCCGGTATTGGAAGTAGGGGGACGAAAGATCGCCGCTTGGGGTTGCATAACTCGCGTGGTTTAGGATGTTGCGCGCCGCAACGCTGAGGGTCAGGTTGTACTTCTTCCCGCTGGTCGCCCCCAACATACCCGGCGGAGGTCCGCCGCCAGGCCCACCGCCGCCAGGAGGTCCACCCCCTCCCGGTCCGCCACCGCCGCGAATCCCACCCATGCCGGGAGGCGGCCCGTTTTGGTTGGCGGGTCCGGATTCGCCGCCGCTTCCGAACGCCCACGTTCGGGCAAGGCGCAGGTTGAAGCTGGAATTCACTGGGCCGCGCGCGTAGTTGCGGCCGATCACCGGCGTGCCCGGCGCTGCATTCAGATTGAAGCAGCCGAAGCCGGACTCGTACTTCAGATCGGTGCCGTTGCACGCAGCCGCACTAACTCCCGAGAGCAGCGCCGGGCGATCGCTGGTGACGCCATCGTTGTTGTTGTCGCGTCCCGTAGTAATGTTGTACGGCGCTCCCGAGCTGATGAACATAAAGGGATTCAAACTGAATTTCCAGGGCATCGGAATACTGGTGCCGAGCAGGAAGCGGTGCCGAACGTCTCCGAACGACGAAGGTTCACAACACTCACCCGGGTTTACAGGTGGATATCGAAATTCTGGCGGCATGAGGGAACAACGCGCCCGCCGCCTTCGTAGAATCGGGTGATGGCTTCCTTCCTGCTGTGGTGCCTATTGTTTTTTCTGTGCTGGCCGCTGGCGCTCATCGCTCTGGTGATGTATCCGATTGTCTGGCTGCTGCTGCTGCCATTTCGTCTTGTCGGGATTGCTGTCGGCGGGGCGCTGGAGCTGGTCGCCGCGATCATTTCCCTGCCCTTCCGCATCCTTCGCCCCTCGCGGCGGGCTTACTGATCCGGCGAATCTCTCCGGAACGCCGTGATCTTCGCCTTGTTGCGTTCTTCCATCTCTTTGGTCCGCTGAAATTCCTGCATCTCACTTTGCGCCTCCGTGCTGTTGCCCGCCGCGCGAAGCAGCATTGCCAGCCGGTAGTGAGCATCGGGAATGTTAGAATCCAGCGCGATCGCGCGCCGCAACGCGGCTTGGGCCGCCGCGGGATCGGAAGGCGCGAGCATCTGTCCCATAAACGTGAGGACGTGCCCTTCGGGACCGGCCTCTTCGGCCTTTTGCAGTAAGTCCAGCGCTTCCTTGTCGCGACCCAATTGCCGAAGTAGCTTGGCGAGATCGAGATACGCCCAGCAGTAGGGCTTCCTCTGGCGCGTGCTCTCGGCGATGGCGGCGCGATAGAGTTGCAACGCCGTCTCTCGATCATTCAGATGTTCGCTGCACAGACCCAGATACGTCATCGCGGCGAATTGATTCGGGATCAGTTTGAGGGTTCGCCGGAACCATCCCGCGGCTTCATCTAAGAAGTCCGCTTCAAAAAACAGCCGTCCAAGATAGTAAGTGGTGCGCCCATCTTGACTATTTAAATCGTTGGCGCGCATCCACGCGGAGTACGCTCCTTGATAATTTTTGAGCTCCAGCTCAATCTCGCCGAGAGTGCGGTACGCGTCGGCCGACGTCCCGCTCAAGCCGATGGCTTTTAAGATTGCGTCTCGCGCTTCGATGAACTTCTTGCGATGCAGGTTTGCTCGCGCCAGCCAGTACCAAGCCCGCGCCTGGTCCGGATGAGCGGCCGCGTACGGCGCCAGGCGTGCGGCCGCGTCGTCCCACGCACCCTGCTTGGCCAGGCACACGCCTTGGTAGAAAGCTCGCGCGGGCGCTTCCTCGCTCAGCCGTTCGGATTGGGCGAGTGCGCGGACCGCCGCGGCGCAATCCCCCGATTCATAAAACTGAACCCCGGCATCGAACCTCGGTGTCGCGGAAGCCGCGAAGAACAGCAGCAGCGCAGGCCAGACCGGCGGCATCACAGCTAAATTATAGGAGGTTGGCGATCGCCTGCGCATGACTGCACGGAAGCGCTCCGGATAATGGAGTCGCTTACAGAGCGAAAGGCTGCCGAGGCCAGCGTGACCGCTCTTTGCTTTGTAAAAGGGATAAGTTTCGATGCGATGTTAATCGCTGGAAGCTGAAACGGGGTCGATGCGGGAGATAACGATTTAGAGTTCCGGGATTGAGCGCGGCCCAATCCCGGTGAGATCTTGGTGCTGGAGGTGGGGGTCGAACCCACATACCGAGTGAACGATGCGGGATTTTGAGTCCCGTGCGTCTGCCAGTTCCGCCACTCCAGCCGGCAGGACTTTCTCAGTATAACGCCGCTTAGGCGCGCCGTTTGCGAGCAATCAACAGGCAGGCCGTCGCTATTCCGGCGAGCGCGAATGTGGCGGGCTCCGGGGTCGTCGAGGTGGTTCCAGGAAAGAGAGCCGAGCCGAATACTATTGCCAGACTTGGATCTTGAACCCCAACGGGAGTTCCAAGACCGTTTGACGTATTCAGCGTGACGATGGGACCGGGAGCGAATGTGGTCGGGTCGGCGGTGAAACCGTAGAGCGTGTTGCCCGAGAAGAAAATCGAGAGTACCAGAAACCCGTCATTGCCGATCAGCGTCGCGGCGCCCGTGCTGGTGTTGACGGTGTAGAGACCCGTGGTGGTCAGGCTGGTGGCACCCACCAGAAAGAGTTGATTGCTCGAGTTAAACGTCGCGGCATCTCCGACGAAATTGGTGCCGAATGGGCCGACCGAGGTCGTAGCGCCGGTGGTAGGACTCACCGAATAAAGCACAGAGAGATCCACACCGTAGAGCGCGCCGTCGGATCGAGCGCTGATCGCTGCACTGCTGCCGGGGCCGATGGGAGTGGTGAGCCCGGTCGCAGGGTTTACTGTCACCAAATTGTTGGAACCGTTCTGCGAGTACAGCGTGCCGCCGCCCGTGATCGTCAACGAAGTCAAAGATACACCCGTGTTGCCGATCAGAGTGAAAATACCAGAACTGAGATCGATGGTCCCGAACTGATTCGAAGCTGAATAGACGTAGGCGATCGGGCTCGCCTGCAGCCCGAAACAGGCTGAAAACAGGCATGCTACGGCGAGCACACCGGCTCTAGCGGCGGATCCAACTCTAAAATTGCAACTCAAAAGACACATGAATACGGCTCCTCCTGGGAGATATTTGTCGAGAATATCACATTAGCTTACGGAAGAGGAGAGACTTTCGTGAAGTTTTTCACTATTTCTTTCGTGGCGCTCTTTAAAACTCGAACGGCAGCGGTTTACGGCATTGATGCCCACCCGATCGACGTGGAAGTGGATCTTTACAAGTCCGGAATGGCCAAGGACTTCGTCCTGGTGGGCATGCCCGACACTGCCGTGCGCGAAAGCCGGGAGCGCATCAAATCCGCGTTGATGAATTCCGGCTTCGGATATCCGAACAAAGCAGTGACCATCAATCTGGCTCCCGCCAACGTCCGGAAGGAAGGCGCGGGCTTCGACCTGCCGATGGCAATCGGGATCTTGGGCGCCATGGGATCGCTAAAGGGCCTCGACGATCACCTGCTGATTGGCGAGTTGTCGCTCGACGGAGCGATTCGTCCGATTCGGGGGGCCTTATCGATCGCGGTGTGCGCTCGGCAGCAGGGTATTCGGAATTTGATTCTCCCACTGGAGAACGCGGCGGAAGCAGCCGTCGTCCAGGACGTCAACGTGTTCGGCGTCCGCAGTTTGGCTGAAGTGATGGCGCTGCTGGCGCGTCCTGAGGAGTTCGCGCGTTCCGAGCCGAGGGCGAGCGTTTCTGCGGCGCAGGAGGATGCCCCGCCCGATTTTGCCGATGTTCGCGGGCAGACTACTGCCAAACGCGCGCTGCAAGTCGCCGCCGCGGGTGGGCACAACGTATTGATGATCGGGCCGCCAGGCTCGGGAAAGACAATGCTGGCTAAGCGGCTGGCGGGCGTGCTCCCGGTCCTGACATTTGCCGAGGCGATCGAGACCACTAAAGTGCACAGCATCTCGGGAACACTAACGCCTGGTGCCGGACTACTCCAGCAGCGGCCGTTTCGCTCGCCCCATCACACGATTTCCGATGCTGGATTGATCGGCGGTGGCATCGGGTCGCCGCGGCCGGGTGAAGTAAGCTTGGCGCACAACGGGCTCCTGTTTCTGGACGAGTTTCCGGAGTTTCCGCGCAACGTGCTGGAGCTGCTGCGGCAGCCGCTCGAAGAACTCTCCGTCACGATTGCGCGGTCGAACATGACGCTGAATTTCCCGGCGAACTTCATGCTGGTGGCCGCCATGAACCCCTGCCCCTGCGGCTTCTACGGTGATTCCACGCGCGAATGCCGGTGCACGCCGGGTATCATCCAGCGTTACTTGGGCAAGATCAGCGGCCCCCTGCTGGACCGCATCGACATACATATTGAGGTGCCCGCCGTGCCATACAAGGAGCTGCGGGGAAACCAGATCAGCGAGAGCTCCGCCGAGATCCGGCAGCGGGTGAATGCGGCCCGCGCGGTGCAGAGCGGCCGCGGGTTCTATAATTCCCGGATGCCCTCGCGTCAGATCCGAAAGATCTGCGCGCTGGACGAGACCGGCGAGCGCACGCTCGAGATGGCCGTGCGCAAGATGAGTCTCTCGGCGCGGGCGCATGACCGGATTCTGAAAGTCGCACGCACCATTGCCGATCTGGATCATTCGGCGGGTGTCTCGGCGAAGCATCTGGCCGAAGCGGTGCAATACCGGAGTTTGGATCGGAATTACTGGACATAGGAACGCCCGTTTCGTTACCCCGTTTGACTTAGTCCGGTGTTAGACTCTATGCACCATCGTGATATCCGCCGGTTCTAGTCCGGTAAGCGCGCGCCTGCCCAGCGGCAGCCGTCTGGGACCTTATGAGATTACAGCCTGGACCGGCGCGGGCGGCATGGGCGAAGTCTACAAAGCCCGAGATACCCGATTAAATCGAACGGTCGCGATAAAGGTTCTGCCCGCGCGTCTCAGTGGCGATCCCGATTTCAGGCAACTTCTGCAGCGCGAAGCCAAAGCGGTCTCAGCCCTTAGCGATTCCCATATCTGCACGCTCTACGATATCGGGGATCAAGACGGCATCGCCTATCTCGTAATGGAGTACCTGGACGGCGAAACACTCGCCGCTCGTCTGAGAAAAGGTCCGTTAGCGATTAAAGGTGTACTCCGTTACGGCATTGAGATCGCCCATGCGCTTGCGGTGGCCCACCGCGCCGGCATCGTCCATCGAGATCTGAAGCCCGGCAACATCATGCTTACGAAGTCCGGTGCAAAGCTGCTCGATTTCGGCTTGGCCAAAGTTGCCCCGGTTTTGGGCGATGTATCGGAAGCGGCCACTCAGACCGATCTAAATCAAGTAGGCTCGCTCTTCGGGACGCTCCTCTACATGTCGCCCGAGCAGGTGCAGGGAAAGCCGGCAGACGCCCGCAGCGATCTTTTCTCTTTTGGAACGGTTCTCTACGAAATGGCTTCGGGTCGGCCTCCCTTTGCCGCGGATACGCAGGCAGGTGTAATCGCCGCCATCCTTGACCGCGATCCCGAGCCGCCGTCGAACCTAAATCCGAATGTGCCGCCAGCGCTCGAAAAGCTGATCGGATCATGCTTGGTCAAAGATCGCGAAGAGCGCCAGCAGAACGCCCACGACGCGGCTCAGATTCTCCGCTGGATCGATGTCGGCGCGTTGAACGATCCCTCCTGGGCGCCCAGGCGAAGGTCGCGTGAACGTATCCTATTTTGGGGAGCGCTCTCGACACTTTTGGTCGCCGTCCTGGCCCTGTCGTTCCTACTTGCTAGACACGTGCGCCCGGAACTTAGCCCAGTCCGTTTTCAGATCCTCGGACCGCCTGGCAGTTTTTACACTTGGTTTGACATGCCGGCAATTTCGCCGGACGGTCGGCACCTCGTTTTCTCCGCGCAAGGCAGCAGCGATGTGAAGCCGGTTCTCTGGCTGAGGTCGATGGAAAGCATGGCCTTGAAAGCGCTTGCTGGCACTGAGGATGGCTCTGTTCCTTTTTGGTCTCCCGACAGCCGCCATGTGGCTTTCGTTGCGAATGGGAAGCTCAAGAAAATCGACCTCGCTGGAGGACCACCGCAAATTCTTTGTGAGACTGATCAATTCGGAAGTGGTGGGTCATGGAGTTCGAACGGAACGGTCTTGCTCGGTTCAGACACGGCTGGTCTGCAGAGAGTTTCGGCCCAGGGCGGGATTCCTCAGAATGTGCTGCAGCTTGATAAGGCAGCGGGAGAACTTCACCAACGTTGGCCACAGTTCCTGCCCGACGGAAACCATTTTCTATATCTCTCCTCAAATGCCAACCCCGAGAAATCTGGGATTCGCGTCGGTTCGCTCGACTCACCTGAAACGCGCATGGTGCTGCCGGGCCGAAGTAGAGCGGTGTTCGTGCCGCCGGGTTATCTGGTGTTCGCGAGAAACAAGGCTTTGATGGCTCAAGCGTTCGATGCCAAAAAGCTTAAGGCTGAAGGTAGCGGGTTTGTGATCGCTGATGCGGTGGCGTACAGCTTAAGCAATGTGGAGAGTGGTCTCGCGCTCTTCTCCGCTTCTGACAATGGCGTACTGGTGTGGCGAAGTGAAGATAAAGGCAAATCCCAGATTGTCTCGTTTAGCCGTGACGGTAGACCGCTTGGACCGGTCGGAGAAGCTGGCGACATCCAGGGAATAGGCCTATCACCAGACGAAAAGTATTTGGCAGTGATCATCAGAAATGCGGCGGATATGCATGATATTTGGGTCGTCAATGTAGCCAGCGGAATCTTTTCCAGGGTGACTTCGGATCCGGGCGGCAGCGAAAATCCGGTCTGGTCGCCAAATAGCGGTGAATTGGTGTTCGCATCCATCCGCAATTTACACCACGCCGCCAACGTGTATTACAATCTTTACCGCAAGCGCGTTGGTGGTCCGCCAGAGTCAATTTTTTTTGAATCAGGGGAGCCCAAATTTCCGACACAGTGGCTCCCTGACGGTTCGGTCATATTCAGCGCAATCTGGAGCAAAAACTTCTATCGCCTTCCGCTAGCCGGCGAGCGTAAACCGGAGTTGCTGTTCCATAGCGAATTTGACAAAAACGGACCGCTGGTTTCGCCCGACGGTCGCTGGGCTACATACGCGGCGACGGATTCTGGGCGGTGGGAGGTCTATGTCGCGTCGTATCCGAGATTCAACGATCTGCGCCAAGTCTCCAGCGATGGCGGAAACGGTCCGCTTTGGGGCAAGAAGGGCAGAGAACTTTATTACCAGGCCAAAGGCAAAGTAATGGTCGTCGACATACAAATAGGCAGAACGCTGGAAACCAGCAAACCGCGCGAGCTATTCGCCATGCCGCCAAGCGAGTATGACGTCACGAGCGACGGCCGCAGGTTCTTCGTTCTTCAGAAGGTGGACGATAGTCCCTCCTCAATGAACGTGATGCTGAATTGGACCGCCTCATTGTCGCGCGGTGACCACTAGCCTGACGCGAGTTACCACAGAGCTATTTCGGCCCGACCCGCATTCCCAAATTCCGGATCAGCCGGTGCAAATTGCTGGGATGCAACCCAAGCAATCTCGCCGCCTCCGCGTAATTCCCCGCCGCCTGCTCAATTGCCTTGAGCACAATCTGCTTCTTGGCTTCCTTAACGGCGTCGTTAAAGCACGTTCCGCCAGCCTCTTCGGGGCTTCCAGCTTCCAGCACCGCTTCGGGCAAATCTTCGGGCAGGATCTGCTCGGTCGAGCCCAGGACCACGGCCCGCTCAATCGCGTTCTCCAATTCGCGGATGTTGCCCGGCCAGTCGTAGTGCATCAGACAAGCCCTCGCCTCGGTTGAAAGCCCGATGACCTTGCGGCCCACGGCGGTAGCGTGCTTCTGCACCAGATAGCTAGCCAGTAAGCGGATGTCTTCGCGGCGTTCGCGCAACGGCGGCGTCGTTAGCGCGACCACGTTCAACCGGTAGTAGAGATCCTGCCGAAACCCACCGCTCCGCGAAGCAGCTTCGAGATCTCGATTGGTGGCGGCTACCAGGCGGATGTTGGCCTTGATCGCCCGCGTACCCCCAACGCGCTCGAATTCGCGCTCCTGCAGAACGCGAAGCAACTTCGCCTGAATACCCGGCGCTAACTCGCCGACCTCATCTAAAAATAATGTCCCGCCCTCGGCCTCCTCCAGCTTGCCCAGCTTTTGTGCCACGGCTCCCGTGAAAGCGCCGCGCTCGTGACCGAACAACTCGCTCTCAAGCAGCGATTCCGTTAACGCGGCGCAGTTGATCGCGACAAATGGCTTACTCGCGCGCGGGCTGTTGCGGTGAATCGCGCGCGCCACCAGTTCCTTGCCGGTCCCACTCTCGCCTCGGATGAGCACGGTGGATGCGGTTGGAGCGGCCTTCGCGACGAAGTCCAGAATCTTCCGCATCGCCGGGCTGTCGCCGACCATGTTGTGGCGCACGTTGATCTCGGCCTTCAGGCGGTCGTTCTCGCTCTCCAGATCACGGACGCGCAGCGCATTGTCCAAAGCTGCGGCGGCCACACCCGCAGTGCCGGTCAACAACTGCAGGTGCTGCTCATCGAAATGGAATCCGGAACCTGTGGAGTCCAGATACACCAAGCCCAATACACGATGGAAAGCGACCAGCGGGACCGCCATTAGCGAACTGACCTTGCTGATGCGCAAGCTCTCAGCCGACGCAAGTCCGCCAGATTGCGTGATGTCGTTGCACAGCACGGAGATCCTCTCGCCGATTACACGCTTTACCACCGTGCGCGATACGACCAACGGCTGATTAAATCCGCCATCCCGGTGCCAGTGTTGCGAATGAAGGACCTCTTCCGGAGAATCGCCGGTTAGCAGGATAGCTCCATGTTCGGCGGGTATCGCTTGGGCAATCGATTCGAGCAGCCGCGTTGCCAGTGCTTCAAGGTCACGGACTTCCCGAATGGCCGCGCTGATCCGCAGCAGCGTCTCAAGACCCAGCAGAGTGCGCTTGTCACATGCCGCCATCGCTGAGGCCTTCTCCGGAGCCAGATACACCGCGTCTTCGCGTCGCAGAAGAAGGGTAACGCCGGTCTGGATCTGGCCTTCATCCAGTTCCACTGCCGCGACCATTGGGCGCGCGTCTCTCGGTTCGCGGAAAGTGTTCTCTTGAAGAAAAACGAAGAGCGAACTCCCGGTCCGAATTTCATCGCCGTGCTTGAGAGTTCGGGCTGCTACGGGCAGCCCATTGACGAAGGTTCCGTTCCTGCTACCGAAATCTTCGACCCGGTAACCGCCCTCTTCTTCCCGAATCGCACACTGCTTGCGCGAGAGCATCAGGTCTTCGATTTGGACGTGATTGATACTGGAACGCCCAATCGTAAGTTCTCCCCCAAGATTCCAGGTTCTACCCTGAACCGGTCCTGCGAGCGCTACCAGTTGAGCCGCCATTCGTGGAATTGTCTCCCTCGGATTGTATAACGCGGCCCACTGTCAAAACTGATTCTCCACGCTGTCTCGAGTGACACCTCAGAGACGCGATTGAACCATTTCAGCCCGGGCGCTCAGGCGCATTCCTACCGTAAGCATCTCTCGATCGATCAGTGAGTTGCACACTACGAATCGTCGCTCCATTCACCCCCTTCGGTACTCGGTCACAGCCCTGCCTTTATCTGCTGTATTCAGCGCTTTTCGAAAGCCCTGAACGCGGCCTTCCGAGAGGGGAAATTTATGCGACGAAACCTGACGCCCGAGGTGTGTTCAAACGCGGTAGCGAAACTGGCGACACTGGCCCTCTGCTTCACCGCATGGTGCTACGGAGCCTTTGCCGCACAGGCCAATGGCACGATCCCGCTTACGGTAAGGATCTATAACTATGCGGGCGTTCCGGCGGGTGTGCTCAGCCACGCTGAAAAGGAGACAGATCGTGTATTCGCACAAACGGGAATCCAGCTATCATGGGCATCTTGCGCCGTGTCCGATCGGGACTTCGCAAATGCGCCCGCTAGCTTCGTCGCCTGCTCACGTGCTTCCGATGCTCCCATCATCAAAATTCAATCTCAGCCGAACGGTGCACGCCGCGCCGGCCCGGTTGCCGGGGTTGCCCTGGAGGATCGGGTGGCGATTTGGTACAATCAGGTGCGAGAAATCTCCGCGGATCACGGGATCTCCTCAGACGTCCTTCTCGGCCACGTGATGGCGCATGAACTGGGTCACGTGCTTCTCGGTGACAATAGCCACTCTTCCGAAGGAATCATGATTGCGGCATTCCGGGACAAAGAACTCCGGCGCGCGCAGAAGGGCACGCTGCTCTTCACCGCGCAGCAGGGTGCGCGGGTGAGGGCTAAGTTGCGATAACTCGAGTCACTTCACATGCACCGTTCCAGCCGTAACCAATCGCGTCGCGCTCGCCCCGATGTAGACAACATAGTCGCCAGGGAAAACTCGCCAGCTATTGCTACTGACGTCCCATGCCGAGAGCGGGTGTGACGAGTCATCCCTCGCTATATCGATCGTCACGCGCTGGCGCTCGCCCGGCTGTAAGAACACCTTGCTCCATCCAACCAGGCGTCGCGGCTCGCCCGTGCTATCCGGCAATTTCAGATAGACCTGCGGAACCTCCGCCCCGCCGAATTCTCCCGTGTTCGCAAGATCGAAACTCACCCGAATACTTGCCGAGTTGGAGCTAAGATTGTCGGCAACACTCACATTCGAGTAACCGAAGGTCGTGTAAGAGAGCCCGAATCCAAACGGAAACAGCGGCGTGATGTTCTTCGCCGCGTACCACTTATAGCCGACATTCAGACCTTCGGAGTAATTCACAGGAAACGGAGTCGTCGCATCCGTAGGAGCGTTGATCGAAGGGCGCGGTAGATCCGCAACGCTTGCCGGAAACGTGATCGGAAGCCTGCCGGACGGATTAACTACCCCAAACAGCAGATTGGCGATCGCTTCCCCGCCCCGCTGCCCCGGATACCATGACTCCAGCACAGCACTTACACTATCCAGCCATGGCATCACCTGCGCGCCGCCATTCTCCATGACAACTACCGTGTGCCGGTTCGCAGCGGCTACCGACGCCACCAGCGCGTCCTGGCTGCCGAAGCTGAGGTCCGTTCGGTCGAATCCCTCAGAGGTCCATTGGCTCACGAACACGATCGCGACATCCGAAGCAGCGGCCATCGACGCGGCCTTCGCAGCGTCCGTACCCGAATCGTACTGCGCGCTCGCGTTCGGCGCCATCGCGCGGATGGCTTTCAGCGGAGAGGACGGGTCCCAATAAATAGTCGAGTAACAAGGGGGACATGGGTTGACCTCTTGAAGCGCGGCGCCGCCGGTTGGAAATACCTGCGCTGAACCGCCGCCCGAAAGCACGCCGATATCCGCATGCGAACCAATAACGGCGATCGATTTGATCTTAGCCGCTTGCAACGGAAGCTGCGCGCCGGCATTCTTGAGCAGCACGGCCCCTTGCTCCTCAGCTTCCTGTGCCACAGCCTGATCCGTCGCTGTATCGATCGGCCCGATGGTCATGGGATAGTCGAACAGCCCGGCTTCAAACATGGCGCGCAGAATGCGATGCACCATATCGTCGAGCCGTGACTGAGGAACCTGACCGTTCTGCACAACCGGACCGAGTTTCCCGAAGAACACGCTGCCGCCTTGCTCCTGATCGAGGCCCGCGTTCGCTGCCGAAGCGATGCTGTGCGTCGCGCCCCAATCCGACATAACGAAACCCTGGAAGGCCCAATCGTGTTTGAGAATGTCGGTCAGCAGATGCGAGTTCTCGCACGAATAAACGTGATTGATCAGGTTGTAGGAGCACATCACGGACTGCACGTTGGAATCTTTGATGCCGATCTCAAACGCCAGCAGATCGGTCTCCCGCGCCGACCGCTCGTCAATCTGCATGTCGCTAGTCAGACGGCCCGTTTCCTGGTCGTTAAAAGCGAAGTGTTTGATGCCCCCGATGACATGCTGGTCCTGGACGCCCCGGATGTGCGCGGCCGTAATCTTGCCCGCGAGGATGGCGTCTTCGCCCTTCGTCTCGAAAACGCGGCCGTCGCGAGGCTCGCGCCCGATCAGGTTTACGTTGCCGCCAAGATTCACGTTGATCCCGTAGTTGCGCAACTCGGCGCCAATCACCTTGCCGTATTTGTAAGCTTCGTTCAGATCCCAACTTGCAGCGCTGGCGATCGAGGAGGGAAGCGCGGTCGCCGGCCCGATGAGGTTACCGACGCCGACGCTGCCATCGCCGAAGTAAAGATCGGGAATTCCGAGCCGCGGGACGCCGGGGATATAGCCGCCCGCGCCGCGCGGAACCACCGCGGTCCAGGTCTCGACCGTGCCATGCACCAGTCGCAGCTTCTCCGCTTGCGTCATCTGGGTAAGCAGCGCGTCGGCACGCTGATCGGAATTGGGCGCGCGCACTGCCATCGTGACGACGTTCGAGGGTGCGCCGTTCACCGAAATCGCCACCGGGACGGCACTCCCGATGGGCGCGCTGGCCGGCACCAGCACGTTGATTTGGTAGAGCCCGACCAGGCCCGGCGTGAGCCCCGAAAATACGACATGCGCCGGGATTCCGCCGATTGTGACGTCGGGTTTAATGATGGTAAAGGCGAGCGGATTCACAGGCGACGCCGATCCACTCGCCGGCTGATTCGTCACGGGACCCAGTCCAGTGCAGTAGATGGTGACGATGTCCGCGCCCGCCAACGCGGGGTTTGCGGCGTCCACCAGACGGTACTTGCTGTCTTGAATCGCGCCTTGCCCAGTGCCTTGCTGGTTCATGCTGAAAATTCCCGTCGCGAACTTTGCGAGCGGCAGGCTTTGGGCGGCACCGGTCTGGTTCGCGTAGACGCCGGTCACGCTTGCCTCAGTCTGCCCGGTCATTTCCCATGGCACCTGCATATTCACCTGCGCGGCAGAAGCAAAGAATAGAGGGGCGAGAGTTCCGCCGTTGAACTGAACGGAAAGCTTCGACAGCACTGTGGGGAGCGGCAGCGCGGTGGCGCTGGATGGGGAGCTTAACGGAAATGTTCCGAACACCGAGACAATGCTTCCGGGCGCGACAGGCCCCGAGTAACTGGCCGCGTTCACGATGCCTGCCGATTGAATCGCCGGCTGCGCGCAGAGAACCAGACTCCAGAAGAGTGTAAGAAGAACGGTACGGGTCTGAAGACTGAGGAATGGCATGGACGGGGCCCATTACATTCTAGTCTGCCCCGACGATTCCTTCCTCTGTAGAATAAGAAACTAATCCGTGCCAAACATCGACGCACGTCTTTCGCACTATCGCATCGTGAGGCTCCTGGGAAAGGGCGGCATGGGCGAGGTCTATCTTGCCGAAGACGCGAATTTGCCTCGCTCGGTCGCGCTGAAAGTCTTGTCGCCCGAACTGGCCGCCGACGCCACGGGCCTCCGCCGGTTCCTTCGCGAGGCGCGCACCGCGGCCAGCTTGTCGCATCCGAATGTCGTCTCGGTTTTCGAGGTCGGTGAGGACCAGGGCACGCACTTCATCGCCATGGAGTACGTCACCGGCGCCACGCTTCGCGAAGAAATCGCAAAAGGGCCGCTCGGCGTCGACGATGCCATCGCCATCACGCGGCAGATCGCCAATGCCCTGAGTGCCGCCCAGGCCGCCGGAATTGTCCATCGCGATATCAAGCCGGAGAACATTATTCTCACCGGCCAGCGCCACGTAAAGGTGCTGGATTTCGGGCTCGCCGTCCAGCATTCCCCGGTAATCGAGGAATTTGCCGATGTCACCCGGACGCAGATCACCGTGCAGGGCAACATTGTCGGCACGCTGCGCTACATGAGTCCGGAGCAGCTAAAGGGAAAGGCGGCGGACGCTCGTTCGGACATTTTCGCGCTTGGCCTCGTCATGTATGAGATGCTCGCCGGCAAACGCCCTTTCGACGGCGGCACGGGCCTGCAATACGTTAGCCGCGTCATGCACGACGCGCCCGATGCGCTGGCCCGCTTCAACTACGCCGTCCCGGAATCTCTCGATCGAATCGTCCGCAAGTGTATCGAGAAAGATCCGGACTGGCGCTATCAATCCGCGCGCGAGCTCTCCATCGACCTCGGTGCCGTCGAGCGGCACGCCAGCATTGCGATTCGCGCGCCTGTTGCAAAAAAACGTTGGAGTCGCCTGCTCTGGCCCGTTGCCGCATCTCTCATCTGTGCGTCGATCTTTGCGGCGGCACTCATCGCTTGGCTCCTGCTTCGGCCAAACCGGCTCGACTCCGTAGCGGTGCTGCCGTTTTCAAATGAGTCCGGCGACCCATCGCTCGATTACGCCGCCGACGGACTACCCGAATCGCTGCAGCGGGACCTGGCCCGTTCGCCGAATCTGAAGGTGGCTGCGTGGACACTCACCCGCCGCTATCGAGGCGTGCCGCAGAATGCTTCCGCGTTCGTGCGCGATCTTCACGTGCAGACATACGTCACCGGGACACTGAATCGATCCGGTTCGGACGTCCGCCTCAATGTCGAACTGACAACATCGCAAGGCGTGCAGCTGTGGGCGCAGCAATACGAACGCCCGCGGACTGAACTCATCAATGTGGAAGAGGCCGTACTTTCCGATGTGAACTCGCGCCTCTCACCCAAGGTGGATCGGGGATCTCCGGGCGGCGGACGCCGCACCTCCGACTCGCAGGCCTATGATCTCTATCTGCGCGGCCGCTTCAGCCTGAACCGGCGCACCGCCACGGATCTACAGACCGCTGTAACCCAGTTCCGGAACGCCACCGCGAAAGACCAGAGCTACGCGCTCGCTCACTCTGGATTAGCCGATGCTTACGCCCTGATGGCCAACTACGGAATTCAGCCGCCCGTCACCATCCTGCCGCTGGCGAAAACCGAGGCGAGACGCGCGATCGAACTCGATCCGGAGCTTGCCGAAGCGCACAACTCCAACGCGGTCGCGGTCGCGTTCAGCGACTTCGACTGGCTCGGCGCCGAGAAATCGTTCCGCCGCGCACTGCAGTTGAACCCGAACTATGCGCAGGCGCACACATGGTTCGCCCTGATGCTCCTGACGCCGTTAAAGCGTTACGAAGAGGCGCTGATCGAGATCCGGCGGGCCATTGAGCTTGAGCCGAATGAACCAATTTTTCAGCATAGTCACGTCTTGATACTCTACTTTTCGCGCCATTTCGAAGAGGCTCTGGCAACCCTGCATCGCGTGAATCCGTCGTATCTGCCGGCCGCCAGAGCGGCGGAGGAGGCGATGTGCCTCGCGGCTCTCGGGCGGCGGGACCAGGCCGTCGCCGCGGTCACGGGATCGGGAGAAGCCGGTGATCAGACGGCAAAATTCAATCGCTCGATGCTTGCCTATTCGTATGCGGTCGCCGGGCGCCGGCGCGATGCTGAACAAATAGCGTCGGAGCTCGATGCCGAAGCGCGCAACGTCTACAGTTCCGCTTGCAGCCGGTCCGCTATCCAGGTCGCGTTGGGCAACACGAATCGCGCGTTGAATCTGCTGCAGCAGTGCTACGACGATCGCGACTTCGATTTTCGGTTTTCCGGAGTGGATGCTCGCTTCGATGCGCTCCGGTCCGATTCCCGCTTTTCCGCTCTTCTCAACAAGGCGGGTCTCCGGTAAGATAATACGGATCGCGCGCGGTCATAAGGAGAGAAACGGTAATGACGGACCAGGACATTGTAAATGCGACGGGCTTGTCGGATAGCGACGCCACTGACCTAGTTAAGAAACATCAGGCATATCTAAGCAGCTTGAATCCGGCCCAACTCGACGTCGTCAACCGGGCCCTGCCCACGCCGGACGATGCCGCGGCCGCCGTTGGACCCGACTGCACCCCGGACGATTTGAATGCCTTCGTTTCCAAACGAACCAATAACAAAGTGGTATCGAGCGCTCTTTCTGTTCCTATGCCCGTAGACGATATGCACTGAGCCGGGCCCGAAGGCGCATTGCAGTCTCAAATAAAAAAATTCGGAACACGGACGGTAACAGCCGGGGAAACCATCTTGCGCGCGCGGCCTCTGGCTGAGCGTTTCGGCGTCACGCGTGTAACCGATATCACGGGGCTCGATCGCCTGCGCATCCCCGTTTATACCGCGGTCGTGCCTCGCTCGGCTGATTTCATCTCCATCTACAACGGCAAAGGAATGCATCGTGAGGATGCGCATGCCGGAGCGTTGGCCGAGGCCATCGAACGCCAATCCGTTTTGCGCGCTCGGCCGCCCTTCATCAGCGCGTCCTCGGCAGAACTTCGCAAAGAAATTCGTATTATCGAGCCGTCCGAAATTCTAACTAGTCTTTCGCCGGTATGGAGCGAAGGTCGCGTTTACGAATGGGTCGAAGGACATGACCTTCTGAGCGGACAAGCCACGTGGGTGCCTGCCGCTGCCGCCGGTTATTGCTGGCGCGATCTGCCGGGCGGCTCGCCCTTTCGCCGCACCACAACCCACGGGCTCGCCGCCGGAAATTGCCTCGAAGAGGCCGTTTCGCAGGCTTTGTGCGAACTTGTGGAGCGCGATGCCTGGACCCTTGCCGAACTCGGCAGCTACTGGCGTCCGCGCGCTCTGGCGGAATGCAAGCTCGGCAGAGATCCCGAGAACGATTTTCTCGACGACTTCGAGCGTTACCCCTGCATCGATTTCTCCGGTATGTCGGGAAGTGTTGGACACATTCTGAATCGTTTCCATCGCGCAGGGTTGCGGCCCATTGTGCGCGATATCTCGAACGATCTCGGCATTCCTACCGTGCTCGCCGCGGTTGCCGATGACGATGTGCCCGGCTTTCCGCAAGCACATATGGGCGTCGGATCCCATCCGGATTTGGAAGTCGCGGCGGCGCGAGCGCTTACTGAGGCTGCGCAATCGCGATGCGGGGACATTCAAGGCGTTCGCGAGGATCTCGCGCCGGCCGAGGGCGATGGCGACGCCGCTGGTGTGGCCATCCATACGCGCAGAGTGAAATTCGTCGATCGACGCCGGTGGCTGCATCGCGAATCGAGTTCCAAGCGTTCGTGGCTGGATATCGATCAGCATCGCAATGCCGATATTCTGGCGGACATTCATCTCTTGCTCGAGCGTCTGCGTCGCGCTGGCATCCGCCAGGTCGTCATGGTCGATTTCTCTCCGCCCGATTCGGGATTCTCGGTGGTTCGCCTGCTCGCGCCGGGCGCCGAAATGTGGATCGCCGATCACGGTCGTTTGGGGCGCCGCGCCGCGGCTTACTGGCGCAGTTTGTCGACCCAGGCGAGAGCGGCTAATGCCTGATTCCGCCGTCGTGTTCCTGGGCCCAAGTCTGCCGCGGAACGAAGCGCGCGCGATCCTTCCCCATGCGGATTTCCGGCCGCCGGCGCGTCGCAGTTCTCTGAAATCGATGCTCGACAATCCACCCGCGGCAATTGGGATCGTCGATGGCGAGTTCTATCAAAGTCTCGCCATCTCCCCCAAAGAGATCCTTCCATTTCTGGATCGGGGCGTGCGCGTGTTCGGCGCCGCGAGCATGGGAGCGTTGCGCGCAGTGGAGCTTAGATACGAGGGTATGGTTGGCGTCGGCCGCGTTTATGACATGTTTGTGAATGACGAAGTGGATTCGGACGACGAAGTGGCCATCACGTTCTGCCCTGAGACGCTGCGGCCGCTCTCCGAGCCTCTGGTGAATTTTCGCGTGGCGCTTGCGGCGGCAGCGCAGGAGGGCGTTCTGAACCAGAGGGAACGAGCCAGATTGGTTTCGCTGATGCGCACTCTTTATTTTCCAGACCGCACCGTCGTGGCACTCTTTCGCGCAGCCGCGCGCGTCCTTCCAGCGGCGCGGGCAATTTTGTTCGAGGCTTGGTGGCGTCAATGCGCTCCTGACGCCAAAGGTGACGATTCGCGGGCAATGTTGCGGCAAATCGCGGCGCTCGTATAAGCGAAACTGAAACGGGAGATTCGCGGCATTTCGCAAACAAGACGCATTCGCTTCATCACCGCCATTCCTCAAAACGTTTACGGCGGCAGCGGCGCTTATGTCGGCATCGCAACGCTGGCGCGTGGCCTGAGGTCGCTCGGATGTGCGGTGGATGTTGTCACGCCGCGACTCCACCTTCCAATCTACACGCTCGAGCAGTTTTGGTTTAACCAAACGCTTCGCTCGCGCGCGCTTGCTCCATGTGACGTCGAGGTCGGGTTCGATCTCGATGGGTACGCCGTCGCGCGCGGGTCTCGTGTTCCGCATTTCGCAAATATCAAGGGCGTTCTAGCCGATGCAATTCGCTTTGAATCCGGAATGACCAGCGCGACCATGACGTGGCAGGCGCGCTGCGAACGCCTTCATGCGGAGCGCGCGGACGCCATCGTCACCATCAGCCAATACTGTTCGGATCGGATTCGCGAGTTCTATAAAGTGACGCGGCCTATTGCCATTGTGCCGGAACTGATCGATCTGGCCGATTGGCGCGCGCGCTTCGCGGCGTTGCCCGATCTGCTGCCCGGTGCGCTACGCGGGGTTCCGCCGAACGACCGGTTCGTGGTCCTCTGCGTATGCCGGTTCTTTCCGCGAAAACGCGTAGGGCTGCTGCTTCAGGCCGCGCGAATACTCCGCTCGCGCATTCAGAACTTAGAAATACGGATCGTCGGCGACGGGCCGGAAGCCGCGAACTTGCGGCACTTGTGGCGCGAACTCCACTTGGAAGATTGCGTGACGTGGGTGGGGGACGCCTCCCGGAACGAACTCGCCCGCGAGTACAAGCGCGCCGATGTATTCTGCCTGCCGAGTGTGCAAGAGGGATTCGGGATCGTCTTCTTAGAGGCCATGGCCGCGGCCAAGCCAATCGTTGCCGTGCGCGCGGCGGCCGTCCCCGAAGTAGTGCCGCAGGCGATGTTAGTGGAACCTGATAACGCAGAGGCCCTGGCTGACGGCATCGCCAAGCTGTACCGCGATTCCGCTTCACGCCACGCCATCGCGCAGCAAGGCGCTCAACGCGTGGAACAGTTCGACATCCGCCGCGTCGCGCCCCAGTTTCTTACTGTGTTGGAGAAGCTTCTTTAAGCCGGATCTCGATTTGACCGTCGCGGACGCGGGCGTCGAAACAGGGCTGAGGATGCGTCGCCGGACCATCGGCCACGCTGCCATCCTTCAGCGAAAAAACGGAACCGTGCCACGGGCAAACAACGCAATCGCCATCGAGCTTGCCTTCCGACAGCGGACCGCCCAGGTGCGAGCAGGTTTCGCCGATCGCGTGAAGCCGGCCGTCCTTCTTCGCGAGAAGCACGCGGAAGCCATTGTGCTCCACGCGGCGCATCTGACCTTCGGATAGGTCAGCCTCGGCCAGCACGGCGGTAAAGTCCCGCGGCGGATCGATCACGGCGCTATGGTCGACGCCCACCTTATCGCGATAAACCAAGTGCCCGCCCAGCCAACCCGTGAAGCCCGTTACCGCCAGCCCGGCGACGGCAAGCGCCCGGCCCGACGCACGCGACCCGCGGCGGCGTTGCGCCAGTGACGCGGCGAAGAGCGCCAGCCCAACAACATTGAAAATTCCATGTACAATTCCCGTGCGTCGGGGAGCGCCCTGCAGGTCTTTCCAATCGGTGAGGCCGGTTGCGGCCGAGGCGACTGCGCCGGCAATGCCCACGGCGATTGCAGCATCCGCGCCGGCGTTGAGTTTCCGGCTGCCGGTTACTTCTTCGATGAGGTCGAGAATCACCGCGGAGGTCCAGGCGCCAATCGGAATTCCGACGAGCACCGGGTGCAGAGGGTGCCCCAGCCATACACCGTTCAGCGCGTTTTGAACTTTCTTTGCGGCAGCGCCACCCGATTCGTAAGCCTGGTTGACGGCGTTTTGTACGCCTTCCTCCGCTGGCAAAAGCCACTCTTGTTTCTGAATAAATGCCAGATTGCCCCCAGATTCCATGCGCGCCTCCATTCCCCATCCTAGGAAAGTTGCCGGAGTTTGGGAACACGTGAAAGGATGAAAGCGTGCCATCGAGCACTGAGCGGGATATGATGGCGTCGTGATCAATCGACGAGAGTTGTTCCAAGCAGGCGGAGCTTTGGCGGCCGCGGGTGCCGCAAGCCGGATGAACGCGCAGACCACCGCGGCCAGGAATCGCGACGAAGGATATCCCAAGCTGTCCATGATCACGCGCTATTCGCCGCAGCGGCTGGCGTTTGCCGGCAAGGCCGGTTACGAGTGCGTGGAGATTGTGCGCGGCGGCTCCTTCATGCCGCAGAAGCTCTCCGATTCCGACATCGACAAGGTGCTGGCTACAGCGAAAGAAGCGGGCGTGCGCATCCTCAGCATCGAAGCGGGGTGGATCAACCATATCGATAGAGATCCGCAAAAACGCCGCGAGAATAACGCCGAGTTCGTGCGCTGTTTGGAGTTGGGCCACCGCATGGGGTGTCCGTTTGTGGGCACGCTGAGTGGCGGTATGCCGGGCGCTCCTCTTGACGATCAGGTAAAGGCGTTCGTAGAGGTGCTCAATGAGAAGTACGCGCCGGTATGCGAGAAGCTGAATCTCAAAATGGGCTGGGAGAATTACCCGCACGAAGAAAACTTCGCGACGGTTCCGGCGACTTGGGAGAAGGTGCTGGGCCAGGTTCCGAGTAAGAAGGTGGGCCTCGAGTTCGATCCCTCGCATCTGGTGCGGCAGTTCATCGATCCGGTGAAAGCCGCGTGGGATTTCCGCGACCGCATCTATGGCTTTCACGCCAAGGATACGGAAATCATCCAGCCGGTGCTTCAGAAGGTCGGCATTCATGGCGATCACTGGTGGCGATACCGCATTCCGGGGCAGGGTTCCGTGGAATGGCCGAAAATTTTCAATGTGCTCCTGCAAGCCAACTATGACGGCGCGGTGTCGGTGGAGCACGAAGACGACTTCTACGATGAGCCCGGCGGGGATTCGCACGACGAGTTGGCGCCGTCGCGGAAGCGAGGCTTCGTGCTAGCCCGAAATTTCATCCGCCAGTATCTGCCGGCTCCGGTCCGATGATCGATCACGCGATATAATAGGAGATCCCTGGAGGCCCCGTATCTTGAAGCGCTCTGCCGCGGTCGTTCTGGCCACGTGTGCCACATTCGTAGTTCCTGCCGCCTTTTCGCAGACTAACGCCGCGGAACATCGGGTAGATTTCGACCGCGAGATTCGGCCGATCCTATCCGAAAATTGCTTCTACTGCCACGGACCGGATCAGAAGCAGCGCAAAGCGAAACTGCGCCTCGATTCGAAAGACGGGTTGTTCGAGATGCGCGGCAAAGCGCCGGTCGTGATCTCGGGTGATGCGGCGAGCAGCCGTCTCTTTGCACGCGTTTCCGATTCCGGTGCGTTGCGCATGCCTCCCGAGTATTCGGGCAAGAAGGCCCTCGAACCAAAGCAGATCGCGACGATTCGCCAGTGGATCGATCAGGGTGCGCAATATAAAGAGCACTGGTCATTCGCGGCGCCCAAGCGGCCGGCACTGCCGCCGGTGTCGAATGCCGCTTGGGCGCGGAACGATGTCGATCGTTTCATCCTGGCGCGTTTGGATAAGGAAAAACTGAAACCTTCGCCCGAAGCCGACCGGGCGACGCTCCTGCGGCGTGTCTCGTTCGACTTAACCGGCTTGCCGCCAACACCGGCGGAAGTTGCGGCATTCGAAGCGGACAAATCTTCAGACGCTTATGAGAAACAGGTAGACCGCCTATTGAAGTCGCCGCATTACGGGGAGCGCATGGCGATGCAATGGCTGGATCTGGCTCGCTACGCCGATACCCATGGCTATCACATCGATAGCGGGCGCAGCATGTGGCGCTGGCGCGACTGGGTCATCAACTCGTTCAACAACAACAAGCCTTACGACCAGTTCACCGTCGAGCAACTGGCGGGTGATCTGCTTCCGAATGCGACCGTCGATCAGAAGATCGCGACGGGTTTCAACCGCAATCACATGATCAACTTCGAAGGCGGCGCGATTCCCGAGGAGTATCAGAACGAGTACGTCATCGATCGCCTGGAGACGACGTCTATCACTTTTCTCGGTCTGACGATGGGTTGCGCGCGCTGCCACGATCATAAGTTCGACCCGATCTCCCAGAAAGAGTTCTATCGCTTCTACGCCTTCTTCAACACCATTTCAGAGAAGGGCCTCGATGGTCAGCGCGGCAATGCTGCGCCTTTTCTGCCTCTGCCTTCGGATGAGCAGAAGCGCAAGCAGGACGAGTTAACCGCCGGCATCAAGCAGCATGAGAAGACGCTGGCCGATGAGCGTGTGGCGCCCATGCAACTGGCTTGGGAGGCGCAACGACTGGCCGCAATCCCCGACGTTTCCCGGCAAGGGCTGCTGGCGCATTACAAGTTGGACGGCAGCCTGTCCGACGTCTCCGGCAACTACCGCCACGCGCGCACGCTCCAGGGCGATCTGACCTTCGGCGCCAGTGAAGTGGGGCGCGCGGCGGAGTTCGACGGCGACACGCAGGTTTTATTCGGCGATGCGGGTAAGTTCGATGCCGCGCCCGAGTTCTCGCTCGCCGCATGGATGGAACTCGGCGGCAACAAGCCGATGGCGATGCTCCAGAAGATCTCCGGCCCGCAAACACGGCAGGGGATGGAGTTGTTCTTCGACGATTTCCAGTTGATCGACATTCAGGTTTTCGCACCAACGCTTCATGTGCGCGTCAGCAACCAATGGCCGGACAACGCGCTGGAGTTGCGAACCAAAGATCATCTGGATCCGCGCAAGTGGCACCACGTCGCGTTGAACTATGATGCGTCGGGTCCGCATCTCTTCGTCGACGGAAAGCCGGCGGAGGTTGAAGTGGTCAAGAGCACGCTCAAAGGGGCGTGGGCTAACACTGCGCCGCTGGAGGAAGGCAACAAGGCCAACGGCAAGCCGTTTCGCGGCAAGATGGCGGATTTCCGTATCTACAACCGTGTGTTGACCTCGGGCGAGATTGCGCAACTCGAACACGAAGAGCCACTGCGCGGCTTGCTGCTGACGGTTGCGGACAAGCGCACCAAAGAGCAAAAGGCGGCATTGCGAAATTTCTATCTGACATATGACGCACCCGCCGCCGACCGCCAGGCTTATGCGGAATTGCTGAAGCTGCGAGCGTCGGAAAAAGAACTCGTAGCTGCCATCCCGACCACCATGGTGATGTCGGAGATGGAGAAACCGCGGGAAACCGCGATTCTCGGCCGCGGCGACTATCGCAATCGCGGCGAGGTTGTCACTCCGGGCGTGCCAGGCGTGCTGCCTCCCCTGCCCTCGGGCGAACCGGCGAACCGGCTGACGCTCGCCAGATGGCTGGTGAATCCGAACCACCCGCTGACCGCGCGCGTGGCCGTGAATCGCTTCTGGCAGATGTATTTCGGATACGGCATCGTCAAAACGGCGCAGGATTTCGGATCGCAAGGCGAAGAGCCCGTAAACCCGGAACTGCTCGATTGGCTGGCCACCGAATTTATCAGAACCGGCTGGGACATCCGCGCCATGCAGAAGTTGATTGTGACGTCGGCGGCTTACCGGCAATCATCGCGAGTAGCTCCCGAGCTCCAGGAAAAAGATCCGGAGAACCGGCTGCTTGCCCGGGGCCCGCGCTTCCGCCTGCCCGCGGAGATGGTGCGAGACAATGCGCTGGCGGTGTCCGGTTTATACAAGGATCGCGTCGGCGGCCCCAGCGTGAAGCCGTACCAGCCCAAAGGTCTATGGGAAGAACTGTCGTTCGGCGACGGCTTCTCGGAACAGACTTATGTGCAGGGTAAAGGCGACGATTTGTATCGGCGCAGCATGTATACGTTCTGGAAGCGCACCAGTCCGCCCCCCGCGTTGATCACTTTCGATTCGCCGGATCGCGAGAAGTGCAGCGCGCGTAGGCTGCTCACTAATACGCCTCTTCAAGCGCTGGTCCAGCTGAACGATCCGACTTACACGGAGGCAGCGCGGGCACTGGCGCAGCGGATGCTGACCGAAGCTCCGGGTTCAACCGAGAGGCGCATCGGCTACGGTTTCCAATTGGCGACGCTGCGCAAGCCTTCGGTGCAAGAAGAGAAGGTTTTGGAAGGCCTTGCGACCAAGGAATTGGCCGAGTATAAACACCATCCGGAATCGGCATCGAAGCTGCTGCATGTCGGCGATTCCAAGGCGGATCCGAAATTGAATCCCGCGGAACTCGCCGCATGGACCACGGTCGCCAGCACGATCCTGAATCTCGACGAGACACTCACCAAGGAATAGCAAATGAATAACATCGAACAGGAACTGCGGCTATCGCTCACACGGCGGCATTTCTTCGGGCTCGGCAGCATCGGGATCGGGACTGCGGCCCTGGCGTCGATCATGGCTCCGGACGCATTCGGCGCCACCAATCAGCCCGCCGTGAGCGGGGCGCTGCCGGGGCTGCCGCACTTCGCCCCGAAAGCTAAGCGCGTGATCTTCCTGCACCAGTCGGGCGGCCCCGCGCAGATGGATCTGTTCGATTACAAACCGGGCCTGAAGAAGTTGCAGGGCGAAGAACTTCCGGCTACGGTGCGAATGGGGCAGCGCATCACGGGGATGACATCGGGCCAGAGTTCGCTTCCGGTGGCGTCGTCAGTCTTCAATTTCAAACAGTACGGGCAAAGCGGCGCATGGCTGAGCGAACTGCTGCCGTATCACGGCAAGGTTGTCGACGACATCGCGATTATCAAGACCGTGAATACCGACGCCATCAACCACGATCCTGCGATCACGTTTATCCAGAGCGGCAGTCAGCAGCCGGGCCGTCCGAGCATGGGCTCCTGGGTAAGTTATGGCCTAGGCAGTCAAAATCAGGAATTGCCTTCGTTCGTGGTTCTGATCTCGCAGCAGAGCGGGCTCAACACCGATCAACCGCTCTTCTCGCGTCTCTGGGGCAATGGCTTTCTGCCATCGAAATATCAAGGCGTGAACTTCCGATCGAGCGGTGACCCGGTGCTGTTCCTTTCCGATCCCGACGGCATCGACCGCACTACCCGGCGGCGCATGCTCGATGCCATGGCCGAACTGAACAAGATGCGGCTGCGGCAGTTCGGCGATCCGGAGATCGAGACGCGCATTTCGCAATATGAGATGGCCTACAAGATGCAAACCTCCGTGCCGGATCTGATGGATCTATCGAAAGAGCCGGAGAGCACCTTCAAGCTGTACGGGCCGGACTCGCGCAAGCCGGGTACATACGCCGCGAACTGCCTGCTGGCGCGAAAATTGGCCGAGCGCAACGTGAGGTTCATCCAGCTTTATAAGCGCGGATGGGATCAGCACAACGATCTGCCCCGCGATTTGGCGCTTCAATGCCAGAGCGTGGATCAGCCATCGGCGGCACTCATTCAGGATTTGAAACAGCGTGGTCTTCTCGACGACACCCTGGTAGTCTGGGGCGGCGAATTCGGTCGCACCGTCTACTGCCAGGGCAAGCTGACGCAGACCAGTTACGGGCGCGATCACCATCCGCGCTGTTTCACCATGTGGATGGCTGGCGGCGGCATCAAGGGCGGAATCAGCGTAGGCGAGACGGACGATTTCTGCTACAACATCGTGCGTGATCCCATGCACGTTCACGATCTGCAAGCCACCATCCTGCACTGCCTGGGCGTGGATCACAAGCGCCTCACATATCGTTTCCAAGGCCGCGATTTTCGTCTGACGGATGTTTCGGGAGAAGTGACCAAGCAAGTACTCGCGTAAATTCTTTTACGCGGCGTGCTGCGGCCCGAGGCTCTCTTGCAGCGGGATCGCGAGCGCGGTGCCCGCCTGTTCGACGGCTTGCAATATCTTCAGCAGCAACTCTTGTTGCAACGCGAGGAATTCTTCATTGTCGGAAGTGGCGATATAGGCAAATATCTCGACATCGAGAGAATACGCGCCCACGCCGATGAAGCGCACCGGCAGCTTGCCTATTTCCACCTTGGGATGGGCGGTGAGAATTTCGAGAAAGGACGCGAGCACCCGCTGCAACTGTTCCGACGTAGTGTCCCTGCGCAAATTCAGCGTCGGATGAAACCAGATTTTGTCGCGGCCCGAAATATTCTCGAGCGCCATGGAAGAGAACTGCGCATTCGGCACGCTGATGATGGTGCGCTCAGGCGTGCGGATTCGCGTCGATCGTAAACCGATGTGCATTATGGTGCCTACGCGATCGCCGAAGCGGCAGAGATCGCCGACCAGAACCGGCCTGTCGCCGATAACCGAAATGCCGCCGAAGAGATTCTCGATCGTCTTCTGCGCTGCAAGCGCGACGGCAAGCCCGCCGACGCCCAATCCCGCCAGAATGGTCGAAGTATTGTATCCCCAGGCGCTAAGCGCACCCAGAATCACCACAAGAAACAGGAACAGCTTGAGAACTTGGCGGCCGAGCGGCAGCACGGAAAAGCTTACGGATTGAACTCGCGGATCGAGCCGCGAGTGCCACTTTGCCGCGCCGAGGTCGATGACCGCGGTTCCGGCCCATGCCAAAGCGAGGAAGAAGAGCAGTCCCAAGGCGCGCTCGATGTAAAGGCGGGGCACCGTGGAGGGCGGCGCCAGTTCCATTGCGGCCCGAAATCCCGCAACAGTCAAAGCGATGCGCACCGGTCCGCGGAAGCCCGAAGTATTCAGCAGATACCGCATGACCCGCACCAGCGCTCCCGCAACAAAGCCGGCTACGATCCAGAGCGCAACGGCCATAACGACGAGAGCGATCCATCGCCAGACGGGGGTGTCGAAAACCTCGAACGTGACTAGAGGCTGAGGCAGTTTCTTTTCGAATGGAGTTTCGGCCACCAGCGGATGAGCCTTGGCGACCATCGGCACGCTGTCCGACGACACAAGCCAGACATGCAGACCGGGCTTCAGCTCGACGCGTTCGAGTTGCATGTCGAAAGTCTGCTTGTCCAGGTGGAAGGTATAGAGCCGCTCGCGATTCGGCGCGAGACCATCCGCCTGATCGCCCTCCGCATCGCGGCTCAGCGTTGTGATTTCGAAGCCGGTGTCGTCCAGAAGATCTTCCAGTTCACGCGCCATCTCGGGGCCCTTGGCACGCTCCTCCGGAGACAGGCGGCGCAAATCGAGATAGAGGAGAGCCTTGCGATAATCGTGCGCGTGGCACGCTTCCAGAAACTGAAAGATTGAGTCCTGCGGGGTATCCCGGCCTAAGCGATCGCTAATTTCTGGCGTGGGATTTTGCGCGCAAAGAGATCCCGCGAGCAGGACGACGGCAGTAAATCGGATCATCAGCTAGGCGCGAACGTAAGATATAGTCTATCCGAGGTAGCTATGACTCCAACTGTGCAGAGCCCGTTAACGCTGATCATGAAGATCAAATCTGAGACCGACTTTCAACAATTGAACGGTCTGCTGAGCCATATTCAGAGTTTGCCGCCGGATAAGAACCCGGTCTGGCTTGCGCTCACCAAACTCGGTAATGTCCATTTCGCGCGTTTCGCGTTCCTCGAAAACAACACGCGGCTCGCCGTGATTACTACTTACGACGGCACCTTTGAGGACTACATCAATGAATTCATCGATGCCATCGGCGATGTCTTCAACGGTCTGCTGGCGCATATAGATGAAGCCCCTCCGCTGCCGGTTCAACAGAACCGCGCTGAGTTCCTGGACTACGTTAGGAAAAACGATTTCCGCTCGATCGGGCCGTTCTTCAGCGCTTATCCCACGGCCACAGTCTTAGACATTCAATCCGCAATTTTCAAAAGCTGATGCCCGAGTTGCCGCTCGGCGACATCCAAGGATTGGTGCTCCGCAGCTATGGGATGGATGTTCTGCGGCTATTCCTGTTGCGTGTCCACAACGGCGCCGGCGCGCGGGCAATGCTCGGGCTCCTGCCCGTTCAAGGCGGGGCGATGTGGGATCGCAAGCCGGATTTCTGCTTGAATGTCGCCCTTACCTATGACGGACTCGCCGCGCTCGGATTGCCTGCCGAGATTTTGCGGAGCTTTCCTGCCGACTTCGTCGAAGGCGCCGTGAATCGCGCGGACAAGGTATGCGACACCGGTCCGAATGCGCCTGCCAATTGGAAGCCCGAGTTCCGCGGTCCGGAAGTGCACGTCGCAATCCTTCTGTTCGCGCAATCGCCGGAGATTCTGGAATCGCAGACAACCGCGCTGCGTGCCACGTACAGCGTGACGGTATCGGTTAGCGAAATTTTCGTGCTCAACGCCAGTGTGCTTCCCGGCAACGTCGCGCATTTCGGATATCGCGATGGATTCTCGCAGCCTACCATTGATGGCGGCCTTGCAAACCCCGTGCCGGATATTCTCCCCAAGGCGCCGGCCGGGGAATTTTTGCTTGGATACGAAAGCCAGTTCGATCAGTTGAAATATCCCGTGCCTTCACAGATCGGGAGCAACGGAAGTTATCTCGCGCTCCGCGTCCTGGAGCAGGATTGCGCAACGTTCGACAAGCTGTTAAATGAATCTCAGGAAAGGTACGGTATTGCCGGAGAACTGCTGGCAGCGAAGATGTGCGGACGCTGGCGCAACGGGGTGCCGCTCGCGCTGTCGCCGGATACCGCTTCTCCAGAGCATCCGATACCGCTTGAAAAGCTGAACGGCTACGACTATGTGCCGACGGCGGAACATCCCGAGATCTACGACGATTCAAAAGGCTACCGGTGCCCGATCGGTTCGCACATGCGCCGCAACAATCCGCGCAACTCGCGAGTCGCGGGCGCCAGTGGACTGAAGCACCGCATCGTGCGCAGAGGCCTGCCGTATGGGCCGCCATTCGACCCTTTGCAGCCCGACGACGGCATCGAGCGCGGTCTGCTCGGCCTATTCATTGTCGCGAGCTTAAAGGATCAATTCGAATTCCTAATGTCCGACTGGGTGAATGGCGGGCTGTTTGC
>JBBROU010000057.1:0-31220 GCA_038229055.1 Bryobacterales bacterium | reverse complement strand
CTTCGATGAGATCGTTCTCACTACACTCGGTCTTGGCAACGATCCGTATCAGTCGGCCGCGCTCCGTTTGCAGAAAAATCGCGTGTATCGGTACGATCTGCTCTGGCGCTTGAATGAGTTCTACAATCCCGGCCTCACCATTGCCGCCGGTCAACATCTCACCGACACCCGACGCCGCTGGCAGGACCACGACCTTTCCCTGTTCCCCCAAAGTAAGCTGCGACTGCGCGCCGGATATAGCCGCAATTCGCAATCCGGTCCCGCGCTTTCGAGCATCCAGCTATTCGATGATCGCGGTGATGAATTTCCGCTCTTTGCGAACGTCCGTCGCGAGTACAATGAATACCGCGTCGGCGGCGATCTCGAGTTGCTCCATTTCAAGCTCACCGTTCTTCGCCGCTGGGAATTTTTCAAAGAAGACACGCCCCTCCGCATCGATTCGACGCTGCCCGGCAACAATCCAAACGATCTTACAACGCTGAACCAGTTCCATCGCGCCGAGCCCAACCATGGAGAGACCCCGAGTTGGCTCGTGAACCTCTATACTGGCCATCGCTATGTCGCCGTGAATGGCCGTTTCACTTACTCCGGCGGCCGCCGCAATTTCATCCAGGACGAGAGTGCCTTCGGCATCACCCGCTTCGGTGCCGCCGACAACCGCCAGACAATCGTATTCGGCGATGCCCGCCGGCCCGTCGCTACCGGCGATCTGGCCGTGTCCGTGCTCGCAACCGACAGACTCACCATCGTCAACAACACGTCCTTTCACAACACCCGCATTGACGGCAACTCCGCCTTCCAGCAGTTCGACAACGCAACACAGACCCGCCAGCTCATCAGCTTCAACTTCCTCGGCATCCGGCTCATCACCAATTCCACCGACGCACAATTGCACTTGACGCGCAGTCTTGGAGTCTTCGCCGGCTATCACTATTCCACGCGCCTTATTCGTTCCATTGAATTCGTCCAGATCCCGCTTGCCAGTCAAACCAATCACCTGCACTCGGGCGTTGCCGGCGTGAACTGGAACCCGATTAAGCCGCTGCGCCTTCATCTGGAGGGCGAGGTGGGCCGCAATGATCAGCCGTTCACTCCCATCGCCGAGCGCAATTACCACGCACTTGCCGCCCGCGTTCAGTACCGCGTCTCGAAACTCCGGCTTTCAACTGGCTACCACCAGCGATACAACAACAACTCAATCACGCTGACGGCCTTTAGCTCACGCGCGCGAAATTACTTCGCCGATGCATCCTGGTCACCGCGGGAATGGTTCTCTATCGACGCCTCTTATTCGCGCCTGCATCTCGATACGCTCGGCGGCATCGCGTTCTTCGCCGGCTTCGGACGCGCGCAGTTGATCCAGAATCGGCAGTCGCTCTACTTAAGTAACATCCATTCCGCGCACCTCGGCGCGCGCTTCGCATTGCGTAAGCGTGCCGACCTCTACTTAGGCTTCAGTCTAACGCGCGATACAGGCGACGGCCGTGCCACCCCGAGCCAGTCTACCGACCCAATCCACAATGTGTTGTCATCCGTGCAAACCTTCCCGCTCAGTTTCGGTACACCGCTCGCGCGCCTTTCGATCCGCCTCAACGAGAAACTGCGCTGGAACGCTGGATACCAGTTCTACCGCTATCACGAGGATTTTCACATCTTTAATTTCGATCAGGACTACCGCGCCCACACCGGCTACACGAGCCTTCTCTGGTCGTTCTAAAGTCTGGAACCCGACAAATCGCGCGCCAGCAACCGGTGAAACAAATGCTCTCCGGCTTCTCTTCGGACCGACAATCTGCCTGCGCCAAATGCCCGCGAGCCCAGGCCGCGCTGCACCGCCTCGCATACCGCCACGTCTTCCTGCTGCACTAAGTCGCTGACCGCGATACTTTCGTCCGCATTCACGCCGTCGGCGAAGTAGAAATCGAAAATAACGCGAGTCCGGTCGTCGGCCAGCGGCAAAACCAGGTTAGTGTCCATCACGCCCTCATAGATATTAATCATGAAGTTCGGGTATAGCCAGTAATACCAAGCCCGCTCGCCTGTCCTTGTAACCTCAACCGACGCATGCTCGCCCGAACTGACGATCGGACTGGATTGAAGGCAATATCGTTCATCGGTCTCAATGGTGTACTGTGCGTAATCGAGGACGCTGTTGAGTCCTTTGTGTAGGTAAGGGACGTGGTATCCGCCATCGAGGTAATTGTCTATGAATACCTTCCAGTTACACCGCAGCACATACTCACGACGCCCGTGGAAGCGAAGTGCCGAAAGCTGCAGCAGAGCGACACGCGCCTCAAGATTGCCGACCCACTCCTGCAAAGCCGGGCCATCGGCATCGAGACAAACAAACACAAACTGCTCCCACGTCTCCACGCGGATGGGCACGAGCCCATTTGCCGCCCGGTCAAACTCGCAAACGCCACCGAAATCGGGCGTGCCTTTGAGACTGCCATCGAGCCCATAAGTCCACCCGTGATACGGGCACCGGAATATCTGAGCCGTCCCCGCATCCGTGGTCGCAACCGCCGCTGCGTGGTGCCGACACACGTTGAAGAAGCCCCGCAGCACGCCATCGAACCCGCGCACCACCACCAGCGGCTCACCCGCGATTTCGATCGTGAAGAACTGCCCCGCGCGCTCCACCTGATCGGCGCGGCCCGCCGCTAGCCAAGCACGTCCGAACACCCGCTCCCGCTCCAACTTGGCGATGCCCGTATTGGTATACCACTGCGCCGGAATCGTCGACGCCCGTTCCAGCGGAGCCGCCGAATCGTATACCGCAAGGAGCCGTTCGATGTCCGGATTCATGCTCCTAATATCTTCCTCGGTCGCGAACTGTTTCAACTGACGGCAACTGGAACGCGATCATCGCGTCGCTTGTTCGGCATGCAATCTGTCCATAAGCGCAACGTCACTCCCGAGCGAGCCCATGGGTTCCTTCGTGCGCGCGAACAAGGATGGTCATGTCAAGGACGATTTTCACCTAATGTCGTCGGCAGTTCGGACGGCGGCTACGGATTGCCTCTGAGAAGTTTTCCTCGGCGTGTTCCGGAGAGCCGGGCTTCCGACGCGCCTCCACTTCGATTGTGCGAACGCTGATGGCCTCATCTTCCGGCACGCGCCGGCCTAAAAGCGTTTTCAATGACCGTTTTCTGTTCCGGGGACAAGTCTCTGGCCTGACGAATCATTGAAGAAATTCCTCTTCTTACAGTCTAGCGGATCAATAAACCTAAACCAGCATCTTCGGAACCACTTCACCGCTCACGTCCGTGAGCCGGAAGTCGCGCCCCATGTGGCGATACGTCAGGCGCTTATGATCCAGGCCGAGGCAGTGAAGCATGGTGGCTTGCAGATCGTGCACTTGCACGGCGTCTTGCACCACACTGAGGCCGAGTTCGTCCGTTTTGCCAATCACTTGGCCCCCGCGGATTCCGCCGCCCGCCAGCCAGATACTGTAGCCATTTGGATGGTGATCGCGCCCGGCATTGTCAGCTTCCTCGGGACGCCGCATTTCCGACATCGGCGTTCGCCCGAACTCGCCGCCCCAGACCACCAGCGTGTTCTCCAGCATCCCGCGCTGCTTCAAATCCTTAATCAGCGCGGCCGCCGGCTGGTCCGTCGCTGCCGTCTGTTTGCCGATGGATTTATTGATTTCGCTGTGGTGATCCCAACTGGCGTGCATCAGCATCACGAAACGTGTCCCCCGCTCGACTAATCGCCGTGCCAGCAGGCAATTAGTCGCGAACGGCCGCGTCGTCTCAGTGTTAACGCCGTACATTTCCAGTGTCGCCGACGATTCTTTCGAGAAGTCGAGTAACTCCGGACCCGCCGATTGCATCCGGTACGCCAGCTCGTAGGAATGAATCCGCGATGCTATTTCGCGGTCGCCGGTATCATCCAGATGCTCTTGGTTCATCTCGCGCAATGTATCCAGGCGAGCACGCTGAGCTTCGTTACTCATTCCCGGCGGATTCGTCAGGTACAGAATCGGATCGCCCGAGTTACGAAACACGGTTCCGGCGTACATCGAAGGCAGGAACCCGTTCGAGTAATTGTCCGATCCCGCGCTGGTTCCAACGCCGGAACTCAGGACCACGAATCCGGGCAGATTCTGCGACTCGCTGCCGAGCCCATAGGTAACCCACGCGCCCATCGTTGGACGGCCGCCAATCATATGACCCGCGAACAGGAATAGCTGCCCGGGATGATGGTTGAAGGCCTCCGATTGCATGCCGCGAACCATGCAGATGTCATCCGCGATCGACGCCGTATGCGGCAGCAGGTCGGAGAGTTCCATACCGCACTGACCATACGGCTTGAACTCCCGCGGACTGGCAAGAATGGAAGCGGTCGGCTTGATGAAGGCGAGCTTCAAATCCTTAGTCATCGACGGCGGCAGCGGGTGTCCATGCCATTTGCGAAGTGCGGGCTTGGGATCGAATAGATCCATCTGGCTCGGCGCGCCTTCCATAAAAAGGAAGATTATGTTCTTGGCCTTTGCCGGGAAGTGAGGCGGCTTTGGCGCAAGCGGATCGCCTGTATCGGCCCGCAGCAATTCCGCTAGGGCAATGGTTCCGATCCCGCCGGCGCATTGCCGGAAGAACCGTCGTCGTGACTGGATTCGAGCGAAATCTTCGTTCTTCATGGCGGCGATATATTCCCTGCTTATTCCCTTGTGATGAATTCGTCGAGATTCAGTAAGATGCTGCTCAGTCCGGTCCAATCGTGTTTCTCGAGGTAAGTGCTCATGCTCTTTATTTCGCGCGCGTTTGGATCGCGGCCGAGCGTCAGATGGAATGCATACTTCAGCGGATCGGACGACTCAGTTGCTATCCGATACGCCAGCGCCTGAGCCGCTTCAACAAACACCGGATCGTTCAGCAGGTTCAGCGCCTGCAGCGAAGTATTCGACCGCTCCCGCCGGCACAACGACACATTCGACTTCGGCGCATCGAAGTTGACCAGTTGCGGATAGGGTGTCGAGCGAAGGAATTGGATGTAGAGGCCGCGGCGATACCGGTCCGCGCCTTTGCTTTCGTCCCATTGCGCTCCCCCTTTCTTGCCATAACCCATCTCCATTACGCCATTCGGTTGCGGCGGACGGATGCTTTTGCCGCCGATCTCCGTACTCAGCAATCCGCTTACGGCAAGGGAGGAATCGCGAATTCCTTCCGCCGTCAGGCGCAGCCGCGCTTGCCTGGCCAGCAGGGTGTTCGAGGCGTCGCTGTTCTCAAGTTCCGGCCGTGCTTTTGACGACTGCCGGTAAGTCGCCGACGTCACAATAGTCCGGATGATCTGTTTCCGGCTCCAACCGTTTTCTCTGAATTGCCCTGCCAGCCAGTCGAGCAGCTCCGGATGGGAAGGCTTGTCGCCGCGCGTTCCAAAGTCTTCCGAGGAAGCGACAATCCCCTGCCCGAACAACTCCTGCCAGATCCGATTGACTGCGACGCGCGCCGTCAACGGGTTCTCCGGAGTAACCAGCCAGCGGGCCAGATCGAGCCGCGTTGGCCGGGATTTGGTTGTCCCAAGCTGCGGCAAAACGGAGAGCGCAGCCGGTTGGACCTCAATTCCGGGATTCTTGTAATCGCCTCGCACCCGCAGATAAGTGGTCCGCGGCGCGCTCTCCGCCAGAACCATTGCCTGGCTCAACTGCGGATAGGTCGTCTTCAGCACGGTAAGCTTTTCGTCGAGTTCTTTGAACTTGATCTCGTCGTACCTATTGGGCCCAACCGCAAAATGATAATTGCGGATAAAGTGGTCCGTCAGGATGTCCTGTTCGCGCGCTGTCCGCTCATTCTTCAATAAGATCCCCGCTCCATCTCCGCCTTCCGTCAGCTTCTTGACGCAGTCCCAGGCTAAGTCCCAATCCAGCCATTTACCCGGATTGGCGCTCGTTTCGCGCAGACGTTTTTCCCACTCGGCTTGCAATTCCGGTACGTGATACTCAGCCAGTAGTTCGCTGCGTTTCTTCCGATACTCGTCGCGCGCTCGGAGCCAGGGACCGAGTTCACCAGGCAAAGGCGCATCGATGTCCACCTCCTCCACGTTGTCGAAAAACGCGAAGGTCTGATAAAAATCCTTCTGGCTGATCGGATCGAATTTGTGATCGTGGCACTGCGCGCATCCCACCGTTAATCCCAGCCAGACGCTGCCGACGGTGCTGGCCCGGTCCACTGTATTTTCGAAACGGAACTGCGCATTGTCGATTCCTCCCTCGCGGTTGGTCAGCGTATTGCGATGAAATCCCGTCGCGATTTTTTGCTCCGGGGTCGAGTTCGGCAGCAGGTCTCCGGCAATTTGTGCGATGGTGAACTGGTCGAACGGCATATCGCGATCAATCGCCTCGATCACCCATTGCCGGTACCGCCACGCCCACGGGCGCACCCAGTCTTTTTCATAGCCGTCGCTGTCGGCGTAGCGCGCCAGATCCAGCCACTGCCGCGCCCATTTTTCGGCAAAGTGCTGCGACCCGAGCAGCCGGTCCACCTGACGCTCATAGGCATCGGGCCGCTTATCCGTTAGAAACGCATCCATCTCAGCCGGCGTCGGCGGCAACCCCGTAAGGTCCAAACTGACGCGCCGCAGCAGCGTGTTCCTGGAAGCTTCCGGAGCGGGCGCAATCTTTTCACGCTCGAGCCGGGCCCGAATAAACGCATCGACGGGGTTGCGAACCCAACTGGCATCCGCCACCTGCGGAATCGCCGGGTGTGCAATCGCTTGAAATGCCCAATGAGAACTTGTTCGTGATGCCGCGGCAGCCGTCCCCGTATCGGGCCAGTTCGCGCCCTGATCGATCCACGCTCGCAGCAGAGCGATCTCGTCGCCAGCGAGCCTGGGGCCGACCGGCGGCATAGCCGCAAAACCCTTGTCGCCGGATATGCGATGAATCAACGTGCTGTTGCCGCCGTCTCCCGATTTAAAAAGCGGGCCCGAATATCCACCGCGAATCGCCGCGTCCTTCACGTCGAGACGCAACCCGCTCATCTGCTGCTGCGGCCCGTGACATCCGTAGCACCGTGCACTGAAAAGCGGCTGGATATCGCGCGCGAAATCGATCTTGCCGGGGACCGCCGCCGCCGCAAGGCTCGCACAGAAAAAAATCAATAAGCCGCCGCGCATATTCCCTCTGCCAGTATTTATTTTAGCCCGTGAGGTCACTTGGCCGGCTCCGTCACCTTCACGATGCTATCCGCCTTCACGTTCGCGAGGCGCTGCACAGTCCCAGATGGCCAGCGAATATCCACAAACTTCACCATACCCTCCGCTTCCAGTCCGAAATGCACGCGCTTGTCGCTCGATGACAGAAATCCCGTGCTTGCCGTCACATGGTTGAACAATCGCCGACCGGATGGCAGCGTCACCGTTACCTTTGCTCCGATCGCATCGCGATTGCTGCGCACCCCCCGCAATTCCAGCAGCAGCCAGTGATTCCCGTTTCCCGAATTCATCAGAAATCGCGGCTTTTCGTTCAATGAGGTAACCACGATATCCATCGCACCGTTGTTATCCAGATCTCCGAACGCCGCACCACGCTGATAGCCCATGTGCGAAAAACTCTCGCCCAGCCCGGCTGTCACGTCCTCGAACTTTCTGCCCCCGGCGTTGCGCCACATCGTGTCGTGCTGCTTCGAGTTCGCGCCTTCGTAATCGATATCGCCGTTGCTCGAATAAATATCCTTCCAGCCGTCGTTGTCGTAATCGATGAAGCCCATGCTCCAGCCCGACAAATTGCGGCTCAGCCGGTCCACGCCCATGGGTCCGGATGCCGATTCGAAATAGCCCCGCCCCGAGTTCCGCAAGAGCCCGAACAGTTGCGTCATCAAGTCGTTGTAGACGATGTCCGGTCGCCCGTCATTGTCGAAATCTTTAACATCGCAGCCCATCCCCGAAACGCTCACGCCGTCCTCATTGAAAGCCGCGCCCCACGCCAGCGCCGCCTCGGTGAACGTTCCGTCGCCGCGATTGATGAACAGCAGATTGCGCATGGTATCGTTCGCGATGAACACGTCCATCAGCCCGTCGTCATTCACGTCCGCGATCCCGATGCCCATTCCTTTTGCCGGATGCTTGCCGAATCCGGCTTTTTCCGTGACATCTTCAAAACTCCCGTGTCCTAGGTTGCGATAGAGCCGTGCAACCGAACCTTCGTACATCGTCGGGCTGCAGTAGCCCGATACACCCTTCAACATGCATTCCCTGTCGATCCCCGGCGTCCAGTGCACATAGTCCGACACCACCAGATCCAACAGTCCGTCGTTGTCGAAATCCAACCACGCACCCCCGATGCTGATCACATCCGCGGCTTTTGTGTTCAAGCCGGATCCCGCCGTTACATCGGTGAACGTTCCGTTTCCGTTGTTGTGATACAGCGCATTGCGGCCGAGATTCGCGATGAACAGATCCGGATATCCGTCGTTGTCGTAATCGGCTGCGGCCGCGCCGAATGAAAAGCCCAGTTCCCTCCCGGACAGGCCCGCCTTCTCCGTCACATCTTCGAACGTGCCATCGCCGCGATTCCGCAGCAGGCGGTTGTCATAGGACGCGTCCGTCTTCCGGTTCTCCGGAAATTTTGCGCCGTTCGTCAAAAACATATCGATCTTTCCGTCGCCGTCGAAATCCAGCAGAGCCACTCCGCCGCACATCGGCTGCGGGAAATACTTCCGCCCGGTGTAGCCGTTCTTCGAGCGATACTCGAAACCGGATCGCGGCGCAACATCCCTGAACGTGATCTCGCCCGATTTCACCGGCACTGCGCTCTGCCAATAGAGATACCCCGCCGCCATCAGCGCCAGGATCGTCACCGCCGCCGGCGTCATGGATTGGCGTCGACCCAGCCCTGATGAACCCGCGCTTCGCTCGCCAGACCCGCGGCCCCGTAAGCTTTCACCAGGAATATATGGACCGCCCGCGCTTCCGCGGCGTCCCCCGCAAACTTCAGTGCAAGTTGGCTTTCTTCAATCGCCGCACGCTCGTGTCTCTCGTGAAAGAGAAATTTCGCCTGCTCCAGATGCGCCGCTGCGAACGACGGATTCCGCTTCAAAATCTCTTCGTTCACCTGCCGCGCCTTCTTGACGTCGCCGCGATTGACCAGAAACTTCACATATTGATACGGCACATCCGGCACGGGCGAATCCAGCTTCTCGTAACCCGACACCGCGTGCGCGAATGCCGCATCTGCCGCATTCGCGTCGCCTAACCGGTCTTGCGCCACGGCAAGCAGTCCGTTCACCAGCACGAGCGCCGCGTAATTGTCCGGCGGCGTAACCGCCAGCGACTTCGCAAGCTCGCTCGCGCATAGCGTTTCCTTCTGATGCAGACAGGCCCACTTCCCGTAGAGATACAACGCTTCGGCATCTCGCGGCATCGCCGTCGCGGCGCTCGCCAGCAATCCTTCCGTCCTTGCGTCTTCCGCCTTCCGCGCCAGCAGCGCTTTTCCCAATGACTTCTTCAAAACTGCCGAATCCGCGTTCCGTGCCAGCGCTCGCCCAACGCGCTTTTCGGCTTCCTCGGAATCAACCACCGCCGGCACCAGCGACACGTAATAACTCGACAGCCGCTCCGATTTCGGAAACTGCGAAATGCCCCGTTCCGCGGCCTCGAGCGCGCCGTTTTTGTCATCCAGATTCAACAGGGAGATGGCCAACATCAGATATACTTCCGGATCGCCCGCCGGATCCTTCCGTATCTGCGCATCCAGCGCTTCCACCGCGTGCCGGTAATCCCCGCGTTCCATGTACGCTTCGGCCGAACTCGTCTGCGCGCCAAGCGCGAAGCCCGTCAGCGCCGTAAGAATCGCAGCACTCCAGCTAATGCGTTGTAAGCCAATCCACATGCTCTTTCGCCCGATCCTGGCGTCCGCCCGCCGAGTACGTTTTGGCCAGCAAGTCATGTGCCGCGCGCTCCATCGCCCGGTCGTCGCCAGTCGCCTGTAACGCCAATTGCGCCTCCCGAGCGGCCTCCTCCGATCGCCCCGCACGCTCCAACGCCAACGCACGCCGCAGATGCGCGGGACCATATGCGGGCGACCATCTTAGAATCTCATCTACCAGCTTGCCGGCCTCCGCTTCTCTCGATTCCTTCTTCAGGAAATCCACGTACGCCAGCGCCGCTTGCGGATCGGGCGACGTCAAACTCCGGTTCAGGTTCAACGCCTCACGATAAGCCGCGTCGGCTTTCGCGCGATCGCCGAGCCGGTCTTCCGTCAGTGCTGCCAGCGTCAGCGCGCGCGTCTTCATCCTCGAATCCGCGCCGGGCTGCGCCGCCACCCCCTCCGCCGCAGTGAGCGCCACGTCCAAATAGTTCACCGCATAGGCCCACTTCGCGTACAAGTACTGCGCTCCGGCGTCTTCCGGAAGCGACTGCCGTGTACGGTTCACCATGTCCGTGGTTGCGCTATCCAGCGGCTTGGTCTCGATCAGCAGATCCGTCACCAGCTTCAAATAAGCCGGCGATGCCGGGTTCTGCCTGAGTGCTGTCAGCGCTCTGATTTTGCATGCGTCCGTCTTGCCGCAATCCTCCAGCAGCAGCGCATAAAAATCCTCCAGCGCGGCGTCGCTCGGAAAACTGCGCAAACCCGTTTCACAGATCTCGATCGCCTTCTGCTTCTCTCCCGCGCTGAAACGGCTGTTGGCCGCGAGCACGAAGGCTTCAGAATCCGCTGCGCCGCCGGCCGTCATCACCAGTTCGAGAATCGCCGCCGCACCCTTGTAATCGCGCGCATCCAGCAGCAAGTGCGCCAATGCCTTGCGCGGCTCCGGCAGCTCCGGATTCAACTGAATAGCGCGTTCCAGCTCGGGCCTGGCTTCAGTATTCCGGTGGTCGCTGGCCAGCAGCAGCCCAAGCGCGGCATGCCCATCCGCTGATAGAGGTTGGAATGAAAGATATTTCTCCAACGCACCCTTGGCCTTCGCCGTCTGCCCCGTCTGCTGATACGCCATGCCCAGCCCGAAATAGGCCTCGTAGAAAGACGGCATCACCTGGATCACTCGTTCATACGGCGCGATCGCATCCGCAAACTTGCCCGCGGCCAGCAACGATTCTGCCTGGTTCAGCGACCCCCGCATCTCTCTTCCCTGCGCCAGTTCATTCTGCTCGGCCGCTAGAATCGCCTCGAGCGCATCGGCCTGCGCTTTCATCTTGTCCGGCTGCTCTTGCGCTCGATAAATCCCGATCAACACTTGTCGTGAGTCTCTGCGTCGCGGATTTTCACGGATCGCCGCCAGCGCATCAGTTTCGGCTTTGCGCAGTTCGCCCGTCTTCAAAAACGCCGTCGCGCGCCCGTGGTAGGCATCCGAAGATCGTGCATCGAGAGCCAAGGCTTTCGTGTAATCACCAATGCTCTCGGCGTAGCGGCCAGTCTTGGCGAGGAACTCGGCATACGACACATATACCGACGATGCCGGAGCCGCACTGGCCTCATTCAAACGGATAGCTTCCTGATATTGCTTCTCGGCCTGCGGATCATCTTCGAGGCTGTGGGCCAGTTCCGCCGCATACACCGCGTTCCCCGGCGCCAGCCCCGCGGCCTTACGGAAATTCGCCGCCGCTTGGTCCGGTTTTCGGTAAGCCAGACTAAGCTTCCCCAATCCCTCCCAGACTTCCGGGTCGCCCGGCGCGATCTCCGAACAGCGATGCAGCACCTCCTCCGCCTTCCCCCGGTCGCCGATCACGTCTACCAGCAAGGCTGCATAGAGCTTGCCGGCCGGCACTGAAGATAGATGTGCTTTCAGGAACTCCTCCAGTTCGAGAGCCGCGTCGAACGGCTGACTCAGATGGATCAGGGCATTCGCATGCAGAATCGCAGCCGGCTCGCTGCCCGGATTTTCCCGTCCATAAAGACGCGATTCTTCCTCCACGCGTGACCAGTCATTCTTCGCCGCGAATGTCACCGCCCGATCCAATCGCGACACCTCCGACTGAAGCAGGCTGGCGCAATAGATAAAAACGGAGAGAGTCCCGCGAACGCTCATTGGAAGAACCCGTCAGCTTATCGCATTACGACGTCGCCGGAGTGAAATGCAGCGACCTCAAAACCGCTGGGCGAGCCCGCCATCATCGACACGCGCAATAAAATCTGGAAATGCCTCGCCGGTCCGGTCGGATCGAGGCCTCCTTGCCGCAGCACCTGCGCAAACCGCTCGGGATTCGTCACCAGTTTGCCCGCAATCTCGGTCCCCTCGGCCGACGTCCCCTCGATCAGCAATGCGTTCCCGCTCTGATTCGGATTGGCAACGAAAGCCAAAATCGCATAAGAAACACCAGTCTGCCCGAAAAACGCAATCGTCGGAACGTACTCGCCAGCCTCTCCACGCTTCGGCCTTTTATTGAGGCATATCGGCTTTTTCATCACCGGCGAGTACTCCATGGTGAAATCCGCTTGGTCGTCAAACAAAACGACCCAGGGATTTGCGCGCATGCTCCCGAGTAAAACAAAGCTGTCGTCATTCTTGAAATCCTGGATATTCAGCGACCGCGCCGCCCGCACTTGAATCTGGCTCCCCGAAGACTCCGACAGTTCGGAAATTTTCGTGGCAATCACCGCATCCACCGCGGCCGTGAAGTGCCGCTTCGCCAAAAATGTCGCCGCCCTCATGGAATCCGACTTCACATCCTTTGGCGGATAATTCAAGCTCGTGTAATCGGAAAGCGGAATCTGGATGCCCAGAAGATCTTGGATAGCAGCAAATCCCGCGTCTGAAACGATTACGTTCGCCCGATGTTTCTTATCGAAAAGCGCCGGCCACGGCATTACATTTACGTCTGGTTTATCCGTCTTTGCGCTCGAACGAAGGCTGCGGTTCTGGACCCAGAAATACCCGGCCAACGCCACCGCCGAAATCGTAATCGCGAGCAGCCCGTAAAGTACCCAGTTCCGTCCCGGCGCCACAGCCTGAATCCTGGAATGGAATGTCTGCGGTTCCGCGATGAACACTTCCATCTGCGCGGGAACTGGCCGCGCGGGTGCCGCTTCATCGGCAACCATTTCCCGAAACTCCGGAATATAAGAGCCCGCTGGTAGCTCGATTCGGAATCGCGAGTCGCTTCCCGTGTCGGCGTAATAGTGATAAAGACGTTTGCGAACGTCGCTCGCGCTCACCCGAACGATAGAATCGCCGCCCGTATCGTAACTCAACGGCCGCGAAAATACCTCGACCCCGATGATTCGCTCTTTTAGCTGATCGAATCGCCCCTCCAGCGCATTCTCGACGATGTGGCGCAAGAGCTCTTGACTGCGGCGGCTTCCTCGGAACGCCGGACTCTCAAGAACCTGATGCAGATGGTCCTTTAGCACCCGTGCGTGGATTGCAATTTCCGAGATTCGGGCGATCGCCGCAGCGTGACTGGCATGGTCCGCTCTTCCTGGCACAGAATCCTTTAGAGCAAAATCTTATCACACCGCACGGGATAGCTCTGGGGCCCGCCGAGCCCCTTGTTTTCGGCTCGCCAAACGTTAATTAACGTTTCTAGCATTGCGTGGAGTGGCGCCGAGGCAATATCGTAGGGCAGTCGCTAATGGATTTCACGTACCCCAACAGAGGGAATCGTGATTTTAGAGGTTGTTCAAAACAACATCAATGAGGGAGATATGAAAAAAGTTTCGTATATCGCCGCGCTTATACTTTGCGGGTGCAGTTCCGTCCTATATGGACAGGGAGGTCTCGGCTCGATTCAGGGATCGGTTCTCGATCCCGCCGGGGCTGTGATCCCGCAAGTCACCGTCGTCGCCACGAATGTCGACACGCAGGTGATCACCACCGCGGTCAGCAATTCCAGCGGCAGCTACTCGCTGCTTCGTCTGACGCCGGGAAAATATAACATTGACGTCCAGCATGCCGGTTTTAAGAAGCTGGAGCGCCCGGGGATTCAGGTCCAGGTCGGCGACCGGCTGGCCATCGATCTTACCCTCGAAGTGGGTCAAACTACGGAGTCGGTGTCCGTTAATGCCGATACCCCGTTGGTCCGGACTGAAGACGCTCAGACGGGTGAGGTCATTAATAACCAGATGATCGAGAACCTCCCACAGCTTAACCGCGACCCCCTCGCCCTCATCCGGCTCGCCGGCAACGTCCAGGGCTCGGGCGACCGTGCCACGGCGGGCAACACGCTGCGTATCAACGGCGGCCGAACTCAGGGCATCGATTACTTCGTGGACGGCGTTACTGTCGGCACCGGCATGGCGCATGACGTCTCTTACAACACTCCGACCACCGAAGCTGTCCAGGAATTCCGTGTCATCACCAACGGCATTTCGGCCGAATATGGCCGTATTTCCGGTGGCGCGGTCGAGCTCGTGACCAAATCCGGAACCAACGGAATCCATGGGCAGCTATTTGAGTACGACAAAAATCGCGTATTCAACGCCAATAGCTGGCTAAATAATAAGGAAGGCAAAGGGAAGGACAATTTCCAGGAAAACACCTTCGGCGGCGCTGTCGGTGGCCCCGTTTGGATCCCAAAAGTCTATAACGGGAAGGATAAAACGTTCTTCTTTTTTAACTATGAAGGTTACAAGTTCCGGCAGGGTGGCGCGTTGCAGTTCGGCTCAGTGCCAACTGAAGCCATGCGGAACGGCGACTTCACCAACGTCTGCTTGCGAGGCACCTGCGCTTTGCTTTATGACCAGAACGGGCCCGTCGTTAAAGAAGCCGACGGCAAATATTACCGCCAGAATTTTCTGAATGACGGCCACCATATTCTGCCCTCGCAGATCAACCCGGTGGCCCTCGCGGCTCTGAAATACGTTCCGCTTCCCAACCACGCTCCGGACCCGGGCACCACCTGGCAGAACAACTTCGAAGGCGTCTCCAACAGCCTTACGAATCGCCACGATTGGGCCGCTCGTATCGACCAGAACTTCGGCTCGAACCAGAAGATCTTCGGCCGCTTCACCACGCACGATTACGTGAACGACCCCTCCTCCCAGTGGTTCGGCGCCGGTCAGGCCGTCAGTGAGAACAAGAATAAGGGCATGTGGGCAATGACCGTGAATTACGATTGGACCATTTCGCCGACCACCATTTTCAGCGCGCGCCTCGGCGGCAATCACACGCCCTTCACCAACGGCAGCAAGATCAACCCCGCCGTCACCGCATCCATTCCCTTCGACCCGGTCACCAAGGCGCTCCTCGGCACCACCGGCTCGGTTCAGCTCTGGGCTCCGAATATGACGCCCATGATCGATTCCGCGACCACCAACGTCACCAACTCCACCACATACGACGTCCACCTTGGGCTAGTCAAAACTCTGAACAAGCACATGCTTCGTTTCGGATATGAGCATCGCCGTTACTACGACAACTTCACCAATGGCTCGAACGCCTACATGTTGACTACCGGCCGCACCGTGAAGCGAGGTGCGTACGATTCCGGCTGGAACGATGAAGATTTCGTCGACAGCTTCGCCGGATTCCTGCAGGGCTACATAAGCCACCAGGGCGCATTCGGCGCGAAAACGCGCGCCATGAACTTCAACTACCACGCCGCTTACGTGCAGGACGATTACCGCATCACCTCTAAGCTCTCCCTCGGTTTTGGGCTTCGCTGGGATATGGAAACGCCTGTCACCGAGCGCCACAACAAGCTCTATTTCTGGGACCCGAACGCACCCTCACCTTTCACCATTAAGCCGGGTTACGACTGGGCCGCAGAGCTGAACAAAGGTCTTGTTGCCGCTAATCTCGATCCCTCACTGGCCAGCCAGATTCCCACCCCCAGCTGGGTTACCAACGGCTTCGCAAAGGGCGCGGCCCGCGTCGCCGGCTCACCCGAATTCAAGCAGCGCTACGGCACGGGATACCATCCGACCCAGTTCTCGCCGCGTCTCAGTTTCGCTTACTCGGCCAGCCCGAAGACCGTTATCCGCGGCTCCTTCGGCGACATGTATATGAGCCGCTCCGGTGACGCCAACGCGCTTTCCACCGCCGGCGGCGCGCTCGCTCTGTCGGATTCTTACGGCGAGCTCTGGCACGTGAACGATCCCAACGTCCCTTATTACAAAATGAGCCAGACCCTAAGCGATCCGTACCGTCCTCAGGATCTGAAACATTACACGCGCGACAACGCCGCATCCAACGCGCAGGTGACCGGCGGCGACCCCACCTTGATCGCATACGCAACCAGCTCACATATGCCTCACGAGTGGGTCTGGAACATCAACGTGCAGCGGCAGCTCTCGCCCAACATGGTAGTGGAAGCCGGTTACGTTGCAAACAAGGGCGTCGACCTGCTCGCGCAGGATCTCATCAGCCACTTCCCCGCGAATCAGGTGGTGCCTTCGAAAGGGCCCATCTACAACGCGGTCCAGATTGCGAATCCCGTAGCGCAGAAGATCAATTATCCGGATCCCTTCCCGCTGCCCATCGCCGAGTATCCGTATCCGTACTTCGGCCCGGTCAGCTTGCAGGGCCTGAACGTCGGCCGCTCTTTCTATAACGGCCTCACGTTCCGTTTCGAACGCCGCATGACGAAGGGCGTTGCCTTCATGGTGAACTACACGCTGAGCCGCGTCAATGACAATGTCGGCGGCCCGGACACCAGCAATGGCGGCATCGTCTCCAGCGGGACCGGCGGCCATCCACCGCAAAGCGTTCAGTCCGTAAAGGACGTCTATGGCGTCAGCCCAATCGATCAGACGCACCTCATTCGCGCCTACTTCGAAGTGCAATTGCCCTTCGGCAGAGGACGCGCGTTTCTCAACAGTCCCTCCAATTTCGGCATGAAGATGGTCGATGCGGTAATCGGCGGTTGGGAATTCGCCGGGATCTCGAGTTGGAGTTCAGGCGTCCCCATCAGCATCCCCGGCTCCAACGCCAACAACAAGCCCAGCCGCGTGGAATACGTTTGGAGCAGCTACACCGGCTCCAATCATGACCTCGGCTCATCCACTTACAAAGGCCAGTCGAGCGTCTTCTATAGCAACGCGGTCGATCCCACCGTCCGCACTGCGGGCCCGCATCGCCTCGACCCGTCAAAGGTCATCAATCCCGATCAATCGGGTGCCGTGCCGTTTCAACTCGGCAATCTCGATACGGTATACGGCGGAGTCCGGCAGCCCTGGGGCATCTATCATGACATGTCGATCATGAAGAAGTTCCAGATCCGCGAAAGCTCTTATCTTCAGGTCCGCGCAGAAGCTGAGAACGTCTTCAACATGCGCGGCTGGCCCAGCTTCGTCACCGACCCCAGGAGTTCGGATTACGGCCTGATGATCGCCGAAAACGGCTTCAATCACTCGCCGCGCCGCATCCAGATCTCCGCTCGCCTCATCTTTTAAAAGCAACGCTCTTTCACAGTCGCGGCTCGGTAAAATTCTCTGAGCCGCGACTGTAAAGTAGAGTTTCAGTTCTCCCATGCTCCCGCTCGCTCTACTCTTCCTCCTGTTCGCCACCACTCAAGCCGTCCTCCTCCGCCCACACTTCACCGACATCGCACCCCGCTCAAACTTTTCCTATATCTCCAACAACGGCTTCACCGGACGCAAGTACTTCCCACAGCCCATGTGCGGTGGCATCGCGATCCTCGATTTCGACAATGACGGCCGCATGGATATCTTCCTCACCAATGGCGCCAAATTTCCCGAGCTCAAAAAATCTGATTCCACTTTCTACAACACGCTTCTCCGCAATCGCGGCGATGGCACCTTCGAAGACGTTACGCAGAAGGCCGGTCTGACTGGCGCGGACCTCGGCTTCAGCTACGGTGTCGCCGCCGCGGATTTTGATAACGACGGCTTCACCGATCTCTTCATCGCCAACGCCGGCAAAAACACGCTCTACCGTAACAACCGCGACGGCACCTTCACCGACGTCACCGAGCATTCCGGTCTGACCAAGCCCGCCGATACTCTTAGCGTTCAAGGAGCCTGGCTCGATTACGACAACGACGGCCTGCTCGATCTGGTCGTCTCGAGCTACACCGTCTGGACGCCTGCCACCGACCGCCGTTGCGTTGCTAACGCCGTCGACCAGTACTGCCATCCGAACACTTACGCCAGCGTGCCGCAGCGCCTTTATCACAACCTCGGAGGCGGCAAGTTTGAGGATGTCACCGAGAAGTCCGGCTTTGGCTCGGTAGTCGGGAAAGGCATGGGTATCGGCATCGCCGACTTCAATAACGACGGGCTGATGGACGTCTTTATCGCTAACGATACCGAGCGTAATCTGCTCTTCATCAATCAGGGCAACGGCACTTTCAAGGAATCCGGGCTGCTCCTGGGCGTCGCCTACAACGACGACGCGGCGTCGGTTTCCGCGATGGGCGCCGATGCGAAGGACTACGATAACGACGGCTGGCCCGACGTGTTTTACAACGACCTGATACAGCAGACCTGGGGACTCTTCCGCAATCTCGCCGGCAAATCGTTCCGCTATGCCACCCCCGAAACGCGGCTGTCCCGTTTAAGCGCGCCCTTCTCCGGATGGAGCCTCGGTTTCATCGACTACAACAACGACGGCTGGAAAGATCTGTACTCCGCCAACGGCGATGTCGATGATCTCGTCCCCAAAGCCCGCCAGCACGACACGCTATTCGAGAACACGAACGGTAAAGAATTTGTCGATGTCTCCGGCGAGATGGGGGCGGACTTCCTCCGAACCGGATTTCAGCGCGGTTCCGCCTTCGCCGATCTGAACAATGACGGATTCCTGGATATCGTGGTCACCTCACTGAACGAAAAGCCGCGCATCCTGTTGAACTCCGCCGATAACGCGGCGCATTGGCTCTTGATTCAGCCTACAGGGCACCAGAGCAATCGCGACGCCATCGGCACGCGCATCAAACTCACGACGCCTTCCGGCAGAACGATGTACAACCACGTCACCACCAGCGTCGGCTTCATGTCGTCGAGCGATCGCCGCGTGCATTTTGGTCTAGGCACTGAGTCTATGGCGGCTTCGATTGAAGTGCGCTGGCCGCGCGGCAAGGTGCAAACGCTGAAAAACGTTCGAGCCGATCAAATTCTTAAAATCGAGGAACCGCGCTAATCATGCGCATGCTGTTGTGGTCCGCCGCGCTGCTTTTCGCCGGCGATAGCGTCACGCAGTCCCCCATCGTCTTCGAGAACACCATCGATCGCACCGGCATCCAGTTCAAAATGAACAACAGCGTCAGCCCGAGCAAGCACCAGATCGAAACCATGATCGCCGGCGTCGCCTTGTTTGATTACAACAACGACGGCCTACTCGATATTTATTTCGTAAACGGAGCGCAGCTTCCGAACCTGGATAAATCCGATACGAAATTCTTCAATCGCCTGTACCGCAACAACGGTGATGGCACCTTCACCGATGTCACCGAAGCCGCCGGAGTCCGCGGCGAAGGCTACGCGATGGGCGTCGCTGCCGCCGATTACGACAATGACGGTTTCACCGATCTCTACGTCACCGGCGTCAACCGCAACCAGCTATTCCACAACAATGGCAACGGCACGTTCACTGATGTCACCGCAAAAGCTGGCGTGCTGGGAATGATTCCGAAAATAGGAAAGGCCTGGTCCATCAGCGCCGGATGGTTCGATTACGATAACGACGGCTTGCTCGACCTGATCGTCATCAACTACGTCAACTGGACCCTGGCATCCGAGCCCGCCTGCTCCATCGCCGGCATTCGCTCCTACTGTTCGCCCGGCAGCTTCACCGGTGAGCCCAACCTTCTTTATCACAACAACGGCGACGGCACCTTCACGGACGTCTCCGAAAAGTCCGGCATCGGCAAGCTCGTCGGCAAAGGCATGGGCGTCGCCTTCGCCGACTACGATAACGACGGCTTCACCGACATCTTCATCTCCAACGACACTTATCGCAATTTTCTTTTCCACAATAACCGCGACGGTACCTTCACCGAGGCCGCGATCGTGAACGGCGTCGCCTACAACGAGAACGGAAAATCTATCGCCGCCATGGGCACGGATTTTCGCGATATCGATAACGACGGCCTGCCCGACATCTTCGTCGTCGGCATGGTCGGCGATACGTTTCCGCTATTTCGTAATCAAAGCCGCGGGTTCGAAGACATCACCGGCCCGTCCGGTATCGCGCGTATCACCGGCGGTTTTACCGCTTGGGGCAGTGGCATTGCGGATTTCGATAATGACGGCAACAAAGACATTTTCGCTGCGTGTTCATCCATCCTGGATAACTCTGAAGAGATCGATCACAACCCCGCCAAACGCGCCAACTTAGTTTTGCGCAATCTCGGTAAACGTCGTTTTTCGAACCTTAGCGGCCAAGCCGGCGCCAGCTTTCAAGTTCCCGCAATGCACCGCGGCGCCGCGTTCGGCGATCTTGATAACGACGGCAAAATCGACGTCGTCGTCCTCACGCAAAACGACCGCCCGGAGATCTTCATGAATCGTTCGGCGAATGCGAATCACTGGCTGGTTCTGAGCCTTACCGGCACCAAAAGCAATCGCGACGGCCTCGGCGCCCGCATCCAACTCACACTGCCGGACGGCTCCAAGCTCTACAATCACGCGACCACCAGCGTCGGGTACGCGTCATCGAGCGATAAGCGTGTTCACTTCGGGTTGGGCTCCGCCGTGAGTATTACAAAAATCGAGATTCGTTGGCCCAGCGGCACCCGCCAGCAGCTCACCAACGTGAAGCCCGACCAGATACTGACTGTTCGCGAGACCGCACCCGCCGCAAATTCAATGCGATGATTTTGATCTGATGCGATGTCATGCTACGCGCTCGAATGCCGCCGTCATGAGTTCTTGGTCCGCTTTCGGAATGCCCAATCGGGTGCCACGTCGCAGGTCGTATCGACTTCGTTGATCGCAAGCGAGAGTTCGTTGCGATCGTTCGAAGGATTGATCGTAAGCTGGCGACAGCGAGACGAAACTTCGCGAGACATAATATACCCCTCTTCATCTCTTGCTGATACTTTCGGACGTGCCCCGCCAAGGGACGTGCCCGGAGCAAACAGTTGCCTGAGCCAGCGTTCATTCATAGTTGGGGTGCTCTTCGGCGTCGGCGTGTAATTCGAACTGAAGACTTGCTAACTGAAGATCGCGCAACGACGCGATCGGTGGTGCTGCGAACTCGTCGTCGCTGTCGATGAATTGCCCCGAATTCGATCGCTGAAACGCAGAGCGCCTAATCGGGTCTCGTCATGCGCGCCAGGCGGGAAATCCATTCCGTTAATGAGCGCTCCCTGCGCCCTTCGTGCCGCGCGCGCATGTTCTCGCGTTTCTGCATTTTCACTTGGTGCATGACCGCGATTGATTGGGGGGAGCATAGAGGACACCGCCGCCCGGCTAATGGAAGAGAGCGAGAAGGCAGGCGAGAATGGCGAACCCTACGCGCTTCAAACCGCACAGAATGCGGCGGCAGCCGTAGCCCGCCGCCAGCACAGCCGCGCTTGATATAACCCCACGCCGTTTCTACTCTTGGGGTATGGAAGTACACTTCACAGTCGAACAGGAAGTGCAACTTTCGCAGCTTACCCACGATTCCGGTAAGGACGCAGAACATTTGCTGAAGGATGCCGCGTTGCGTCTGCTTAAAGAAGCCCAGCGTTTCCGTGAGGACGTCGAGCGTGGAATTGCGGCCGCGGACCGCGGCGAGTTTGTTGACTCCGCGCAGGCGTGCACTAACGTCGAACCATATTGCGCTCCTGATGCGTGTGCGCTGGACGGCCCTGCCGCGCAAGACCTCTACAATATCACCCGCTATATTCAGCGCGACAATCCCACGGCGGCCCGCCAAGTGGCCAAGATACTCTACGATGGGTGCGAGGGTTTGGCACACGCTCCCCATCGCGGGCGTAAGGCCCCATTGAAAACACCCGCGAACTCGTGTTTTCAAAATTGCGCTACATCGCCGTCTACCGCGGTGCGCAAGGCTGGCCTTGAATACACCCCTGCACAGCGTCAATGGAGCGCCATCGCGCTGAGACTGAAAGGCGGAATCGAGAGCGAACTTTCGGCACCATTTTGCGGCGTTTTTTAGACGTGTCTAATCGTCGGGCGTCATAGTTTTGACGGAATCGAACCGCCGCCAGCCTTTTCAGGGCTACCTGCCAATTGGGAAGTTTTCGCCGCGTCGATGTTCGCGTATTGTTCGCGCCGGAATTCTGATCTTCTCCCCGAAAGAGATCCATGACTCTGATTTTGCCAACTTTGGACTTCTCCAATCCACGAATGGGGAGCTCCGAGCTTATCGCTCCTAAAAGTGTTCGTTAGCTAAAATTCCTATGTTCATTGAGGATGACGGGTAACACCTTCTTTGTGGGAATGGCGATGTGATACCGCGCGTGTCGGCGCTCGCCCACACGGACGAGAGCGCTCTTCTCCACCAAATCGGCGAGATCGCGGGTCGCCGTTGCGGCGGATGCACCGGTAATCGTCACATAGTTTCCGGCGCTTAAGCCCCCTTTGAATCCCTCGGAATCCTCCCGGAACATGCGCAGCAGCGCTTTCTCCTGCCGCGGATTCAGTTGCCCGCGCAGGCGGTCCAGCAAGCGCGTCTTCTCAATCAGGAACTCGACGTGCGCCGTTGTGCGTCTCTGCGCTTCGATAGCGATTCCGGCGAACCACGAAAGCCAAGCCGTCACCTCGTTGCTCTTGTTCCCGGCTTCGAGCGCCGCATAATACGCCTTGCGCCTGGACAGTGTCGTCGCCGCTAGTGCCGTCAGAGTCGGCTGGCCGACGCCTTGCGCTAGGGCCTTCTCCGCAATGGCGCGGCCGATGCGACCGTTGCCGTCCTCGAACGGGTGAATGGATTCGAAATATCGATGCGCGATTCCCGCTCTCGTTAAGGCAGGTAAAGGCTCGCTGCCCGCAGGCGCCGTACGATTGAACCACGCCACAAACCGCGCTATCTCTCCCTGCACCTTCGATGCGAGCGGAGCCTCGAAGTGCACCTTCGGGTCGTGAATGGGACCCGAAACCACTTCCATCGGTGCTGTGCCGGTACGATAGCGGCCAATGTCGCTCAGGCCCCCACGTTCTTTGACAGCATCCGGTGCCAAGAAAACAGCGTCTGGTGGGACAAAGGTTTTGCGAAGGATCGATAGAGCGCAACCATAATTTCTGAAATACCCTCTTCTGCGGGCGAGACCCGTCGCTTGTCCGTCGCCAAGCCGAACTGTCGGCGGAGTGAGGATTGCACGCTTGCCCGGTCCACAAACTCGCCCTCGATTTCCGAGGTCGTAACCGCTTCCGTGCTGATGGCTTCAATCGTGAGCTGTTCCTGATCGGGCTCTGCAAGGTGCTTTCGCATACCGATGAACAGGCCCATACCCATCAGGAACAGCTCTTCCGCCTTGCGTAGGCGAGCTTTATCCCAGCGGAAGTTGGGCCAATCGGGCTGCTGCCAGTTCCACGTCATGAGCGATAGCCTCTGATTCTATCGCTCATGATAGCGGATTATGAGCGATAGAAAGGCATTCTATCGCTCATTCCGCAACCCGACCTTTGGTTCAAGGAATGTAAGTATGGGAGTGTTTGGAATGTGGTGGCCAGGGACGGAATCGAACCGCCGACGCCAGCCTTTTCAGGGCTGCGCTCTACCGACTGAGCTACCTGGCCGAAGGAATTTTTATTCTATCAGATCAAGCGTTTTGGAACTCGCTCAGCCGCTCTCCCGTAACACGCTCCACCTCGGCATGCAGGCTGTTGCCGTGCGCGTCCATCGTCACGATTGCGACGAACCGGTTCACCCGCAAATGCCACATTGCTTCCGGAATCCCGAACTCCATCAGATGCACGCCCAACACCTTCTCGACCGACCTCGCATAATACTGCGCCGCCCCGCCGATGCCGTTCAGGTACACCGCGCCGTACTCCTTCAAAGCCGCCAGCGTCTTCGGCCCCATGCCGCCTTTGCCGATCACCGCTCGCACGCCATATCGCCCGATCACGTGCGCTTCGTACGGCTCTTCGCGGATGCTCGTCGTCGGCCCCGCGGCCTTCACTTTCCACTCGTCGCCGTCCTTTAACATCACCGGACCGCAGTGATACAAAGCCGCTCCATGCAGATCCACCGGAGGCGCGTGCTTCATCAAATGCGCATGCACCGCGTCGCGCCCCGTATACATTTCGCCCGACATCAAAACCACATCGCCGACCCGCAATGCCCGCACCGCTTCTTCGGTCAGCGGAGGCGTTAACACAATCTCGCGGCCTGTTAGCGGAAACCCTTCGGTCTGCGTCATGCGTTCGACCGCCCGCTCCGGATCGCGATACAGCCACCGCGTGATCGCGCCGCTCTGCGCATCCAGCCGCACGCCCAGCCTGCGGAACGCCCAGCAATCGTATGCGACGGAGACGAAGAAGCTCGCCGGCAGCCGGTTCGCCGCCATCACCTTGCACCCGATCAGCGACACCCGTCCGCCAAATCCCATCGCGCCCACGCCCAGGTCATTCGCCTCGCGCATCACGTCGGCCTCAAGCTGCGCCAGCTCCGAATTCGGATTGCGATCATCCAGCGTCCGGAATAATTGGTCTTTCGCCAGCGCATAGCCGTGCGCGCGATCGCTCCCAATGCATACGCCCAGAGCACCCGGCGCGCATCCCTGCCCCTGCGCCCGCCATACCGCATGCAGCAAACACTTGCGCGCGCCGTCCAAATTCCGGTCCGCCCGTCCCAGATTTTCCAACGTACATGGCAGCGAATATTGAATATTCTTGTTCTCGCACCCGCCGCCCTTCAGCACCAGCTTCACTTCAATCTCGTTCTCTTCCCACTGCTCGAAGTGAATCACCGGTGTCTCATCGCCCAAGTTATCGCCGCTATTTATCCCGGTGAGCGAATCCACCGAATTCGGCCGCAGCTTTCCGAGTCTAGTAGCCTCGGCGACGGCTTCCCGAATCACGCGCCGGATCGCAATCTGATTGACGCCCACCGGTGTATGCACCACGAACGTCGGCATCCCCGTGTCCTGGCAGATCGGCCCTTCGTCGTCCTTGGCCATGTCGATGTTCGAAAAGATGATGTTAAGGGCCTGTGAAGCTTGCGTATTGGGCGTTTCCCCGAGCCCCGCCGCGCTCATGGCCGCGCGCACATCCGGCGGAAGATTCGTCGATGTTTGCGTGATCAGTTCCACCAGGGTGCTCTTCAGAAATTGCATAGCGTCCTTATTTTAGCTGCACGCGAACCGCGCAACTTGCGCCCGGCCGCAGCGCCGGCGTGGGACTGATAAACTCCGCAATTGCCTGCCCTGCCCTGACTTCGCGAATCGTTGCCGGAATCGCATCGACCCGCATCTCCGGCACCACAACTTGAACCGCCTGTCCCGGGTTCAATTGCGCTGCGGCCCGCGCATCTACGTCGACCACCGCTTCGAGCATCGATAAATCGACGGCGATGCGAAACAGGTCCTTCCCTTCTTCCGAACTGATCTGCCGCCCGATTTCTCCCTTTCGCGCAATCACCAGTCCGGAAACCGGTGCATGGACATCGGCCGCCGCGAGGCCGCTCTGCGCGCCTTCCACTTGCTGCTGCTTTTCGGCGAGCACACGCTTAGCCGGTTCCAATTGCTGCATCGCGGCCTCCAAACGGCTCTCCGCCTGCTGCGCCAACGCCTCCAGGCTCTTCGCTTCGCCTTGCGAAGATTCGTACTCCCGCTCGGCCTTCTCGAACGCCAGCCGAGGCGTCGCACCCTGCGCGTTCAACATCTGCTGCCGCTTATACGCCTTTTCGTTGCGGTCCAGTTGATCCTTCGCGCGCGCCGCATCCGTTCGTGCCCGCGACGCTTCCAGCCGCCCTGCGATAATCGCCGCCTCCAGCGAATTGACCTTGCCCTGCGCGGTTTCGAGTAACTTCCGCGCATTCTCCTGCGCTCCGTCGAGCCCGGGATTTCCGATGTGCGCGAGCAATTGACCCTCGTAAACCTCCTGCCCGACATCCGCCATGAAGGATTCCACTTGCCCGTTCACCATCACGCCAACCGGCACCGTATGTTGCGCGCGAACGGTCCCTGATAGCGTGACCACCTTCGGCACCGCGGCCGCTTGCATGGGCTTCGAAACCGGTGCTGCCAGGGGCCGCGGACGATGCGTGAAGTAGATCGCTCCCACCGCCGCAAACACGATCGCGCACACAATCATGCCTGTGATTCGGACCGACATAGGACCGATGATACTCTACGTCCATGCCTCAGCCGCGCCTCCGCACTATCGCGTTGCTGTTCCTGAAAATCGGTAATCTCACGTTCGGCGGCGGCGACCCCGCCATGGCTGCGCTGCAATCCGAATTCATCCGGCGCGAGTGGATGTCGAGCGAACGCTACGGCCTCATCTACAGCCTCGCCCGCATCACTCCCGGAACCAATATTCTCGCGCTCTCCGCCGGCGCCGGATGGGACCTCGCGGGGTGGTCCGGCGCCATTTTCGTTGTGCTCGCGGTTTCGGTGCCGACGTCGGTTCTGGTCGCGCTGCTTACGGCCGGGTTCGATTCGTTTACCTCCAACCGCCTTGCAATGGCCGCGATCTCCGGCGTGATCGCTGCCGCCGTGGGGATTATGGCCGCCGGCGCTTACCTTTTAATTAAGCCGCACCTGCGCCGGCGAGCACTGAAGACTTGCGTCATTGCCTGCGCCGCTTTCCTGCTCGCCGCACAGTTCAAAATGACGCCGATTCAGATCTTCGTGCTCGCCGCTCTTGCCGGAGCATTCTGGCGAGCATGAATCCGTTTCTGCTCTACCTGTTCCTGGTAAAAGCGACGCTGACATCATTCAGCGGCGCCACTTCCCTGCCCGTCATCCAGCGCGATCTGGTCGAAACGCATCATGTACTCACTCTGCGCCAACTCAACGCCGCCATGGCTGCAGGACGCGCGACACCCGGGCCGATGGGTCTTTACGTCGTCAGCGTTGGATATTTCGTCGCGGGCCCCGCCGGCGCCGTCGCCGGATGGCTCGCCATGATCACACCCGCATTTTTCATCATCCCGATGCTCCACTATCTGGGCAAGCGCGCCGAGCAGCCCGCCGTGAAGAGCGCGATTCAAACCGTTATTATGGCTGCCGCCGGCCTCATCGCCGCCGCTTTGGTTCCGCTCGCCAAAGACGCTCTCGCAAGCCCAATGCTCATTGCGATCGCGGTTTCGAGCTTCGCTGTCCTCGTCTTCACCCGGCGCGACCCTATCTGGGTCATCGCCGGTTCCGCGCTGGTCGCGCTCGCGATTGCGCTTATCTGACGCGTCAGCCTTCGAAGTTATACGCGTCCTCACCATGCATGCTGAGGTCGAGACCTTGCGTCTCGTCTTCCGCACTCACTCTAATGCCAACGACGGCATCGCAGATTTTCAAAATAATCCACGTGCCCGCAATGGCGAGAATCCACGAAATCAGAACACCCGCAGCTTGATAGAGCACTTGGATGGGTCTGCCGTCCACCAGCCCCAAAGGCAGCACCTTGCCGGAGGCATCCTGCAGGCCGTCGTTGACGGCGCTAGTCGCGAAAATGCCGGTCAGAATCGCGCCAATGGTACCGCCTGCGCCGTGGACGCCGAAAGCATCCAGCGTATCGTCGTAGTCGAATCTCTTTTTTACAGCAGTGACCATCCAAAAGCAGAAGACGCCGGCGATGAAACCGATCAAAAGCGCCGGAAAAGGTTTGACGAACCCGGAGGCGGGCGTGATGGCAACTAACCCCGCTACGCATCCTGAAATCCCGCCCAGCATACTGGCCTTGCCCGTTTCGATTCGCTCGGCGAGGAGCCATCCCACCGTAGCGGCGGCAGCGCCGAAGTGAGTCGCCACAAATGCGCTAGTGGCTAGCGCTGTCGCACCCAGCGCGCTGCCCGCGTTGAAGCCAAACCATCCGACCCAAAGCAGCGTCGCGCCGATAAAACTGAGCACCAGGCTGTGGGGTCTCATATTGTCCGAAGGATAACCGTGCCGCTTGCCCAGGTATAGCGCGCATACCAGCGCCGAGACGCCGGAGCTGACATGCACGACCGTACCCCCGGCGAAGTCGAGACACGGAATCCTGCCGCCCCCCAAAGCATTCATCAACCCGCCTTTGCCCCACACCATGTGCGCCAGTGGAAAGTACACGATCAGCGTCCACAATACGGTGAACAGCAGCATGGCGCTGTATTTCATTCTTTCGGCATACGCTCCCGAGATCAACGCGGGCGTGATGATCGCGAACATGAGCTGGTAAATCATGTAAGTCTGGTGCGGGATCGTGGCGGCGTAATCGGCATTGGGCGCCGCGCCTACATTATTTAAAAATAGATAGTGCAGCCCGCCGATGAACGAGTTGCCTTCGGCGAACGCCAGACTGTACCCGCAGATGGCCCACAGCACCGTAACGATGGCCATCAGACTGAAGCTGTGCATGATCGTGCCAAGCACATTCTTGCGGCGGACCAACCCGCCATAAAAGAGCGCCAGCCCGGGGCCGGTCATCATGAGGACCAAAGCGGAACTGACCAGCATCCATGCGTTGTCGCCGGAACTCCGGGCAGCTTTGGCAGCGATCTCTACAGCGGTAAGGCGCGCTTCGGGGGAGAGCGGAACGGTCTGCGCCGCCGCGAGCAGCGGCAGGCAGATCCAGAGCAAAATGCGACATGGCATAGAGTTTGGAAAGCGAAATCCGACTGAGCTGAGCGATTAAGCCCAGCCGGTTATTTCTTACGGGCGAGAACTTTCCGGACGGCGGTTAGGACATCGCGCGCAAGCAAGCCGTACTTGTCGATCAGTTCTTCGGGGCTTCCGGATTCGGCGTAATTCGTCAGTCCGACGAATTCCATCAAACACGGGTTCGTCTCGGCGACAATCTGCGCGACGCGGACGCCGAGGCCGCCGTCGACCAGATGTTCTTCGGCAACGACAATAGCTCCGGTCTCTTTCGCGGCCTTAGCAATGATCTCGCGGTCCAGCGGCTTCACGGTGTGGATGTCGATTACGCGCGCCGAAATACCCTCGCCTTCCAGAGTCTCGGCCGCTTTTAACGCTTCGGCGACGAGCAGGCCTGTTGCGATGATGGTGACGTCCTTGCCCTCGGTGAGCTCGATTCCCTTCCCGATCTCGAACTTTTGATCCTTCTGATAGACGACGGCGGCCTTCATGCGTCCGGCGCGGATGAACACAGGCCCGACGTGGGCGGTGGCCATGCGGACGATGGCCGACATGGAGACTTCATCGCAGGGGGAGAACACGAGGAACCCGGGCAGCGAACACGCCAGGCCAATCTCCTCGATGCTCATCTGCGAGGGACCGTCTTCGCCGATCGAGATGCCGCTGTGGGTGCCGACCACCTTTACGTTGGTGTTCGGATAGGCCACGGTGACGCGCAATTGCTCGAAGCCTTTATTGATTATGAATGCCGAAAAGCTGGCACAGAACGGGATCTTGCCGCCATAGGCCAAGCCCGCCGAGATCGCGACCATGTTGGCTTCGGCGATGCCGCATTCAAAAAAGCGCTCGGGAAACTCCTTCTGGAAGAAGTTCGTGTAAGTCGATTTGGAGAGGTCCGCATCGCAGACCACGACATCTTTGTTTTCTTTGCCGATTTCCGCCAGCGTGCGGCCAAACGCCTCGCGCGTGGCCATTCCCAGCTTGAGTTCGTAGCGAGTCTTGGTGGGCATTATTGCAGCTCCTGTAGTGCCAGTTTGGCTTCTTCCGGGGTGGGGGCCTGGCCATGAAATTTCGGGTTGTTTTCCATGAAGCTGACGCCCTTGCCCTTCAAGGTCTTGGCAATCAGTACGGTCGGCTTTTCTTTAATCGCCTCGGCTTCGAGGAACGCGCTCCGCACTTCCTGAATGTCGTTGCCGTCGACATTGATCGCGTGCCATCCAAAGGCGCGCCACTTCTCGGCGAGGGGCTCGATCCCCATGATGTCTTTGACCCAGCCATCGAGCTGGATGCCGTTGTGATCCACGATCACGACAATGTTGTCTACCTTGTGATAGGCCGCATACATGGCCGATTCCCAGACCTGGCCTTCCTGGACCTCGCCGTCGCCGAGCATACAGAAGGTGCGGGAGGGGCTGCCATTTAATTTCGCGGCGAGGCCCATGCCGATGGCGAGTGAAACTCCTTCGCCGAGGGAGCCGGTGGAGGCGTCGAGAGTCGGGATGAAGCGGACGTCGGGGTGGCCTTGATAAATCGAACCCAATTTGCGGAGGGTGTTGAGGGATTCTTTGGGGGTGTAACCGCACTCGGCGAGCACTGAATACAGCACGGGAGCGGCGTGGCCTTTGGACAAGATAAAGCGGTCGCGATCGGGCCAATGCGGATTGGCGGGATCGTGTTTCATGACGCCGAAGTAGAGTGCGACGAGCACCTCGACGGCGGATAAGGAGCCGCCGGGGTGGCCCGATTTGGCGGCGGTAATCATCTCGATGATTTCGCGACGGATCTGTTTCGAGAGGGATTTTAATTCGTCCAAGGACTTCTTTTCGGGCATGAGTTTTCAATTTAGCATGCGGGAAAACGGCTTGGGCGCGCAAAGACGCAAAGGGCGCTAAGAAGAAAGGCTGAGTTGCAGGTGGTATTCAAGGTCGATGTGGGCGGTGGCGCGGCGCTCTTTTTGCATGGCGGCGAGCTGATCCATGGCGCTTTTGAGACCGCGCTCGAGACGGGAGGTGGCGCGGGACACGGTATCGAGAGAGGCTCCGCTGGTTTTCAGGACGCGGGGCGCGGTAAGGGCGGCGTGGAGATCGGCGTCGGGCATGAGACAGTTGCCGTCACCGGTGAAGTGGCCGGCGGAGAAGATATTTTCGCTGAGGGCGAAGCAGCGGCCGAGGCGCCAGGCGGTGTCGGCGACCAGCTGGACGAGGGTTTCTTCGATGAAGTCGGCAGGGCGGTAATGCTGGGCGTATTTGTGGCAGAGAGTTTTGTAAGCCCGGGCGTCGTCATTGGGCAGTAAGACGGTTTGCGCGCTCAGCCCGTGACGGACGGCGTTGAGTTTGGAGCGGGATATGCCGTTGGCGGTGTTGGGTCCGGTCGACTTCTTCGCGTTCATGATATTCGCCGAGATCTGCGCAAGACTAGACATGCTCAGTAAGTAACACGGGGCGGGCGGGGTTGGAAGGTAAGTGGTTGAGGGGACTGGGGGAGAGTGGCGTGACTGTTTAAGTTCTCATCGGCGGGCGGGCGTGACTTTTGGGGAGCGGAGGCGATTTGTGCCGCCCGGTGATGAGAACGTGCAGTGAACGAAACCGCTTCCGCAAAGGGCGGGCGCGCTATGTGTTTAGCATGGGTCGGCTTGGTCGCGGTGGTGTTGACCGAGGCCGGAAAGATCGTGGGAGGGGCGGTTGGGGGATTCG
>JBBROU010000056.1:0-31408 GCA_038229055.1 Bryobacterales bacterium | reverse complement strand
GCTGCGAGAGCGCCGAGTGCCGTAAGTGCCGTTCTGCGCGTCAATGCAAGCTCCTATTGTTATTCTAAGGCAGTTTCATGACCAGGACGCCGCAAGTATTCGGGCATCGAGGATCGCGCGGAACCCATCCGGAGAACACGCTGGCCGCCTTTCAGCATGCGATCGACGCGGGCGCGGACGGCGTTGAATTGGATGTCACGGTTTCGCGCGATGACGTGCTGGTGGTTACGCACGATCTAGTGCAGCGCGGGGCTCCGGTGCGCTCAGCGGATTGGGCGCACTGGCGCGGGACGCTGCCGCGGATTGAGGAAGTGCTCGCGCTGAATGCCGGGCGGCCGTTCGTATTCGATATCGAGATGAAGTCGGATGCGAGGCATCCGGAGTGGACGCCGGGGTCGAAGGCATTCGCGAAGCTGGTGATACAGGAGATCGAAAATGCGTGTGTTCGCGAGAACTGCATCGTGAGATCGTTCGACCCTGAGCTTCTGCGGGCAGTGCGCGATCTCGACTCTATTCTGCCGCTCGCAGCGCTATACGACGATAACCGCGCTGATGCAGTCGCCGATGCTGTCACGTTGGAAGCTCAGATTCTCTCGCCCGAGTATCATCTGATCACGCCCGAGCTGGTGAGACAGGCTCACGCGGCGAATCTCGAGGTCAGCGCTTGGACGGTGAACGCGCCGGAAGAGTGGGCGCGGTTAGCCGAGCTCGGAGTTGACACGATCATTACCGATGATCCGGCGGCGCTGGTGAGTTACTACGCCTGCTTTTCAGCGAGCGGGCCGACGACGGGCAGCACCACCGATTGACCCTGGTAGGCTTTAACGGCCATGTAGATAATCAAGCCGAGTTCGGCCAGGCGATAGACTTCGCGGACGACAACGCTGAAGTTTCCCGAGACCTCGTCAAAAACGTTCAACAACGCGCCGAGAATAAATAGCGCGATCCACAGGAAAATGCCCTGGAAGGCGTCGAACCGTACCTTGCGTTCTTTGTTGTACGGCTCGATCACCAGAAACAGAACCCCAGCGACGATAGGGACGATGTAGCAGAGGGCGCTGGCAATGTTGTTGGTCAATCCGGGGGCGTTGATGCGAGGCGACGAGCCAAGAGGAGGGGAGCCTGCAGGAGCAGAGCCGGGGGCGTCGGCATCGACCAGGGCCCCGCACTTCGGGCAGAACTTTCCTGATGTTTGCGTGCCGCATTGCGAGCAGAAGGGCATAGTCTCTCAGCCAATCTACAACACTCACGCCACTTTGTGGCTGGCGGCATGGGCGAATCCGGTAGCCTTGAGCGCGGTGAAGACTTCCTTGGTCGCGTTACTGCGATTGAGGGTGTAGAAGTGAATGCCCGGGGCACCGCCCATCAGCAGGTCGATGCACTGCGCGGTAGCGTGTGCCACGCCGAGCTGCATGACGGCCGTGGGATCCTGACGGCGGCGGTCGAGTTCCGCGGCGAGTTTGAACGGCAACGTCGCCCCGCACGCGCTGGTGAACCGCTCGACCTGAGCGGCGTTGGTGATGGGCATGATGCCGGGAATAATGGGAACCGAGATGCCGGCGGCGCGGGCGCGCTCGACAAATTCGAAGTAGCGCTGATTATCGAAAAATAACTGAGTGATGACGAAGTCGAGCCCGGCATCCACCTTGCGCTTGAGGTTCATCAGGTCAACGGCGGGGTTGCCGCACTCCACATGCTTTTCGGGATAGCCGGCGCCACCCACGCATACTGACGCGCCGTGACGCGTGCGAATGGCACGGACGAGTTCCGAAGCATATGTGTGTCCGCGCTCGGTTGCGGCGAAGGCAGTGCTTCCTTTGGGCGGATCGCCGCGGAGAGCCAGGATATTTTCGACTCCGGCGTCAACCAGGCGCGTGAGCACTTCTTCAAGTTCGGCCGCAGTGGATCCGACGCACGTGAGGTGCGCCATCGCTTCGATGCCAGTCTCGCGTTTGATGCCGGTGACAATCTCAATTGTCCGCTCGCGCGTGGAGCCGCCGGCACCATAAGTAACGGAGACGAAGGAGGGCTCAAGCATGCGCAATTCGGCAATGGTGCGCTCGAGCTGAGCCACGGCCTCATCGGACTTGGGCGGAAAGAATTCGAATGAAAACGACGGGCGACCTTCCGCCAGGAGGTCACAAATGCGCATAAGCTTTCATTGTAGCGGGGCGGGTAAAGACGATGGCTGAGGACTCCAAAGACAACAATTCCCCTCTTCGACACCTTGTGTCCCGTCAGTTTCAGCGGAATCCGACTGGCCGAGCCCGGTAGCAACGGAATCCCCGCTCCTATGAAGGATTGGCACGACACTCACCTCAACGGTATCCACGAGTCCCACTTCCACCAGACTGCGAAATAGCGATCCGCCGCCGAACAGCCAGATATCCTTCCCCGCGGTTCGCTTCAGCGAAGCCAGCATTTGCTCTCCATCATTCGAAACGATCGTCACCTTCGGATAATCTTCTTGCCGCGGCGTGCGCGAGAAGACAACCGTCTTCATCCGCGGCATCGCGACATTCCCGTCACGCACCATTGATTCAAACGTCCGTCGCCCTACCACCAGCGTGTCAAATTGCTTGAAAATGGAACCGAAATCGATGTCTGGGTCGGTGGTGATCCAGTCGGCTTCGCCGTTTGGCCCGGCGATGTAGCCATCCAGGCTCATGGCGACTGCGTAACGTACCCGTTGCATCGCGATCTCCTCCGAATTTGAAATTCCCCGCCCGTTGTACTACACTCATAGATTAGATTCGCAGTCGCACGTCCAAGCCTTGCCTTCCCGGGCCTGGGTAGCATGCGACCGCTATTAAGGAAAACCCGACATGCATGCAATCATCGAAACCGGCGGAAAGCAGTTCCGCGTTACGTCTGGCGACGTGGTCCGCGTTCCCAAACTCGCCGGCGACATCGGCTCGGAAGTCGAACTGGGCCGGGTTCTCGCGGTGTTTAAGGGTGAAGGCGACGTTCTTTCCGGCTCCGGCGCGGCCGGGTCTAAGGTGAAGGCCACCATTGCCGGCAATGATCGCGGCAAGAAGATTATCGTCTTCAAGTTCAAGCGCAAGAAGCAGTACAAGCGCACGCAGGGTCATCGTCAGGATTACACCGAAGTAAAAATCGGCGACATCCTTGTTTAGCGCAGGAAGACATTCATGGCACATAAAAAGGGTTTAGGCAGTTCCAAGAACGGGCGCGATTCTAACGCCCAGCGGCTCGGCATCAAGGTCTTCGGCGGCCAGCTTGTTCCCGGAGGCTCCATCATCGTCCGGCAGCGCGGCACCAAGCTGAAGCCGGGCGTAAATGTCGGCCGGGGCAAGGACGATACGCTGTTCGCCAAAATTACCGGCGTCGTGGAATTCCGCGATCGCGGGCGCATGGGCAAATTTGTCGGCGTGAAGCCCGAGCCCGTCGGCGTCAACTAGTTCGTCGTTCGTTTTTTAATTCAGCCGCTGACCTGCTTGTCGGATCAGCGGCTTTTTCTTAGGCCCCCATGTTTATCGATGAAGTTCGCATCCTGGTCAAAGCTGGCGACGGCGGAAATGGCTGTCTCGCGTTCCGACGGGAGAAGTTCGTGCCACGCGGCGGCCCCAGCGGCGGCGATGGCGGGCGCGGCGGCGACATCTACATGACCTCCAGCGTGAATCACAATACGCTGCTCCATTTCCGCTTCAATCCCGAACACAAGGCGCAGCGCGGCCGCCATGGCGAAGGCAGCAACTGCAAGGGTCACGAAGGCGAATCCATCGAGCTTTCAGTTCCGGTCGGTACGGTGGTTTACGACGACGACACCGGCGAGCGGCTTTTCGATTTCGACGCTCCCGACGAGCGCTTTCGCGTGGCGCGCGGCGGTCGCGGCGGTCGCGGCAACGCGCGCTTTACAAGTTCCACGCATCAGGCTCCGACCGAGCATGAAGATGGCAAGCCCGGCGAGGAAAAGCACCTTCGCCTCGAGTTGAAGCTGCTGGCGGACGTAGGGCTCGTCGGTTTTCCGAATGCCGGCAAATCGACTCTTATCTCGCGCATCTCCGCCGCTCGTCCTAAGATCGCCGACTATCCTTTCACTACGCTCGAGCCCAACTTGGGCGTGGTTCAGCTCGACGACTATCGCAGCTTCGTCGTCGCGGACATCCCCGGCATCATCGAAGGCGCGCATCTCGGCCACGGCCTCGGCATTCAATTTCTCCGGCACGTCGAGCGCACGCTGCTTCTGATTCATCTCGTCGACATGTCGGAGACTGGGCGCGATCCCGTCGCGGATTTCGAAACGCTGATGACCGAACTGGCGAGCTTCAGCGCAGACCTTGCCCAGAAGCCGATGTTCGTCGCGGCAAGCAAAATGGACGCCGCGCAGTATCCCGAAAAGCTTGAAGAGTTGCGCAAAGTGGCGGCCGACCGCGGCATGCCGTTCTTTGAGATCTCGAGCGCCACAGGCCAAGGGATCGAAGCGCTGAAACACGCGATGGCGGAGCGGGTGATGGGTGCGCGTCACGCTGCTGTATCAGATTCGGTGGAAAGCCTTTAAGATTTCGCGCATGGAATATTGCAAGGCGATGGGGCGCCCGTGCGGGCACGCCATCGGATAATCTGTTGCCGCAAGTTCGCGCAGCAGCCACTCCATCTTCGCGCCATCCAGCTTCGTGTTGATCTTGATGGCCGCGCGGCAGGCGATGGAGGCAGCCATTCCGCGCCGCAGATCGTCTAGCGATACCTTACGCAGCTCGCTTTCGGAAATTTCTAGAATTTCAAAAATCACGCGCTCTAAATCGCCAGGTCCGACGGCTGCCGGAGCCGCTTTCACCGCAATGGTGCGCTGCCCGAAAGGCTCGGTCTCGAAGCCGAGACCCTCAAGTTCACCGGCGATGCGCGCGTATTCGATCTGCTGCTCCGCCGTAAGCTGAAGCACCAGGGGCATCAACAGGCGCTGCACTTCAAGAGTGCCGCGCGCGCGCTGGTCCAGAACTTTTTCGAACAGGATCCGCTCATGCGCCACGTGCTGGTCGATGATCCACAAGCCATCGCGCCCCGCCGCGACGATAAAGCTGTTGTGGATCTGACCGAGAGGACGGAGATCGCGCAAATTTTCAAGTGAGGCCGTAGCACCTCCGGCGAAGGCTTCCGTCGGAAATGCCCCGTGCGTATCGGGGACGCGCAACCGAACCGCGGCGTTCACGTCGATTCCGGGACCGGCGAAGTCGAGCCGCGGGTCAGGCCCACGCGTCTGCTGGAGCGTGAATTCCTGAACCGCGGCGGGCATCGCGCTTGGTTCGATCGCTGTGATCAATGACGGCGCGAGAGGCTGCTCCGCGATCATCTGCGAAAACTCGGAGTACTGCAATCCGGCGACCTGCTGGGGCAGCGCTTGACGGTTTGGGCTCACCGCGAACGAAGGCGCGGGCCTCGATTCCATCAACTGATCGCGAATAGAATCGCGTACGAAATCGTGCACGAACGATTGATGCCGGAATCGAACTTCCGTTTTCGACGGATGCACATTTACATCCACTTCTTCAGCATCGCAATCCAAAAACAACAGCGCGAACGGGAAGCACGCCGGCGGCATCAGGTTGTAATAGGCCGCCGACAGTGCATGCAGCAGCAGCCGATCGCGGATCAACCGTCCGTTCACGAAGATGAACACCGAGTTCCGGTTGTTCTTCTGGACCTGCGGGCGCGAGACGAACCCGCTCAACCGAAAAGCGCGCGGCACCGGAACTTCTTCTTCGTCGATACCGGCGGGCCGAACCGGCATCTGCCTCTCGCGCACGCCGAGGTCGATCAACTCGTCCAGCACCTGGCTCCCGAAAACTTGAAAGACACGCTCGCGTAGTGTCTCGACCGGAGTCACGTGCAGCAGTTCCGCCCCGCCGTTCAGCAGCAGGAACGTCTTATCGGGATGGGCCAAGCTGTAGTGCGTCACCAGCGAGGCGATGTGCGCCAGCTCAGTCTGCTCCGACCGCAGGAATTTCTTTCGCGCTGGAACGTTGAAGAATAGATCGCGCACCGTGATGACGGTGCCGGGCGCCGCCGCCATCTCGTCGCAGTTGAGCATTTTGCCGCCTGCCAGCTCCACTCGATTTCCCGTGGTCTCCTCGGGCGAGCGCGTCTCCAGCAGCAGGCGCGAGACGGAGGCGATCGAAGGCAGCGCTTCGCCACGAAATCCCAGTGTTGCGATTGAATTCAGATCTTTCACATCGTGCAGCTTGCTGGTTGCATGACGCTCGAAGGCCAGCAGCGCGTCGTCACGAAGCATGCCGGAGCCGTTGTCGCTGATGCGGATCAAGCGCCGGCCGCCGTTTTCGATCTCGACTTGAAAACGCGTCGATCCCGCATCCAGCGAGTTCTCGAGCAACTCCTTCACGACTGAGGCCGGACGCTCCACCACTTCACCGGCCGCGATCTTATTGGCGACGTTGTCCGAAAGTACGCGAATGCGGCCCATCAGGCCAGCTTACTGTACTGCGATGCCGCGCTCTTCAAGCAGTTCGCCCGTCCGCCGCAACAGCCCCAAGAGATTGCGCCGGTACTGAATGCTGTTCTGCACCACGCTCGATTCCGCGTTCACCAGTGCGTTCTCGGCCTGCAGCACAAAAAAAATCTGGCTGGTGCCGAGCTCGTATTTTTTCTTCTCGGCATCCAGGTATTTGTTGGCAAACTCGAGTGCAACCTTGGCCAGCTTCACGCTCTCCTTGGCGGATTCCACCTGATTCACCGCCGTGAGCACGTCGAGGCGCACCTGCTGTTCCGTCGAGCGCGCCGTCAACGCATCGCGCTTCTTCTGGACCACGGCGTCGGCCAAATCGGCCGATGCGGCTCGGTTGCGAATCGGCAATCGCAACTGCAAACCGAATGAGTAAACCGGGAATCCGAAGCCGAACAATTGGTCGAGCGCATCCGCGAATCCGCCGGGAATGGTGTTGACGATCGGCAGACCGCCGGATGAAAGCTGGCTGCGGTCGTAGAACACGCCGCCGCGGCCTTGCGTGGTGTAGCCGCCGATCAGTGACAGGTCGGGCCGGAGCTGATTGGAGGCGATCCGGATACTCAAGTCATCCACGTCGAGGTTTTGCGTGGCAGCCTTCAAATCGGGCCGGATGAGCATAGCCTTTTGAACCGCGGCATCCGCATCGAGGGAGACGCTCTGCGTGGGCGGCGCCACTGTTTCGGTCAGCACGACCGGCAGCTTGCGCAGATCCGGATTCAGGTCTACGCTGATCTGTTTACGAAGGGCGTCTTCCCGTTGCAACAACTGAAAGCGCGCTTGCGACACGCCAATTTCCGCGGTCGCCAGCGTCTGCTGCGGGTTATAAATATCGAGCGGCGACATGGCCCCAAGGTCCAATTCCTGCTGCGCGCGCTTCAACGATTCCGCCGCCAACTCGCGCGCGCTCTCCTGAACGCGCAGATTTTCGCGGGCAAACACTACATCCCAATAAACGTTCTCCGCGTCCGAAACGATGCTCAGGATGCGATCGCGCAGCAAATAATCGTTCACGCGAAAACGGCTGCGCGCCGCCATTATCGGCAAGCGGTTCACATAAAGTCCGCGGTTCTTCAAGAGCGGCTGCGCGAAGTTTATGCCGAATGAGGAATTCAGCGCGGGATTGAAATTCTGGAATCCGCTATTGGTGGTCTGCTTCTGTCCGAAGAATGACACGTTATAGCTGGCACCGCTTTGCGTGAGCTGCGAAAACTGAAAGTTGGCGGGTTGCAGCAGGGTGTTCAAAGTGGACGCCCCCTGCAGAGTGTCGCTTGTCGGACTCTTGGATCGCGTGCTGGTCCACCGCGCCGTCGCGAGTGGGTCGAAGACGCCAAAAGACCGGGTGATCGCATTCTGCGCGTTGTCCACAGTCAAACGGGTGATGGCGATGTCGGTGTTGTTGGCCATGACGAGTTCCAGAAAATCGTGGACGGAAAGTTCAAGCTGCGGTCCGTCTTTGCCCCGCACCACGAAATCCTTCAAGCGAACGGGCGGCTGCAATTCGACGCGCACTGCCGGCTTCGCGAAAGTCTCACGGAAGTAATTCGGCTTCGGGAAGGAAGTGATCTGCGCGGCTAGGATACCACTCCACAACATTGCGCAGACAAGAATAATTCGCCTGATCATGATTGATTACTCGTACCGCATCGCTTCCACCGGATCGAGCTTCGCCGCCTGAACCGCAGGATAAATTCCGAACACCAGGCCGATAAATACCGACACTCCGAACGCGATCGCGATCGACGATACCGTTACCACAGTCGACCATCCCGCCGCCGTCGCAATCACGCGCGACAGGCCGAACCCGCAGGCAATTCCGATCAGCCCGCCGACAATCGAAATCAGCACCGCTTCGGTCAGGAACTGGCGCACGATGTCGCCGCGTCTCGCGCCGATGGCCCGCCGAATCCCGATCTCGCGCGTCCGCTCCAGCACCGTCGCGAGCATAATATTCATAATTCCGATCCCGCCCACCAGCAGCGAGATGCCGGCGATACAGATCATCACCACGCTGAAGATGAGCTGTGTTCGGCGTTTCTCTTCGAGCAGACCCGCGGGCACTATCACTGTGAAATCGCCCGCGTCCTTGTGCGTGGCGCTCAGAATTGCCCGAACGATGTTCGCTGTCTCCACCGAATCTGTGCCTGCGGCGACCCGCATATACATCCCATCGATCTCGTCTTTCAAATAGCTGTTATTGTCCTCAAAGCGGCGCATCACGGTGTTCAATGGCGCGATGACGAGGTTGTTGCGGTTCAATGCCGACAGGCCTTCGGAATCGTCCGACTGTGCTTGCGGCGTCAGGACACCGATCACCTGCAGCCACACGTCGTTCACCTTGACGTACTTCCCGATCGCCGAATCGAAGCCGAGCAAATTCACCTTTGCCGATTCACCCAGCACGCAGATCGGCGCGGACCGGAGATTCTCGTCATCCGTAAAAAAACGGCCCGAAATCAGCTTCAGGCTGTTGATCTCGATGAAATTCGGCAGCACGCCCACAAGCTGCGGCAGCTCTTGCGTCGTCTTCGGCAACACGCGTGTAGGTTTGAACTTCTTGCGCGGCGTGATTGCCTCGAGACCTTGCACATTTTCCAAAATCGCCCGGTAATCGCGAAAGGTCAGGCCCGGGGAAATCGCGCGGACCTGCTGCAGCTCATTCCGATCCACCGCCTCGCGCGCTTCAATAATGATGTTATTGACGCCCAACTGGTCGATGAAGCTCATCATTTCTTTCTGCGCGCCCGCAGTGATGGAGAGCATCGCCACCACCGCGCCGACGCCGAAGATCATGCCGAGCATGGTGAGCAAGCTGCGCAATTTGTGCGCGAACAGGCTCGCCAGCCCCATCTTCAATTCCGGAATGTAGCCCGAGAAAGCGCTCATTGCTTGCCACCCGCGGCCGGCATTCCGGACATCGCCCCGCCCTTTTTCTCACCCTTCGAATCGGATTTGGATGTTGCGTTCGGGTCGGCCAGCGATACGGTTTCGCCGGGCTTCACGCCCTCGGCGATCACGGTCGCCGTCTCGCTGCGCTTGGCGATCTTTACGAAGCGCTGCTGATAGCGGCCGTTCTCCCGCGCATACACAAACTGTTTGCCCTCCTTTTCGAAGATCGCCTGATTGGGCACGTAGATCGCGTCGGGGATCTTCTCGATAATGATCTCGACATCGGCCAGCAGTCCCGGCCGCAGCAGCACGTTCAATCCCGCGTCTTCCTCGGGCGGCGGCGGAAGTTTGGCCCGCGCGCGATCCTGTTCGCCGGCCGCGGCACCGGGCATGCCGGGGGCCGGAGGTGGCGGCGGCCCACCCGCGGGCATCGTCATCGGCATCATGCCCGGCGGCGGCACAGCGGGCGACTTCTTCGCATTGCGATCCGCGGAACTCATAATCTTCTGGACGTCTTCGGGTTTCGCGCCGAGCCCCGCCAGCAACTGCCGCATATCGATGGAAAACACAACATCGAATTTTTTCGCCGGGTCGCCCGAAAAGATGTTCGAGCTCGCCATCCCGCTCATGCTTTTGATCTTTCCGCGAAAGCGTTTGTCAGGCACCGCGTCGAGTTGGATCGATACATCCTGGCCTTCATGCAAATTGGCGCGGTCCAGCTCACCGACGCGGGCGGCCACCTCCAGGTCCGACAGGTCGAGCACATCGGCCACGGGCATTCCCGGCTGCAAAGTATCGCCCTCGCGAATGTCGGGCAACTGCATTCCCGGAAAGAAAAATCCCTGGCCGCGATTCTGTTTGATCGCCACCAAGCCGGTCATGGGTGACAGGACTTTCGCCTGTGCGATGCGGTCCTTTTCGCGCGACACGTCGATCATGCTCTTGTTGCGCTGCTCCTGAAGCACGGCGATCTCCGCCTTGGCCTGTTCCTGCCGGCTCTTAATGTCACTCTCGAGCTGTTGCAGCCGCCGCCGCGATTCCTCCAGATTCAGCACATTCTTTTTCGCGTCGATTTCGCTCAGCAGCGGGTTTCGCTTCACTTCGAGTTCCGCGCGGCGAACCGAGTAGCGCGCCTTCAACAGATCGACCTGATCCTGGTTGTTCCGGATCGCCAGATCGGCTTGCGATTTCTTGATCTGCTCGTCGGTCTGTTCGACTTCAAGCATGGTCTCTTCGAGTTGGGCCTTACGCTCGGAATCGTCGAACTCGACGATTAGATCCTTCTCATGCGCCAGACTCCCGAGCGGGGCAAGCTTGGTAACTTGCACGGTGCCGAACAGGTTGGGCGCAACCAGCGTGGCGGACCGGACGGCGCGCAACTCGCCGCGGGAATAAGCGCGAATCACGACATCGCCGCGGCGGACCTTCGCGCTAGCCACCTGTAACTGGCGCTGTGGAATCTGCTTGTACAGCGCATAGGCACCCCATCCCGCGCCCAGCACAAGCAACAACACCGCGATGCGTAATGCGATTTTCTTCACAGCTTTTTCTTGGCCCGCTTGGCCGCATCCGCCGGACTTTCCAGCGTCACCAGCTCGCCTTCCTTCAGGCCCTTGAGCACGACGATATCTTCCTCATTACGCTTCCCCACTTCGATATTCCGCGTGAGAAACTCCTGCCCCTTCTGGACATAGACCGCCGGTTTTCCATTCAATAGAAAACTCGCCTTCACGGGAATCAACAATACATTGGGCTGCTTCTCTACTTCAATCTCCGCACTCGCGCTCATTCCCGGCCGGAGGCGCGCATCGAGATTTTTCAAAGTCGCTCGAGCCGGAAACAGCTTCTCCGGCGGGAACGTGCGGAATACCAGTTGCGCGATCGGGCTGATCCAATCCAGATCCGCCTTGAACTGCTTCTCAGGAATCGCGTCCACGCGCAGCAACGCCGGCTGCCCCAGCTTCAGCTTCCCGCGCTCCACCTCTTCCAGCTTGAGCTCAATGCGCATCTCCGAAAGGTCGGGGATTTCAGCGATCGATGCACCCGTCCACGCGCGATCTCCTTCTTTGAATGCCGGCGGCGAAGACCCGAACGAACCCCCCGCGCGCCAGTTGGGCAGCAGATTCACGATGCCGTCATTCGGCGCGCGCATCACCATCTTCGACATGTAACTCTTGGCGAGATTCATGTCGCGAATTGTCTTGCCCTTTTTCTGATCGAGACGATCGGTATCGGCGCCATGCGAAATCTTGCGCGACTTCACAACGGTCTTAGCCTGGTTCAACTCGCCTTCCGAAACTCCCACGTCGATCCGATTCTTCTTGCCCTCAATGTCGGAAAGAATTTCGGCCTTGCTGGCCTCGAGTTTGGCGCGCTCGACATTGTATTCGGACTGCATCTGATTCATGCCGTCCATTTCGTCTTCCATCTTGTGCGATGCCTTCATCTGCACGATCTCGCTGTCGGCCGTGCGCACGGTTGTGCTCTTTTCGATGTAGTTCTGCTCCTGCTGGACAGCGTCGAACTCCACCACGATGTCGCCCTTCTTTACCGGCTTGCCCGATTCCGCGAGCTTCACAATGCGCGGATCGGGAACCTGCGGAGCGGTCAAGATCACCGAACGCGTGCTTCGAATTTCTCCGCGCGTCTTCACGCTGATAATGAAATCGCCGCGCCGCACTTTGACTGTCGGCACATCGACGGCCGTTGTCCCTGTATAGTGCCAGGCCCCGTACAGCGCGCCGCTGAGAACTACCGCCGCGACCGACCAGACAATCAGCCGCTTGCGCAGCGGCCACTTTGGATTTCCAATTTTCTGTTTCGGCTTTGGGGCGGGCTTTGCGTTGGACATTACCTAAGGGTCACCCTACTTCTCACTCGGGGGCATCTCGATTGCCACCACATCACCGGCATTCACTCCGGAGCGCACGGCAATCGAGGTGTTGTTCCTCAAACCCGGCTCCACTTCGCGCCTGGCCCATTCGCCCGTTTCGCGGATCAGCACGAACGGCCGCCCATGCGGTCCTTCATGGAAGACGGCGCTCAGCGGCACGACGTGCACCTGTTTCTCGGCGGCAATGTGGATCTCGGCGCTGGCCGAGACATCCGGAATGACGCGCTCGTCCATCTTTTCAAGCCTCAACCGCACCGGAATCTCACGCATGTAAGCCGGACGCCACACTCCCGGCTTCGTCATCGCGCCAATGCCAATGACATGCGCGGGCAGTTCCAGACCCGGATAAGCATCGAGCCTCACGGTGGCTTTCATGCCGAGCCGGATCGATTCCGCGTCCACCTGATTCACAACCGCGTTGACATCCATCGAACTCGGATCCACCACCTGCATGAACGTCATTCCGGGCCAGAGCTGGTCACCCTCTTGCACCTGGCCGAAATCGCCGCCCCGAAAAATGGATTGCATCACCGCAACCCCGTCCATCGGCGCGCGCAGCACCATCCGATCGACATTCGCTGTCGCGCGATCCAGCTCAATTTTCGATTGGTCGCGCTGAATCTCAGCAACGCGGATCTGCGCTCGCTGCGATTGGTCGAACATCTTCGCTTCGCCCAGCACTTGCTGGTACTTCGCTTTTGCCTCTTCCACGCCGAGCTTCAGTGTTTCCGATTCGATGGCCGAACGCACCGGTGCGGTTTTCAGATCCAGTTCCGCTTTGTCAAGATCCGCTTTGGCCGAGCGGATCAACTGGTCGTGCGCCTCGCGAGCTACGGCCAGGTCGGCTTTCAACTTTTTCACGTTGGCGTCCAACTGAAATACAGAGGCTTTGTAGTCATCGAGCCGGTTCAATTGATTGATGCGATCGAATTCGGCGACGACCTCACCCTTTCTAACATGAGCGCCCGCCCGTGCGAGCTTCGTGAGGACGAGTGCAAAATCCCCTCCGCCACCGCCGCCGCGCTGGCTGCCGTTGATAAGAGACCCGGCCGTCGAGCCCAGCCCGCTTGTCGGCGACGATCCGCCTGACGAAGCGCTACTGGCTTTGCCGGAACTCTTCGACGATGCGCTGGCGGATGCTTGCGAGCGATCGCCAAATCGATTCGTGGTTCCGCGCAAAGCTCCCAGGCTGGAAGACGGGCCGCTCGCGCTGGACGGAGCAGCCGAATTGTTGGTGCTCTGGCTCGCCTTGCCGGAACCGGACGAGGTGGAACTTGACGCGGAGCTGGAACTCGAAGACGAGGCCGAAGAAGTGGACGCAGAACCGGAGCCGCCCGAGGAACTTCCACCGCCCCCGCCACTGCGAAGTCCGGCCAATTGCGGAGCCATCAACCCGCTGAACCGCTCAGCACCGATCGTCCCGCTGAGCCGAATGGTCTGTTCAACCTCCCCCGTTGTGATGACCGCGGTGCGCACCTCTGACTGTTTTGACTTACTGGCCGAAGATTTTGTTCCCAACTGCGCATACGCAATTGCAGCGGCAATCACCACAGCTATCGCGAGCAAACTATTACGCGGGGAATGGGACATGCGACCTGTCTACTAGATGACGTGCCAGAGTCGAGATTGGTTAACTTATTGTGAAGAAGCTCCGACGGAGTGTCAAGCTGGAGCTACTTCACCCGGTCCAGGACCACGGCCATGCTGTCGTAGTCGCCGCGCAATTGTAGATGCAGTCCCTCGCTCATCAAATACTGGCCGCTGAGCGTCTCGGCCCCGCCGTCGAGATGGCCTTCTACAGCCTTGACTTGGTAAGTGGCAGCGGCATCCAGCCCGCGCAGGCGAATCGTGGGTGCGGACCGATTGTACTGCTGCGAATGCAGAAACGCGAACAGCACCGCCTGATTCCGATCGTCGGAGACATACTGGTTCGCTGTCAGCTCGCCTTCGCGTGGTGAGAAGAGGCGATACAGCGAGCCGAGTTGCACCGTTGGCCGAATGGTTTTGTCCAGTTCGATCATGCGTGTCGCCAGCGCAAAGTCGTCCGCTGACCACTTATTCAGATTCGCTCCAATGCCGAGCGCGCCCATCATCGCCGTCAGGAACCGATACTTCAGCGGCGTGCTGCGGCCGTTCATGTTCGGCACGTCCGTCACCCAGGCGGACATGATCTTGGGCGAATAGGCATAACTGAAGCCTTCCTGGATTCGCAGGCGGTCGAAAGCTTCGGTGTTGTCCGAAACCCAGACTTCATCAACCCGGCGAAGAATCCCCAGGTCGACGCGCCCGCCGCCCCCGGAGCAGGATTCGATTTCCAGATGCGGATGCTTGGCGCGCAGCCGGTCGATGATTTCATAAAGATGGTTGACGTAACGGACCCAAACCATCTTCTGCTCAGCGGCGGGCGCCGCATCCCAGCCCGGTTCCGCGAAGGGCCGGTTCATGTCCCACTTGAAATACTTGATGTTGTAACTGCTCGCCAGCTTATCGAGCACACCGAAGATATACTCTTTGACGTCGTCCCGCGCCAGATTCAATACGAGCTGATTGCGCAGCTCACTCCGCGGACGGCCGAGAAAATTCAGCACCCAATCGGGATGCGCGCGATAGAGATCGCTGTCGGGGTTCACCATCTCGGGCTCCACCCACAGACCGAAATCCATCCCGAGACTCTTCACCTGGTCGATCAGGGGCTGCAAACCGTTTGGGAACTTTTGAGGATTCACAACCCAATCGCCCAAACCCGCGTGGTCGTTGTTGCGCTTGCCAAACCAGCCATCGTCCATGACGAAAAGCTCGACGCCGATCTTGGCCGCCTTCTCGGCAAGCTGCCGCTGGCCGGGCTCATCCACGTTAAACTCGGTGGCCTCCCACGAGTTGTAGAGGACCGGTCTCAGGCGCGACGTCAAGCCGCCCGGAACGATGGACTGCCGCTGGAAACGGTGCATCAGGCGCGAGGCTTCGCCAAAGCCGCGATCCGAAAATCCGCCGTAGAAGGGCGGCGTTTCGAGCGATCCGCCCGGATTCAAAGGGTATGCGAAGTCGAACGTGTTCCATCCGCCCGTCACACGCACCTGCTGATACGCGGTCTGCTCGACGGAGATTTTCCAATTCCCGCTCCACCCAATCGCGCCAAACCACACGCGGCCGCTCTCTTCGTCGGCATGGCTGTCGTCGATGGCGAACCACGGATTCAGCACGTGACTGGTGTGTCCCTTGCGGCTTTCCAAAACTTTCATGCCGGGATGGATCGGCTCCTGCGTAAGCTGCGTCTCGCTGGACCAGCGCCCAGTGAGATAAGTCAGCCGGTAACCCGTCCCCGGCGGCACATACCACACCGCCGATTGCGCCGATTCCACCGTGAGCGCCTGCTTCGATCCGTTTCGGACGCGCGTCTGGCGCCGCACCACGCCGGTGTCCGCGTCGATGGTATACATGAGCGTTACGAAAATATCGTCGCGGATGTCTTTCATCTCGACGTCGACACCGTCGGCCCGCTCATGGTGCGCGGCGTAGTGCAGGACCAGGTCGCGATCGCCATCCGCGCGCGTGATCTTCAAGCATGGTTCCAGATAACGCGTGCCGCCCCAGCCTGGATACTCCTCATTCGTCAGCGTCTCATGCGGATCGAATGACGAAAGCTCGCGCCCGCGCCGCGGCGTTGCGAGATCTTCGGGCCGCCAAAGCTTTGCGCCCCAGTAAATATGCTGCAGTTCGCCTTGTTCGTTCACGCCGAACGCGTAAGTCGACTGATTCGACTGAAGCATCCAAACTTTTTTGTCAGAGAGATATCGGACAGCGGGATCGGCGGCAAACATGGAGACAGCGAAAGCGAACAGCGTGGCGGTTTTCACTCGCTCATCATAATGCGTTCGAGAGCGCGGTGTGCAATGCCAGCTCATCGACCGGAAGAAAGACGATCTTGCCGTCGACGCCGCCGATTACCTCCGCCGTGTGTTCGTAGGCTTTGGTGTCACCGGTTACGAAATGCGTGATGGAACCACTCCCGAACCCGTCGGAAATCTTGGCGCTGACGACGCTGGCGGTGGATTCTGCGCTATCCACCAGATGCACCGAAGAGCCGAGCACTTCTGCGAGCGTCTCGCGCAGAACCGGATAGTGCGTGCAGCCGAGAATCAGCGCATCGATCTCCGGCCGATCTTGCAAATAATGCTGCGCGAGAAGAGTAGCTTCGGGCGAATTCGCCAGACCTTCCTCCACTAGATGCACGAACATGGGGCACGCGCGATCCCACACCGAAAGGCCGCGCTCCTCCAGCTTGCGCCGGTAGACGCCATTGCGTATGGTGCCCTTGGTGCCGATGACGCCCACCTGCCCCGTGCGCGTGGCGCGGATAGCTGCTTCCACTCCCGGTTCGATTACGCCCCACACCGGCACCGAAGATTCCTTGGCGAGCTGTGGCAGGGCCGCGGAACTGGCCGTGTTGCAGGCGATCACCACCGCTTCGGCGCCTTCGTCGATCAGGAACGCGGTGATCTCGCGGGCGAAAGACTCCACCATGGCGGCGGGCTTTCGGCCATAAGGGAGGCGCGCCGTATCTCCGACATAGATAAAATCGCGGTGCGGCAGCTTGCGGCGGAGCGCCCGCAGCACCGTCAATCCGCCCACGCCAGAGTCAAACACACCAATCGGACTCGATACGGATTTCGCCATGGAAGGGAATGATGAGAGCAGAGCCAATGGACACGAGCGGCTCGTTTGAACAAAACTATAGCATGATCAAACGCTTTGACACGCTCGTCCTGCATGTTGCCGCGGTTCTGGCGCTGGCTGCCGATGCAATGTCCGCCGCGACTGCGCCGAAGACCGTTCTGCTGTGGCCCGATGGTGCGCCCGGAGCGCTCGGCACGGCCGATGCGGACCAGCCGAAAATTACGATTTACCTTCCGGAGAAGTCAGTCGGAACCGGAGTCGTGGTCTGCCCCGGCGGCGGCTATGGCGCGCTTGCCATGGATCACGAAGGCGTCCAGATCGCCCGCTGGTTGAATGGCTACGGCATCGCGGCGTTCGTGCTGCAGTACCGGCTCGGCCCACGCTATCACCATCCCGTCGAGCTCGGCGACGCGCAGCGCGCAATTCGTTATGTGCGGACGAAGGCGGCCAGTCTCGGCATCGCCCCCGACCGATTAGGGATCTGGGGTTTTTCGGCCGGCGGCCATTTGGCGTCGACCACCGGAACCCATTTCGATAACGGCAACGCGACCGCGAAAGATGCCATCGACCGCGCCGGCAGCCGCCCCGATTTCATGATCCTCGCCTACCCCGTGATCTCTTTTACGACGCCTTACACGCATCGCGGTTCTCTCAAGAATCTGCTCGGCGATAATCCCGACCCGAAACTGGTCGAGAGCCTCTCGAATGAATTGCAAGTCACCCCGCAAACGCCGCCGACTTTTCTGTTCCACACAACTGCCGATACCGGCGTCCCACCCGAGAACAGCATCCTCTTTTATATGGCGCTGCGGAAGGCCGGAGTGCCTGCCGAGATGCACATCTATGAAAAGGGAGAGCACGGCGTCGGTCTCGCCCCTTACGATCCCGCGCTCTCGACCTGGCCCGCGCGACTGGCGGACTGGCTGCGCACGCGCGGACTCCTGGGCCATTAAATGCACCTGTATGGGCTGACGCTGGGAATCCTCGGCGTCTGGCGCGTCACCCACCTATTGAATGCGGAGGACGGTCCGGCGAATCTGCTGGCCCGCTTCCGGCGGCGGGTGGGCTCCGGGTTCTGGGGCAGTCTGCTCGACTGCTTCTACTGCTTGAGTCTATGGGTTGCCGTTCCTTTCGCGCTTATCATCACCCGCGATTGGACTGAGCGGTTTCTTTCGTGGCTCGCATTTTCGGCGGGCGCCATTCTGCTGGAACGCGCGACAACACGTGTTCCGGAGGCTACTTATCACGAGGATAAGGATGAAAACGCGCCTTAACCTTCAAAACAAAATTGCGGTATTCTGTTTTTGTGGAACGCGTGTGGATATCTCAAGCGCCTTCTTTCTTTCGCGACTCCGCGTCCCGCAGTTTCAGGTACTTACGTTTCCCGACGCCGCATGCTCCAACGGCGGAAGTTTGCCACAGTGTAAACGCTAGAATCCACACTCACGATTTTTTCCGTTTGACGCCCGCAAAACTGGCGATAACTTAGAGCCTTCCGCCCATGTCGTCGTCCGCAAGTCTCGCTCTCGAAAAAGGTTTACCCGCCAATATCGACGCTGAAAAGTTCGTGCTCGGCTCCATCCTACTCGATGACACTTTCTTCATCGACGTAGCCGGTGCCCTCACCGGCGTTGATTTCTGTTTAGAAAAACACCGCCGCATTTTCGCGCGCATGTCCGAGCTGCACGAACGCGGCGAACGCATCGACCGGGTGACGGTCGCCAACGAGCTCATGCGCCGCAACGAGCTCGAGTCGGTCGATGGCCTCACCTATCTCGTCTCTCTCGATGACGGCCTGCCGCGCATCCCCAATCTCGATAGCTACGTCAAGATCATCCGCGACAAAGCCATGCTGCGGAAGATCATCGCGGCCTCGCAGCAGTTGATGAACCGCTGCCTGATGGCGGAGGAAGAGCCGGATTCCATCCTGGCCGGGGCGGAAGAAACGCTTCTGAAGCTCGGCGAGACGCAGGTCACCGACGGCCTGATGAATCCGCTGACGATCATCCAGAATTACCAGGGCGGCCTGAACGCATTTCTCGATCCGAGCAAACGGCTGAAGGGCATCAGCACGGGGTTTACCAAGCTCGATGAGATGACCGGCGGATTGCATCCTGGTGAGTTGATCATTTTGGCGGCGCGACCGTCCATGGGGAAGACGGCGCTGGCGCTCAACATCGCCTCGCACGTGGCCAGCAAGTTGAGGGAGACAGTCGCGGTGTTCTCGCTCGAAATGTCGAAGGAGTCGCTGCTGACGCGCATCCTGTGTGCCTCGGCTTACGTGGACAGCCAGCGATTCCGCGCCGGATATCTAAATGCCGACGAGCGCCGCAAGCTGCAGCAGGCCGCACAGAAGCTGGTGGAAGCGCCTCTCTTCATCGACGACACAGCCGGCGCGAATCTGATGGATATGCATGCCAAGCTGCGTCGCTTGCAGCAGAGCGGGCAAAAACTCGGCCTCGTAATCGTGGACTATCTGCAGTTGATGAGCGGGCGCGGGCGTTTCGAAAACCGGAATCAGGAAATCAGCACTATCTCGCGGGGCATGAAACTTCTGGCCAAGGAATTAAATGTCCCGATGCTGGTGCTCTCGCAGTTGAGCCGTGCGCCCGAGACACGCGTTGGCGACCATCGCCCGCAGTTGAGCGATCTGCGCGAATCGGGAAGCATTGAGCAGGATGCCGACCTGGTCGGTTTCATCTTCCGCGAGGAAGTGTACAAGCGCGATCGCGAAGATCTGCACGGTGTCGCCGAGCTGATTGTCGCGAAACAGAGAAATGGTCCGGTGGGCAAAGTGGATCTGGTTTTCCTGCATGCGCTGACTAAATTTGAGAATCGCGCCGAGGATCTGGGCGACGTCGCTGAATAGATTTTGGTTTCCGGGTTGTCCCGGTGTCCCTTCTCTGGTATATTTCCCGCTTATGCTTGTAGGTCGTCATATACATGCCGGAGCCGCAGAATAGCGCCGTAGCTTTTTGGAAAGTGCTGCGTCAAGAACTGCGCGACGTTCAGGCTTCGCGCGGCAGAAGGCAAATTAACGTAGTTGCCAAGCCCGGCAACTTAATCGGATTGTCGTTTTCAGGTGGCGGCATTCGCAGCGCCTCCTTCAACCTAGGTGTTCTGCAGGGGCTGGCCCAGTTGAAGATGCTGCATTGCGTGGACTATCTGTCCACCGTTTCAGGCGGTGGTTATATTGGCTCCTGGCTGGCCGGTTGGATTCACAAATTGGATGCACAGGGCGCCGCGTCTGGAATGGCCCTCGTCGAAACCGCTCTTTCCCCGGAGGAAACGCCCAACCCCCAAGTCACCCAAACCAAACCTCTCCAGTTCCTTCGGCGCTACAGCAATTACCTCACGCCGGAAACTGGTCTGTTCAGTGCCGATACGTGGACGATGATCGCCATCTGGCTCCGAAACACGTTTTTGAATCTTCTGATTTTGATGGCAGTATTCGCGGCCGTTTTGCTGATACCCAGATGGTTTGTCGGGTGCACCGCATTCGTCCAGGAACATCCCGAAGCCGTCATCCTTTCGATTCCGCTGCTGCTGGTCGCGCTCTGGATCATCGGCCGCAACCTCCGATCGTTTTCTCCAGCGTACCGGGACGAGCCTTCCGCGCGAAACCGGTGGTATTCAAAACAGGGGTGGATCCAAACTCTGGTCGTGATTCCCGTTTTCCTCAGCGCATGGCTTTCGAGCGCCTGGTTTTCGCGGGTTTTCCTCCCCGTTCCCGCCAATGAGCCCGATCTGCTGAAGGTCTGCTTGGAGGTGGTCGGAGCCGCTGGTATTTTTCTGATTTGGGTCGCTTTTTTCGGGGACCTTTTCCGGTGTTTTTACCAGAACAGCCAGCAGGGCAAAGAAAACAACTTTTGGAATCGATTAGGCGCGGTAGCTGTCGTAATCGTCGTTGCTTGCATCTCGGCCTCCGTGGGCGCAGCCGTGCTCTGGTTCATCGCTCACCAACTTCAAGAACTGGGTAATCGAAACAATCTCTTCCATGTGATGACGTGGGGGCCGCCATCGTTTGTGACGGTATTCGCGCTGATGGTCGTGCTGTCGATTGGGTTGTTGGGACGAAACTTTCCCGACGAACGCAGGGAGTTCTGGAGCCGTTTGGGTGCGTGGTGTTTTATCTACAACTTTGCCTGGATTCTCCTATTCAACATTTCCATATACGGCCCTATGTTTGTCGCGGGCCTGATCGGGCACGTCTGGATTGGGCCGGGCGTCGTCACGGGATGGATTGGCTCTACCGCCGCCGGCATATTCGCCGCAAAGAGCCGCAATACCGGAAAGACTTTGGACGACACGGGCCCTCCGCGTCAGAATCCGGTTGTGGCGCTGGTTGCGAAGGTTGCTCCTTCGATCTTCATTTTAGGTTTGCTCGTTCTGGTGTCGTACGGCATACACATCATCCAATTACAGTTCATTGATTGCCCGACCTCGGATTCTACCGTCTCCAAGTACTTTTGCCAGTATTCCGAGATCACCCATCGTGCGATGCTGCCGAATGCGACTGTCTTATACGATCATTACTGGGAGTTACTGACACGTTGTTCTTCCTGGTCCGCTTTTTGGGCTTGCTTGATCTGCGCGGCGATTGCATTTGTACTTTCCTGGCGTATTGACATCAACGAGTTCTCGATGCACCACTTCTATAAGAATCGGCTCGTTCGCGCTTATCTCGGGGCTCGCAATAACGATGAACGGAAACCTAACCGGTTTACCGGATTCGATGCGAAGGATGATCTTCATCTCGCCGCCCTCACTAGTGAAAACAATTTTTCCGGGCCTTACCCGATTCTGAATGCGGCACTCAACTTGGTTCACGGAAAAGAACTGGCGTGGCAGGAGCGGAAGGCCGAATCGTTTGTCTTCACGCCGCGATTCTGCGGTTTTCAAGTGCGCGGGGGCCGCGCCACTCACGAAGCTCCCGCCCCGGCCAACGGCGCCGCGGATAGCGCGACTTCCATCGAAAGCAATGCTTACCGCGACACGCTGAGTTACGCCTATCCGAGGGCGAGTGGGAAAGCAACTCGTGAAAGCGGAATCCATTTAGGCACCGCCATGGCGATCTCGGGCGCCGCGGCCAGTCCCAACATGGGGGCGGGAACCAGTGCGAGTTCCGCCTTCCTGATGACCGTCTTCAATGTGCGGCTCGGCTGGTGGCTGGGTAATCCGCGTCACAAAAAGAAATACCAGAACGGCGATCCACAAATCGGTCTGCTTTACATGCTCTCCGAACTGGCGGCCAACACCAGCGACGAACGCGGCTACATTTATCTTTCAGACGGCGGCCATTTCGAAAACCTGGGCATCTACGAACTGGTTCGGCGGGGATGCCGGTACATCATTGCGTGCGACAGCGAAGAGGACCACGAATATAAATTCGGTGGCCTTGGCAACGCCATCCGCAAATGCCGCACCGATTTCGGAGTGGAGATCGACTTGGACGTGGACCGCATCCGGCGCGATCCCGCCACCAAACACAGCCGATCCCACTGTGTTGTGGGTCAGATTCGATACCCGAGCGGCGCGGTCGGCACTCTGGTCTATCTCAAGGCCTCGGTCACCGGCGACGAACCCTCCGATGTGCTGCAGTACAGTGCATCGCATGAAGAATTTCCGCACCAGAGCACCAGCAATCAGTGGTTCAAAGAGTCGCAATTCGAGAGCTATCGGAAGCTGGGAATCCACGTCGCCTTGAAGACATTCGACGGGTTCGCACGCAATGGCCCTTTCCTCTGCAATTGCAGTCTGCACGATGGCCGTCCGAACGGCGCGGTTGCCGACAGAGAGGCGTTCTTCACGAAATTAGCCGAGCACTGGTACGCCCCAAGCAGTGCCACCGAACGTTCATTCACAAAGCACGCAATCGCCATGGACGCACTGATGGAGCGCTTCCGTACCGATCGCAACCTGGAGTTTCTGCAAGTGCAGATTTATCCGGAATGGCGCCGTTTCATGAGTGCGCCACCCCAAGGGTTTACTTTCCCCAGCCTTTGGACCGCGCCGTATCACAACGGCCTTCCCGAATCGGAAAAGGAGCGCCGCGCCGCCTTCTTCTTTTGCAATTCGTTGATCCAACTGATGGAAGACGTGTATCTGGATCTCAATCTGGACAATGAGTGGGAGCACCCTGATAACAGAGGGTGGATGAACCTCTTTCGTCATTGGGTAGGCTCAGGAATGTTCCGGGTCGCGTGGGCGATAAATTCGAGCACCTTTGGCGCGAGGTTTCAGGCTTTCACGGCGAACCGCCTTGGGCTTGCCCCGGAAACTCTTTGCGTCGACACGGAAGTAAAGCCGGGTGACTTGAACAATCTGGAACAGCGATTTCTGCGTGAGGCGGCCCTGCCCCGGCCGACCGATCGGATTCAACAATTACGGATTCGCGTCAATGACCTTTACGAAAAAGACAAGGTCGTGTTCGAATTCAACTTCGGATTCGCCGTTTTGGATGATAGCGGAAGGCTGGTCTATATTCGGATTCAAAATCATCTGCGGAGAATGGGCCTGGCACGCCGTGCCATCGACCTTCTTGTTAAAGACAAGCTCATTACCGAGCCGCGGATCGAGTCCGTCGGAAGTTTGCCGGATCAATCAAGGCCAGACGAGCCACGCCGGATTCAAGTGCTGGTAGACAACTCATTTGAACGCTTCGGCAAGCGGCGTTCCTCGTCTTGATAGACTAATCCGCGGCAGTGCTGCAACTTCGCAACATTCAGAAGCGCTATGGAGGCGTAACCGCGCTCCGCGACGCGAACCTTACGGTCAACGGCGGTGAAGTGCACCTGTTGCTCGGGGAAAACGGGGCCGGGAAATCCACGCTGATGAAGATTGTCGCCGGGCTGGTGGAGCGCGACAGCGGGCAGATGCTTTGGAACGGCAACGAGGTTTTCCTGAAATCTCCCGCCGAAGCGCAGGCAATCGGCATCGCGATGGTGCATCAGGAGTCCCTGCTGGCGCCGCATCTCTCTGTTGCCGAGAATATTTTTCTCGGGCGTGAAGATCCCAATCCGTTTGGTTTCGTAGCGCGCCGAAAAATGGCGGAACGCGCGGCCCAGTTGATCGAGCAGCATCATTTTCCATTGCAGGCGGACTGGCGGGTGGACCGGCTGAGTCCGGCGGGCAAGCAGTTGGTCGAGATCTGCCGCGCCATCCAGCACGGGTCGAGTCTGCTGATTTTCGATGAGCCGACGTCGTCACTTTCGGGCGCGGAAACGGAAGAGGTTTTCCGCATCGTCAGGACCCTGCGGGAACGCGGCATGGGGGTCATCTATATAACGCACCGTTTGGAGGAACTGCGCGCCGTAGGGAATCGCGTGACGATTCTGCGCGACGGGGCCACGGTCCACGAAGGTGAGTTGGCGGAACTGACAACCAACCAGATCATCTCGAAGATGGTCGGGCGCGAAGTCACGGCCATCTATCACCGCAACGCGCTTCCCGCGGGCGAGCCGCTGCTGGAAGTCCGAAATCTCAGCGTCAAAGGTAAGCTCTACGATGTTTCGCTCACCATCCGAGCCGGCGAAATTGTCGGTCTTGCGGGCTTGATTGGTGCGGGGCGAACCGAATTCTGCCGCGCGGTGTTCGGCGCCGATCCCTTCGACTCGGGAACGATTGCGGTTGCCGGCAAGACCATCCAGTTGAATTCGCCGCGTGAAGCAGTTGCGACCGGCATCGCGCTGATCACCGAAGACCGGCAGCTCACCGGTCTCGCGCTGCGGCTTCCGATTACGGTCAACACGACGCTCGCGAATGTCGCCGCAGTCAGCCGCGCGGGCGTGCTGAATCTGGGTAAAGAGAACGAGGTTACCGCCGAGTACATCAGGAAGCTCCGCATCCGCGCTGCGTCGGGTCAGCAGCTTGCCGGACGTCTGAGCGGCGGCAACCAGCAGAAAGTAGTCATCGCCAAATGGGTGTTTCGCGGCGCGCGCGTTTTCCTGTTTGACGAGCCCACGCGCGGCATTGACGTCGGCGCAAAGGTGGAAGTCTTCGAATTGATGGACGAGTTGGCGCGCTCGGGGGCCGCGGTGCTGATGGTCAGCTCCGAAATGCCCGAGCTCTTGCAGGTTGCCGATCGCATCCTGGTGATGCGCCAAGGTCGAATCACCGGAGAACTGCCAGGTCGCACGACCCAGGAGGAAATCATGCATCTCGCCGCGGTGGATACGAAAATATGAAGCAGCTTCACCGTCTGCTGCCGTTCTTAAGCCTCATTATTTTATTTGTCGCCCTGGCGATCGCTTCACCGCATTTCCTGACCAGCACCAATCTTTCCAGCGTGGTTCGTCAGACGGCTGTGATCAACATCATGGCGCTCGGAATGACCATCATCATCATCTCCGGCGGTATCGATCTCAGCGTGGGCGCAATCCTCGGCATGGGCGGGCTGCTTGGAACCATGGCGATGGAACGCGGCTATTCCATCCCCATGGGAATTGCGATTGGAATCGGCGCCGGCCTGCTGTGCGGCCTTGTAAACGGGACGCTCATCACGCGGCTGAAGATCGCGCCATTCATCGTGACGTTGGGAACGCTCGGCATCTTCCGAGGACTGACGCTGATCATTTCCAAAGGGTTGCCGGTTCACAAAGTTCCGGAAGGCTTCTCGTTTTTGGGCGAAGGAACGGTGCTCAAAGTTCCGTTCGTTTTGTGGCTGCTGGTGGCCTGCGCGCTCGCGATGCATTTCACCCTGGAGCATACGCGCCTGGGCCGCTACGCTTTCGCCATTGGCAGCAACAGTGCCGCCGCGATTTATGCGGGTATTCCGGTAGCCTTCCACACCACGGCGGTCTACGCGATCGGCGGGATGCTGACCGGTCTCGCGGGAATGATCGAGGCTTCGCGGTTGATGACCGGGCAGCCCACGGCCGGCCAAGGCTACGAATTGCAGGCGATTGCCGCAGTGGTGATTGGCGGCGGAAGTCTCCACGGCGGCGAGGGCAGCGTAGTAGGAACGCTGATCGGCGCTTTTATAATGGGCTTGCTTTCAAATGGCAGCGATCTCCTCGGCGTATCGAATTACGTGCAGCAGGTGGTGATCGGCGTCGTGATCATTCTGGCGGTTACTGTGGATGAGCTGCGCAAGCGCCGCGCGGTGTAGTTATTAGCGATCGCAAAACAGCGTGACGCGCCGGATTGGCGATTGCCTGAGAGCGGCGCGCTTTCCGACTGACGGCAGATAACTTGCGGCGTCCCGAATCGACTTGGCGTCCCCATCTGAAACTTGGGATTCGTACTCGTCCGCGCGTGCGCGGTAGCTATAGCGAACGTAGCGCAATTTTTCCGCGCTCGTCACGCTCGGCACGCTCATCAACGGCAAGACCACGTCCCAAAAACTTCGCGGACGGAGCAACCGCCGATTCGATCCCTCTTGGCGCGACACTTCTGTCTGACCGCGCGCCTGACGGAAGACGATCAGCCGGCAATGTTCCGCTGAGAAGACGCGCGCCGGTTTCGCATCGGGAAAAGAAGTGAGCACGGCGGCGACGCTCTCGCTATCCGCCTCTATCGCCGTCCACCGGTAGCGTGCGCCTTCGCTGACCACTGTGCCGCGGCGAAGCAGTTCCCTCACACGGGCTTCATCTTTTCCAACGATGCTCACCATAAGACCCATGAGCTCATCGAGCGTCATCTCTTGCGACACCACCGGGGTGAGCGAGACCGATCCCGCGTTTTCCGAGCTGAGTTTCACGCGCACGCTCGCCGGCAGGGGCATTTCGATTCCAAGCTAGCATTAACTGGTGAACGCGCTCGAACAGAGTCTGCGGGATGAGATCCGCCGCGACGGGCCCATGCGCTTCGATCGCTTCATGTCCGCCGCGCTTTACCACCCTGAGTTCGGTTACTACACGCGAGGACACGATCCGTTTGGAATCCATGGCGATTTCTTCACCGCATCGCAACTGCAACCCGTATTCGGCGAACTCGTGTCAGCGCGAATCCGCCAGGTTTGGATCGATTGCGGAAGTCCGGAACGGTTTTCCGTGGTGGAGCTCGGTCCCGGGCGCGGTGAGATGCAGCAGTGGGCTGAGCCTTTCGAATACGTCGGCGTTGGTCCCGGAGACAGGCTGCCGGAGGAAATCAACGGCGTGGTGTTCGCGAACGAGTTCTTCGATGCGCTTCCGGTCCGCGCCGGAACCATGGTGAATGGAGAGCTGCGCGAGTTCTTTGTCGAAACCCGCGGTGAACAGTTCTGCTTTAAACCCGGCGAGCCTTTTCGGAATGAAGACGCGGAGTACGTTCGCCGCTACTGGCCGGGGCTGACCGAGGGCGGGCGCTTTGAAATCGCCGAGCAGTCGCTCGAATGGATCGGCCGAATTTCGCGCTCGCTTCGTTCCGGCAAGCTGATCGCCATCGATTACGGCTACACGGCGCGCGAGAGCTCGCGCTTTTTCGCAGGCACACTGATGTCGTACCGGAGGCACATGGCATCGGATGACGTGCTCCGCGATCTAGGCGAACGGGACATTACCGCACATGTATGCTTTTCCGCGCTGGAAGATCGCGCGCGCTCGGGAGGATTGTCGAGGGTGAAGTTGGAATCATTCGCCGGCACACTGCTCGCGGCACTGCCGCACGCGCCTGAAACGTTGCTTCAGGACCCGCGTAACCGCGAACAGCTCAAGACGCTGCTATACGGAATGGGTGAGAGCTTTCGAACGTTCATGGCGTCGCGCGCATGAAAAAAGGCCCCGACATCTGCCGGGGCCTTGAGTGAAACCGTTACTATCGTCCCTCAACGGGGACGCCGCACAGCTACTTCTTCTTCTTCGGAGCTGCTTTTTTCTTTGCGGCGGCTTTCTTGGCTGCGTTCTTCATTGTTGATTCTCCCTTAACATCAATTTTGCGATCAAAAAAAAATCGCAATGTGATTCATATATAAGGTTGTTGAGAAGGAATGTCAAGAGAAAAATGCATATTCGCGTCGAAGAGAGTGAAGATGCCCCTATCTTCACATCTCGTCGACGCAAGCGGCGTTGTTTACTTCGTCATTCCCACCGTAGCTCTACACATGCGGCGCCATCGCAAAAACATATCGAGCCTTCTCTGTTTCGGGGCATTTGTGTGCGGTTGTTCCGTTGCGAGCACGCCCGATGCGCGCGAGATCATGCAGCGATCGATCGCCGCAATCGAGAAAAACTCCCAAGCGTCGCACACCTACGCGTTCGCTTCGCGCGTCGAGAAGCATGAGCTCGATCCGGCCGGACATGTCAGATCGAAGGACGCGAAGACCTACGACGCGGTGATTATCGACGGAGTGGCGGTCCAAAGATTAATGGCTCACAACGATCGGCCTCTGTCCGCGGAAGAGGATCGCCGGGAAAGCGAGCGGGTCTGGCGCCTCGTAAACGAGCGCAAGCGGGAAACCGAACGCCAGAAATCAAAGCGCCTGGCCGAAGTCGATCAGCAACTGGCCAAAGAGCTCGCCTTCAATCGCGAGCTTCTGACGGCATTCGACTTCAAGCTCTCCGGGGAGGAACAAATCGACGGGCGTGCCGCGTGGAGAATCGATGCGACGCCGCGCGCCGGATATCAGCCCAAGGAAATGCGCGCGCAGATGCTGCCGCACTTCAAAGGAACGGTTTGGGTGGATGAGCGCGAGTATCTCTGGCTAAGGGTGAACGCCGAAGCCATCGACGCGGTGACGGTCGGCTTTTTTCTGTTGCGTCTCGAACCAGGAGCCCGCGTCGCGTTCAGTCAGGTGCGTCTGGATGACGGCGTCTGCCTGCCGCGGAGCAGTTCAATCAAAGCTCAGATGCGCGTCGGGCTTTTGAAAAAGATCAATCTCGACCAGAACACGGTATTCACCAATCATCGCAAGTTGCCGCCCGGTGTAAGCGTTGTGGCCGTCCGCCCGGATGAACGCTAGCTAGAATCGCAAACCAAATCCCGCGCGCCACCGTAGTGTAAGGTAGACGGCAAGGAAACCGGTGGGCGCCGTAAAACCAAAACTCCGGTTTCCTTTACACTGATGGGGGTGGACGGCATTCTCAAACCTTTCCGCTGTGGGAAGAGTCGGCTTCCGTGCTGATTCCAGTTTTAATCCTGGCGCTTGAAACCAGTGAAGGCGATCGCGATCTAGCGATCCGGCTGCAGAAGCGGGATCCGCACGCGATGGCGGACCTGTATGACCGCTTCGGCCGCGTCGCCTATTCGGTGGTGCTTGCGGTTGTGAAAGATGCCGGAATCGCCGAAGACCTGGTGCAGGAAACGTTCCTTCGGGTGTGGAACCGGGTGCACGGGTTCGATGCCGAGCGTGGCGCTCTCGGATCATGGCTCCTGGCGGTGGCAAGAAATCGCGCGATCGACTATGTCCGATCGAGCGGCGCCCGCATGGGCCGTAATTCTTTTGAACTGGAGGAGCGTGAGCATCCTTCCGTCTTCGTTGATATGGAACAGAGCATCTTCAATTCGGATCAGACGGTGAAGATTAAGGCGGCCCTGACGAAGTTGAACGAGAACCAGCAAAAGGTGATCGAGCTCGCCTACTACGAAGGACTTTCGCAAAGTGAAATGGCGGTGCGCATGGGCCAGCCGCTGGGAACGGTGAAGACCTGGGTGCGGAGCGCATTGAAATGCTTACGCGACGAACTCGGCCAGGTGGTGTCGGCATGACCTGCGAAGAACTGCGCGGCGATTACGGAAATTGGGCGCTGGGTGTGATTGAAGACCCCGAGCGAACCGAATTGCGCGCGCACCTGGAGCGAGGATGCGAAATTTGCGTGCCTGGCGTCCGATCCGCCCTGGAACTCGTAACCACACTGAGCGGCGCAGTGAAAATAGTGAATCCACCGGCGCGGTTGAGAAAGCGCGTGATCTCGCTGGTTACGCCGGAGAAGCATGCGTTCCCGTGGTCCTGGCTGTGGGCCGCCACGGCTGCCGCGCTCTTAATCGTCTCCGGTTATCTCGGTTCGACGCGCACGCAGCAAAGCGCGCGCTCCAGTCAAATTCTGGAAATCATGAGCGACCCCGCGTCGCGGCAGGTCACTTTCGGGCCCAACGCGCCCAAGCCGCAAGGCCGCGTCTTCGTGCATTCCGCAAAAGGCGTGTTGCTGCTGGCCGCGCACTTGCCCGCCATTCCGGCCGATAAGACTTTCGAGATGTGGGTGATTCCGAAAGGCGGCGCGCCGGCGCCTGCGGGAGTTTTCAACGCACAGCCGGACAGTAGCGCGACTTATCTAAAGCCTGGTCCGGTGGATACCTCGCAACTCGGCGCCATCGCCGTCAGCATCGAAAACGCCGGCGGTGTGCAGCATCCCACCATGAACCAGATCATCATCGCCGCGCCGATCGTCTAGGATCGGCATCTACAATCAAACGGTGGATGCGCGCACAATCGCGGCCAGCATGGGCCGCTGCGTCTGATTACGCGGGGATTGGCTGGGGGCCGTTCTTTGGATTCGCGGCTGGCGTTGCGAACGGGGTCACTGTTTGCAATCGAGTTGGGCCGCGCGGCGCGGGGCCAGCACTTCTCGCTACCGATGGAAGCGTTGATGTCGGCAATCCGTGGCGCGGCATTCGCAGCGGGGTTGTGGGCGAGCCTTGGGCTGGCGTATGCGGCCGTCTTCGCCATTCTTCTGACGTTGGGGCAGGTCGTGGCCTATGCGCGGGGGATGCGGCCGGCGCTGGATTATTCGGCGGAGCGGCGGCCGCGGTTCACGAGAGCGCATTTCTGGGGAACGGTAGCGCGGACCATCGGGTACACGGCGGCGGCGCTCATCCGCGGTGCAACCATGCGGCCCGTAGATCACGCATGGGCATTCGCCATCCGGCTCCGGCTCTTGACGGGGGTGGTGACGGGAATCGGCATCGCCGTGAATCCGCTTATCGAGTATTTCGCCGATAACATGCCGGAACGCAGGCTCGGCGTTTTCGGGGTGACGCTGATGTTGTGCGGGTTCAGGCTGCAGTCGGTGCAGTATTGGCTAATTGTGCTGCGAACGTGACCCTATTGTCCTAATTATTCCGCTTACTAGGTAAAGAGGTACGGACCTATGCCGAGTATTGCGCTCATCGGGATTGAATTGCTGACAACCGTATACATCGGTTTTGCAGCCACAACGCCTATCGTAACCGGGACGGCTAACCCGTTAGTGGCTCGTTACTCCGCTAGCTGTCCCAGTGGTAGTTCGATGCGGGTGCGATTTAAGCGGCCGGCCGATACAGTCTACCTTTTGACTCCGACGCAGACGTGCAACAACAACACGCTTACGTTTCTGATTGCCGGGATGCGCGCGAGCACGCAATATTCGATCCAAAACATGATCACCTCGAGCACGGGAACTATTACCGCCGGGCCGACGCTGACCTTCACAACAGGTGCGCCGAGCGAAAAGTTCGTAACGGAGCAGGTGGTGGTGAAGCCAGGCGCGCAGACCGACGCACAGGCGGGGATAGTGCTGCAGGACTTCGTGCCGCCGGCATCGGCACCACCGACAGCGCCTCCGATATTCCCGACCGCCACG
>JBBROU010000055.1:0-31566 GCA_038229055.1 Bryobacterales bacterium | reverse complement strand
TCGCAATTCCACGAAGATCGCGTATTCCACCAGCCCGAGCTATACCGACACTCGGGTGACTTCCGGCAGCAGGTACGCGTACACAGTTGCAGCACTGGATTCATCAAGCAACAGCTCGGCCCAGACGGCGGCCGTTAGCGTGAGCGTTCCTTAGTGATGATCGTAGCGCTTCTCGCCGGCTTCGACACGCGTCATCATCCGGTTCTGCTTTGGCGGGATGGGACACGTCGCGAATCTCGTGAATGCGCACGGAGGATTGTGGGCTTGGTTGAAATCGACAACGAGTTTCCCGTTTTTAGCCAGCGGGGTGTTTAGGAAGCGCCCCGAGCCGTAGGTTTCGGCGCGCGATGTTTCATCGCGGAACATGAAGAACAATTCGGTTGGGCTCTCCATCACCGGCTCCAATCGAAAGGTTTGTCCGTTAAGCTGGAACTCGGCGTAACCGGGGCACTCTTCATCTTCCGTGTCGCCGAGGATATTCGTAATCGGGATCTTCTTCGGCGGGTTATACGAGACGAAGCGCGCGGTCACATGGTATTTCGGATCCGGCGGAAACCAGTGGAGTCCGGTGAAGTGCTCACGTGCCTCGGCGTGCGGATCTCGAACACGCAAGCCGTAGCGCGCTCCTCGTTTGATGATCATCGCCTGAAGCTCGCCGATTTGCATTCGGTCGGGCGCGGGTGCGGTATCCGGCGCCAAGTCCGCGTGAACGGCTGGCTTGCCGTTAACCCGAACGCTTATGCCGGGAGCCGCGGTGAACGACGCTTTTCCGTCGCGCAGCGATACAACTCCAACATGTCTCGGTGCGCGGACGGGTAACACGACAGCACTCGACGGTTCTGACCCTATCCGATTGTCGCCTTCGTGCAGCCACCCAAGCGCAGCCACGGACAACCACCCGGTCTCGGCACGCAAGGAAGCTTCGTACTTCTGCCGCCACTGGTCGACGGATTCTTCGAACGTTCCCGCCATCGCGAAGAAAGGAATCGAGAGCAGGCATAGCAGCGCGCGCATAAATCTAATGATAGGGAAGAGCCAAGTCTACTTGGCTGCGAGGTGGATATTTTGTGTCTGAATGGTCTGAGCAGTCGCACGGTCCAGATCCGCGGCGGCGCGCCCGACGTCAGCTTGGGCGCGAACCTCGCGCGTGCGTGCCGCGATGAGGTCGGTCTGCCGTTGAAGCACTAAGAAGACAGTGGAGGTGCCGGCCTGGAATTGACGCTGCTCGCTCTGATACTGCTCTTCGGCCGACTGCCGCGCGCGCGCAGCAGAGTCGAGACGCGATTGCGCGGATTCAAGGCCCTGCAGCGAATTGCGCACGTCGGCTTCAATGGCCATTTCAGTCTGATCGCGCAAGGTGCGCAGCCGCCGGCCCTCAGCCGCGGAGAGCGCCGCTTGCGCGTTCGCCGTTCGATTGCGAATAGGCAGCGACATCTGCACGCCGATTTGCGCGGTCGGGAAACTGCCCGCGGTCAAGTTGCTGAGCGATTGCCCATAGCCGCCCACGAAGATAGCCGGCAGACCTCCGCCGCCGAACGAGACCGGAGGAACCACTGGAAGGCCCGCCAATCCGGAGAGCTGATTAAGCCGTTGCAGAAGCGCGTCCGTGCCGGCCGTGAAGGGGTTGGGACCAGGTGGAAGCGGGCGACCAGCCAGACCGGCAACGCTGAATGTACCCACGACATCGATCTGCGGCTTGGCTAGTTCGCGAGTCAGGTGCGTGTCGAGGCTATTGATCTCGATCGAAACCTCACTTTCGGATAGTTCCGGCCGGGCATTGATCGCGCGCTTCACCGCGTCCTCGAGCCGCGGCGCGTCAACGTGAGCGCTTGGCGGGGTTTCCGGAACCAGCGCCACGCCCCACATCATGTCGTTCCGGTTGGGCAGCATAAGAGCTTTCAACACGTTCTCGCTGCGGGTCAAGTTCTCTTGGGCAAGGAAAATATTCTGCTCGAAGTTCGCGATCTGCGTCTGGGTCGCAATAACATCGACGGGCGCCAGCAAGCCCTGCTGCACTTGGCGGCGATTGCTCTGGTCCTGCTTCTCAGCTAATCGCACGGCGTCGATCTGGACTTCAAGACCGCGGTAAGCGTAATCCAGTTCCCAGTAAGCCTGGACGGCCTGCGTCGCGACTTCGATCACGCGCTGGCGAAATTGCTCATCGCTCAACCGCTGATTCTTGCGCGCGACCTGCAGGCGATGGCGATTGTCGTCAAAGCGCAGCCCGCGCCACAGCGGCTGCGTGAGGTTGAGCGAAACCGAGGTCGGGAACTGCGGATTCAAAGTGATGAAGGTGCTATCGCTCCGCTGCCGTGCCGAGGCGAAGTCGAGTTTATACGAACTGCCAAGCCAGGGCGAGACGCCGCTCAACTGCGGGTCGGCATAAAGTTGCGTCTGTGTAAGCTTGCCGTTGGCGCCGCCGCCGATCAGCGACGAAATCGGCGTCACACTTTTCAGGTGATAAGCGTTTAGGCCAAACCGCGGATCGTAGTAGCCCTGCGCCGAGCGGATGTTGTAGTTGGCCTCCTCGCGCGCAATGCGTGAAACTTCGATATCGCGGTCGTTGGCGAGAACGCGCTGGATCACCTCGGCAAGCGTGATCGCCGTGGTCCCGATAACCCCGACGCGCTGTTGGACGGCAAGCGTATGCGCGGGCGGAAGCACCTGCGCGCGGACGCCGCCTGACGCCACGAGCACAATCGAGAACAATACAAATACGCGCGACACTGGCATCAAGCGACGCTCTCAGCCGCTGGGCGCTTGCGGCGTGGAAGGCGGTCCCGCAGAGAGCCCGCGGCTTTTACCAGCCGTTTGCCGAAAGGATACTCCTGCACATCTTCGAACAGCGAATAGAAAACGGGCACGGCGAGGAGCGTCAAGATGAGGCAGAGCGACTGGCCGCCCACGACCAGCACGCCGATGGAGCGGTTCGTCGCCGCGCCGGTACCGCGAGAAATCACCAGCGGAATCATGCCTGCGACCAGGGCGACCGTCGTCATCAGAATCGGACGCAGCCGATCGCGATTGGCTTGAATGATTGCGTCATAACGGGAGAGCCCAGCCTTGCGCAGACCGTTGGTGTGATCGATCTGTAGAATCGCGTTCTTCTTGACGATTCCAAACAGCAGCAGCAGCCCTAGACCGGAGAAGATGTTCACGGTCTGGTGGGCAATCAGCAGCGCGAGGATGCCGAACGGTATCGCCAGCGGAAGGGTGAGCAGGATCGTAATAGGGTGGATAAAAGATTCGAACTGCGCGGCGAGAACGATATACATAAAGATGAACGTCAGCGAGAAAGCAAGCACGAAGTAATATCCGGCGCGGCCCAGTTCCTTGGAGGTTCCAGCGAGACCGGTGCGGTAGTCGGGGTCGAGTTTCAAATCGGCCGATGCCTGAGTCAACTGGCTCAACACAGCCGTCTGCGAACCGCCGGGCAGCACGTTGCCGGTGAGCGTCACCTGCCGCTGGCGATTGATGCGATTGACCGCGGACGGACCGGTTCCGGGGCGGATCTGAACCACTTCGTCGAGACCGACGGAGCCTCGCTTGGAGGACGGAACCGTCATCCTGGCTAAACCCTCGGAACTTCCGCGAAACTCTTCCAGGGCGCGCACGCGGACGTCGTACTGATCTTCGCCGGCATTGAACGTGGACGCCACTTGTCCCGCAACCATGGTATTCAGCGCCTGCTCAATGTCGGATACCGACACGCCAAGATCAGCCGCCCTGGGACGATCGATTTCCAGCCGAACTTCCGGCTTGCCGTTGCGCAACGTCGTGTCGGGATCGGCGAGCTGCGGAATCGTTTTCATCTTCGCGAGCAGCGCGTCGGAATAGGTTGCCAACTTCTGCAGATCCGGTCCCTGTATGAAATATTGAATGTCCGCATTGCTCTGATTGCCCCCGACCGTGCTGACGAGCTCGACACTGGTATGAATTTCGCCTGGATATCGCTTGAGCAACTGACGTGTGCGCTGCATCAGGTCGGTCTGCGACAGATTGCGAGCTTCGAGGTCGGTGAGCTTCACGTAAATGGAAGCATTGTTCGCCGACTTATCCGCGCCTCCTCCGTCCGTCATGAGCGTATGGGCCACACCGGGCAGACGTCGAACTTCCTGCGCGATGTTCTCGGCGATGTTAGTCGTGGCTGCCAGCGAACTGCCTTCCGGCGTCCGAACCAGAACATTGAACTGCGATTGATCGTCGGATGGGAGAAAGTTCTTACCGACTAGAGCGAACAGCGGCACGATGCTGATGACCACGGCCGCGCTGATGGCAATCACCGTGCGGCGATGGGCCATGGACCACTTGAGCATTCGCGTGTAATGCATATCGATCCAGTGAAAAATGCGCGAGTCTTTCGATGACCGGCCTCCGGCGTGTTCCTTCGGCCTCTTGATGAACCGCGAGCAGAGCATGGGCGTGAGCGTGAACGAAACCAGCAGTGAAACGGCAATGGCGAATCCGGACGTGAACCCGAACGAACTCATGAAGCGTCCCACGATGCCGCCCATGAAACCCACCGGCAGGAATACGGCGAGCAGCGAAAGCGTGGTGGCCATAACCGCCAGGCCGATTTCGCGCGTTCCTTCTATCGCAGCGTCGTAGGGCGACATTCCCTTTTCTTCAATAAAGCGGTAAATATTTTCGAGCACGATGATCGCGTCGTCGATCACGATCCCGACCATCAGCGTGAGCGCCAGCATCGTGATCTGGTTCAACGTGAAGCCCATAGCGGCCATCAGCGCAAACGTCGAGATGATGGACGTGGGAATCGCAATGGCGGCGATCAAAGTGGTGCGAATATTGGCTAGAAAAAGGAAAATGATGATCGAAGCGAAGAAGCTGCCTTCAATAAGGTGCCGTTTGATGGAATCGACCGCGGCTTTGATGAAGACGGATTGATCTGAGATTACTTGGGTTTTCAGATCGCGCGGCAGCGTAGCCGATATTTCTTTTAAGCGCGCTTTTACTTCATCCGCTGTGGCTACGGTGTTTTCGCCGGATTGCTTGGCGACGATCAGAGTCACCGCCGGAATGCCGTCCAGACGCGCGGACGTGCGCGGCTCTTCGTAGCTGTCCTCCGCCGATCCGATGTCCTTGACTTTGACAACGTAGCCGTCGCGGTTCACGATCGCAATCTGGTTGAACTGCTCCGAGTCGACAATCCGACCCGTGGTGCGAACCGTAAACTCCTTCGCGCCGGCGTTCAGATTTCCCCCTGGGAGTTCCAGGTTCTGCGTACGGAGCGCGTTGAACACGTCGGTGACGGTCAGGTTGTATGCGCGCAGGCGGTCGGGATCGACGGAGATGTGAATTTCGCGTTTCGCGCCGCCGACAATGGTGATCTCGCCGACGCCCTTGGAATTTTCGAGTTTCTGTTTAATCTGCTTGTCGGCGATAAGAGTGATGTCGCGCAGTGAGCGCGGCGCCGAGACGGCAATCTGCATGATCGGCGCGGCATCGGGATCGAACTTGGTTACCACCGGCTGTTTGGCCGTCTGCGGAAGAGTGTTAACGATAGCGTTGACTTTGTTTTGAATTTCCTGCGCGGCAACGTCCCCGTTTTTGGCGAGCTCAAAGGTGACGACAACAAGGGCCTGACCCTCGGAGGAAGTCGACCGTACTTCGTCCACCAGGCTGATGGTGTTCACCGCATCTTCAACTTTCTTGGTGATCTCGGTTTCGACCTCCTCCGGGGACGCGCCCGGATTCAAGATGGTGACTGCGACCGTCGGAATATCGACCTTCGGGAACAAGTCGACCCCGAGGCTGAAGTAAGAGAAGATGCCGACGACGACGAGCGACAGAATCAACATCGTCGCGAATACGGGACGGCGAACGCAGAGTTGGGCGAGACTATGCATGCCGGACTCCTACTGGCGCGCCGTCGTAAATTTCGTTCAAATTGCTGGTGACCACGGTTTCGTTCCCGTTGAGACCCGACCGAATGCGGATGGAATCGCCATCGACATCGCCGGCCACCACCACTCGCAATCGAGCCTTGCCGTCCTTGACCACGTAGATCTGATAGGAATCGGTCGTCTTGTCGCGGATCACGGACGATCGGGGAACGAAGACAGCGTCTTCCCCGCCCGGAAGCACAACGCGCGCAGTCGCAAACATTCCGGGACGAAGCGCGGCGTTCGGATTCGGGAACTTAGCTTCGAGAATGAAGGCGCGTGAATTGGGATCGACCGACATATTGCTGGCGGAAATCGTGCCTTCGAAATCGCGATCGGGGTAAGCGGCAACGCGCGCGAGCACTTGCATCCCCACACGCGCGCGAGCGGCCTGCTGTTCGGGTGTTTGCAATTGCAGCTTCAAAGTGCCGATGCGGACGATAGTTGCGATTTTGGAGGTGAGCGCCACGAACTCTCCGGCGGCAATGGGACGCGCGGTAATAAAACCATCGAACGGAGCGCGTATGGTGGTATCCGCCACACCCTTCTCAGCTTGGGCAAGTTGGGCTTGCATCGCGGCCAGCGAAGCTTGCGACGACGCTACAATTTGATAGCTCTGGCGGGCCGAATTCAGGGCGGCTTCATATTGCTGGCGTGCGGCGTTGGCTTGCGCTTCGGCGGTCTCCTGCTGGGTGCGCGCTTTGTCGGCGGCGCTGCGCGACACGTCGCCGGTCGCGGTCAAATTTGCGTAACGCTGGGCATCGGCGGCGGCGAGTTTGGCCTGGGCTTGCGCGGATTCGTAGTTGGCGCGCGCCGCGGCGGCTTCGGGAACCTTGTTCGGGTCGAACGTGCCGCTGGAAAGTCCGATGCGCGACTGGCTCTGCCGCAGTGCTGCGTTAGCTTCCTCAAATTGTGCCTGCGCCTGCTGCAGTTTGAGCTGCGCATCGCGATGATCGAGCTCGCAGATGACTTGTCCCATCTTCACGAACGCGCCGATGTCGACGGGAGTCGTGAGCACGCGCCCGGCAACCGGCGGCGCGATATCGGAACTCTCATCGGCGACGAAGCTGCCCGTTTCTTCGAACGACGCGGGCACTTGCCTCCGGACGGCGCTCGCGGTGGAAACGGCGACGACTTCCGTCTTCTGGGTCGCCGCGTTCACTGCGGAATCGGGCTTCGGCCCACAGGCAGAGATAAATACAACGACAGTGAGGAACGGAATCGCGCAGTTTTTCATCGTTTCTTTGCCACCTTCTTTTTGGCAGTTCCGGATTTTCCAATTTTGATTCGCACGCCATCTAAAACGATGCGGGTAAATGTCTCGACCACCTCATCGTCGGACGCGGTGATCTCGCGCAGTCCGAAAATCTCGGTCATCATGGCGTAATGCTGGGCCATTCCGGCGATGGCTACGATAACCAAGCCCGGTTCGCATTGCCGGAGAGCGCCCGCACGCTGGCGTCGCCGGATGTACTGGCGCAGCATGTCGAAAATCGGCAGCGCCATCTGACGGTGATGCATGGAGGCCAGCTCATGGCCTTCAAGCCCGCTGTAGAGCATCAGGCGCTCGAATTGAGGGTCGGTCCGGTGCGCATGAATGATGATCCGGGCGAGCGCGCGGAACAGGCCTTCGTCGTCCTCCCGCTCCATACATTCCTTAGTCGTCGCCAGCCACTCAGATTTGCCGACTTTGTTCAACCGATTATCCAGGATGGCGGTGTAGAGCTTCTGTTTCGTCGAGAAGTGGCGAAAAATAACGGCTTCGTTCACCCCGGCGGCCGCGGCGATCTCCTTGGTCGTGGTGCCGCCAAAGCCCTTGCGGGAAAACAGATCCATCGCCGTTTCCAACAGTTGCGAGCGACGATGGCCGGCACTCATGCGCGGGTGAACGGGGGGCGAGGGCGAAAGCACTGACCTTATTGTAAGTAAGTACTTACTTTGTCGTCAAATTGGATTGTGAGCCCCTCGTCCCGAAGAGAGCGGGCCAACTTCACGAGGGCCCTCGGCACCTTGCCCTTATACTGAAAATGTAACCTTTTCATGACGGACACGAGCGTGCTTTGGCTGCGCGTCGCTGCCGGCCTCTATTCACTAGGCCTGATCGATGCTATTTTCCTGGTCACACGCAGGCGCGAAGGTCTCTTTCAGAAGGCAATTGCGGCGTTTGCGCTCGGCGGATTTTTTCACCTGATCTCGATCGTGGAACAGGGGATTCTCACGCATCATTTTCCGGCGGATACCATCTTTGAAACTATGTCGCTGTGCGCGTTCATTGTAACAGTGCTGTTCCTTTTTGTGCACTGGCGATACCGCGCCGAAAGCCTCAGTGTGTTCATATTTCCGCTGGTATTTGTGATGACTTTGGTCGCCGCGCTGGGCACGCCCGTCGGCGCATGGTCCAGCCCGGTGCTGCGCAATGCATGGCTTATCGTGCATATCGTAAGTGTGCTGTTGGGATACGCAACGCTTCTGTTCACGGCTGTTGCGTCCGTGTTGTACCTATTCCAGGAACGCGAATTGAAACGCAAGCAACCGCGCGGCTGGTACCATCGCCTGCCGCCGCTCGGCACGCTGGACGATCTGATTTCCAAATCACTCGGACTCGGCTTTGCCTTCATAACGACAGGCATTATCGTCGGCAGCGTCTGGGCATTCATCGAGTTCGGCACGCACTGGATCGGCGATCCGCGCATTGCCATCTCTTTCGTCACTTGGGGAATCTATCTCGCGCTGGTATTCTTTCGCGTCAGCGCCGGGTGGCGAGGGCGAAAGGCCGCGATCCTGGCAATTATGGCGCTGTGCTGCTCGGTGATCACATGGGTCGCGCACTCGCGGTTGCCCAACTTACTGGTGCAATGAGGACGCCGGCCCTATGAAACTTTTGCTCGCAGGCGTGAGCCATAAGACTGCGCCTGTAGAGGTACGCGAGCGGTTGGCTGTGCCGGTAGCGGCAATCCCGCGCGCCCTTGAAACTCTGCTGGCATGGCCCGGAATGGCCGAAGGCATGATTCTCTCGACGTGCAACCGCGTGGAAATCTGTGTCACCTCGCAGGACGACGTCGATCCCTTCCCCGCCCTGACCGATGTGATGACGGGCGCAAGCGGACTCGGTCCGGAACTCTACCATTACGAAGGCCGCGAGGCGATCCACCATCTGTTTCGCGTCGCATCCAGCTTGGAATCCATGGTGCTGGGTGAGCCGCAAATTTTGGGCCAGATGAAAGCCGCGTACGCCATATCGAAAGGCGCGGGCGCGTTGAATGGTCTGCTCGAAAGCGTGTTGACGCGGGCATTCGGAGTCGCGAAACGGGTTCGCTCGGAAACAGGAATCGGCGAAATGGCCGTTTCAGTGAGCTATGCCGCGGTCGAGTTAGCGCGCAAAATCTTCGGTTCGCTGAACGGCCGCAAGGTGATGATTGTCGGCAGCGGAAAAATGTCGCAACTTGCCGCACGGCATCTGCGCCGCTCGGGCGCATCCCACATCTTTGTGACCAACAGGACCGGCGAACGAGCGGCCGAAATGGCGGCATTATTCCAGGGCACCGCCGTCGAATATTCGCGTTTCGCCGCCATGCTTCCGGAAGTGGATATTCTGATCGCCTCGAGCGGCGCGCCCCACTACATCCTTTCAAAGGACGATGTTCAGCGCGCTATTTCCGTGCGCAAGAACAGGCCGATGTTCCTGATCGATATCGCTGTGCCGCGCAACATCGATCCTGAGGTGGACAAGGTCGACAACGTATTTCTTTACGATATCGACGATCTTCAAGGCGTGGTGAATGCCAATCTGGCGAAGCGAATGAAAGAAGCCGAGCGGGCCGAAGAGATTGTGGCGCAGGAAGTAGAGCGCATGATGTCGCGGCTGCAGGTGCAGGAAGTTGCGCCCACGATTGTAAGTCTGCAGGAGCAGTTGGAGCAGATCCGCATCGCCGAAATTGCGCGCATGACGCGAAAGTTCGGCCCACTCAACGCGGAACAGCGCGAAGCCATCGACGCGCTCACGCACTCGATCGTTAATAAAATTGCGCACGGTCCGATTTCGGAATTGCGCAAACAAGCGGGCAAGCCCGAAGGCGTGCAAGTCATCGACGCGATTAAACGCGTGTTTCATCTCCAAGACTGATACTAGGGTGTACCCTGTAACCTGACAAGTACCGCAGACGTAGTTATTACAATTACTGGAGATCTTATTTGATCAATGGAAAGCGGATCGCCGTTGTATTACCTGCGTACAACGCCTCGAAAACGCTGGAAAAAACCGTCGCGGAAATCCCGGAGATTGTCGATGATCGTATTCTGGTGGACGACGGCAGTTGTGACGGAACAGCCGCTCTGGCGCGAACGCTCGGATTAACCGTGCTGGAACATTCGCGCAATTTAGGCTACGGCGGCAATCAAAAGACATGCTACGCCGAAGCGTTAACCCGCGGCGCGGATATTGTCGTAATGCTGCACCCGGATTATCAGTACACTCCGAAACTGGTTGCCGCCATGGCCAGCATGGTTGCTTACGATGTTTATGACGTGGTGCTCGGTTCACGCATTCTGCAAGGTGGCGCTCTGCGAGGAGGGATGCCGGTCTATAAGTTCATCGCGAATCGCGCTCTGACCTGGTTCCAGAATCTGCTCCTGGGCGCGCAGTTCTCCGAATATCACACCGGATTTCGCGCATTCAGCCGCGAGATTCTCGAACGCCTGCCGCTGGAAAGCTTCCTCGACGACTTTATCTTCGACAACCAGGTGCTCGCGGAGTGTATTCTGCTTAAGGCGCGCGTGGGTGAGATCTCGTGCCCAACGCGTTACTTCTCCGAAGCTTCTTCGATCAACTTCAAGCGCAGTTGCAAATACGGAGTGGGGGTTTTGACCACGACGCTGAGGGGCGCGACGACCCGCCGTTCGCCGGCTCCAGCCGATGCGCCACTAAGGCGCGTTTCACAAGAAGCAATCCTCATCGCAAATCGCGTACGACGGTGAGGCGAAATTCGATCGCGAAAGAGCTTGCCTGCCTCGCCCTGCTGGCGATTGCCGCTTTCGTCGTAAATGGTTATCACCTCGGCACCGAAGACGGCGCGATCTATGCTCCGGCCATTAAGAAAGTCGCCGACCCGGCTCTCTATCCGGTAAACGCGCAGTTCTTTTCGCACCACGCCAGTTTGTCCCTATTTCCGAATTTGATTGGAGGCGCGGCTTCGCTTTTGGTCATTCCGATCGAATGGGCAATGTTGCTCGCCTACGGACTGAGCCTCTTCCTATTAATGCTGGCGGCCCATCAACTGGCATGCATCTGCTTCCCGAACGAGCGCGCACGTTGGGCCGCGGTGGCGCTGCTGGCAGGCGTGCTGTCTGTCCCGGTGTGCGGCACGGCTTTGATCCTGGTCGATCCGTACCTTACGGCAAGATCCCTATCCACCCCGACCACTCTGCTGGCGATTGGATGCCTGGTGGCCGGACGGCGAAGCAGCGCGGTTGCATGGCTAGCTGTTACAGCTGTGATCCATCCCCAGATGTGTATTTATGGAGTGGCATTCGCCGTCATCTGGGAGTGCGTGCGCTACGCGCGTCAGCGAAATCATCGAATCCCCGCGGTTCCCGCGATCGCCGCGGCGCTGCTACTGCCGTTCTCCTTCGAGTGGCAGCCGGCGCACGGCGCGTACCGCGAGATCCTGGACTCACGATCCTACTTTCTAATCAGCCGCTGGCGGTGGTTTGAATGGCTAGGTGTGATTCTGCCGCTGCTGATTTTGTGGAAGCTGTCGAGAATGGACCGGCTCCGAGTGAATCGCAACTTTGCCCCACTATGTTCCACGCTGGTTATCTTCGGAATAATCTCTACAGCGGCCGCTCTGCTGCTGGCGAGTTCTCCGGACTTTGAATACTTCGCGCGATTGCAGCCGATGCGTAGCTTTCATCCGATTTACGTGGTGTTCTTCGTGATTTTGGGAGGCCTGCTGGGCGACTACGTGCTCCGCCGTCAAATTTGGCGATGGGCTGCATTGTTCACGGCTTTGGCGGCCTGCATGCTAACGGTACAGGCGGCAACTTTCCCGTCGAGCCCCCATATTGAATGGCCGGGAGTTCCCTACCGGAATGGGCTGCTCGCGGCGTTCCAATGGATTCGCGACAATACTCCGAAGGACGCGTACTTTGCCATCGACCCCGATTACCTGGCGATGCCCGGCGTGGACATGCACGGCTTCCGAGCCATCGCCGAACGCGGCGTGCTGGCCGACCGCTTGAAAGACAGCGGGGCGGCGTCGGTGTTCCCGGAACTATCCGACGTATGGAAGGACCAAGTATCGGCGCAAAACGGCTGGAAATCGTTCCAGGAACCAGATTTCAGGAATCTTCAGGCCCGATTCCACGTCCAATGGGTGATGCTGGAGATTTCGCGACCACTCACGTACGAATGCCCTTATCAAAACTCAGTCGCAAAGGTTTGCCGTCTGCCTCGGGAAACGCGTTAAATCGCATGCGACAACACTTGCCAAGCCTTACCGTGATCCTGTTTCTGGCGTTCATGCCCGCCGTTGTCTTTGGACAAAATCCGGCCGCCGGTGGCTTAGTCGTTTCGGTGCACGAAGCCGAAGGTAAGCCAATCGCGAACGCCCGCGTGACGATTCATTCAGACACCGCCGCCCCCAGTACAGTTACGTCAGGGCCTGATGGCCAAGCGCGCTTTAGTAACGTACCTGCGGGCGAGTATCAGGTCACAATGCAGGCGGATACCTATCAGGAGCTCGACGCCATTGTAACCATTTCCGCCGGTCCGGATGCCAAAATCGATGCCACGCTCACGGGCCTGCACGCCGACAGCATCACGGTGCAGAGCGATGCGGATGTGCCACTCGATAGCGGATCGACTGTTCCTCGCACTTTAGAAAGAGAGAAGTTGAAAGACCTGCCGGACCGCCCGGCCTCGGTATCGGATGCGCTTCCGTTGACGCCTGACATCGTGCGGCTGCCTTCCGGAGAGCTGAATCTTGCGGGAAGCGGGGAACACCGCAGCGCGCTGCTGGTGAATTCAGCGGATACAACCGACCCATCCACCGGGCAGTTCGGCGCGACGGTTCCGATCGACAGCGTGCGCGTGATCGACGTCCTCTCGAGCCCGTTCCTGGCCCAGTATGGCGGCTTCACGCGGAAGGTTGTCGCGGTCGAGACTCGCAAGCCGGGCGATAAATGGCACTTCGAATTAAACGATCCGCTGCCCGAATTCCGCATTCGAAGTTGGCACATGCGGGGCCTGAAGACGGCTTCGCCCAGGCTTTACTTCGGGGGACCCATCATCCCGCAGAAGCTCTACATCTCAGGTGCGACGCAGTATGAGATGCGCACCGCTTTGGTGATCACTCTGCCGTACCCGAATAACCAGCAGCGGCGCGAAGGTTACAACAGTTTCTCGGAAATCGATTACACCATTACTCCGACAAACTTCCTGACGGCCACTTATCACGCCGCCGATCAGCATACCCGTTATGCCCTGCTGGATTTTTTCAATCCTGAGCCGGTAAGTCCGAATTCCGCGAACGCGACTTACTCGGCAAGTGTGGTCGATCATGCCTCGCTGGGTTCTTCGCTGCTCGACAGCGGACTGACACTCACGCGTTTCCGATTTGACGTGTGGCCGCAAGGAAACGCGGGTATGGTGCTGACGCCGGCGCGCAACTTCGGAAACTACTTCGACCAGCAGAATCGAACTTCTTCGCGCGCGGAATGGCAGGAAACTTATTCGTTCTCAAAGCAGGCGTGGGGGACACACGAGTTCAAGACCGGCACTATGCTCGGCGGCACATCGGAGAACGCGGTCATTCGCAATCGCCCGGTGGACATCACCGATGCTTCGGGACGGCTGCGTCAGAGCATCCGGTTCACGCCGGGGCACCCAATCCAGAGCTCGGATGTGGAAGTGGCGGCATTCTTTCAGGATCACTGGTCGCTCGGATCGCGCCTCGTTTTTGAATCCGGTGTCCGCGTTGAACAGCAGCATGTTACCGAGACACTGCGCGTAGGGCCGCGCGCGGGGATCGCCTGGACTCCTTTCGGGAACTCGCGGACGGTGGTTCGCGGCGGGATGGGCATTTTTTATGACCGCGTTCCGCTCAACGTTTACGGCTTCGGTTCTTACCCGCGGCAGATTATCACCACCTATGCGCCGGACGGATCGATTCTCGCCGGGCCGACACAGTATTTTAATCTGACGCAAGCTGCTTTGCGATCGAATCTGCCGCTGCTCTACTCCGAGCATCAAGCCGGAAACTTCTCGCCGAGCAGCCTAAATTGGAGCATGCAGGTCGAGCAGATTTTGACACCGAACCTCCGCCTGCGCGGTGGGTATTTGCAAAGCGAGTCGGACGGCTTGATCGTCCTGAATCCTGGAATTGTGCAGAACCAGAATGCATTCGTGCTGCACGGGAATGGCAATTCGCTCTTGAAGCAAATTGAACTTACGGCGGCGGTGAGGACCTGGAAGGACAGCGAAATGTTCCTTTCCTATGTGCGCAGCCGGTCTACGGGAAACATCAACGAATTCAGCAACTACCTGGCTAATTTCCCCCCCGCTGTGATTCTGCCCGATTCGCGGACCAATCTTCTGGGCGATATCCCGAATCGCATTCTGGCATGGGGCACGTTCAGTTTCCCGCGGAAGTTCCGGATTACGCCCAAGCTTGAGTATCGATCTGGCTTCCCGTATTCATCGGTGGACGTTCTGCAAGCTTACGTGGGCGCGCCAAACCAGTCGCGCTATCCTACTTACTTGTCGGCGGATGCCCGGATCTCGAAAGACATCAAGGTGAACGACAAGTATTCGGTGCGCTTCTCAGTCTCGGGTTCGAATCTGACGAACCACTTCAACCCGGTCAGCATCCACGCCAACACGTCCGATCCTTATTACGGGACTTTCTTCGGAACCTATCATCGAAGGTTCACGATGGATCTGGATTTTCTGTTCTGAGTGCCGGCTTATCGTTCTTCCGCACCATCAGCAGATGGAGCGCGGACGGAATCTCATCCGGGTGAGTAGCGCACCAGACCACAATGCGCTCCAGTTTGAGCGAGTCGTCCGGAATCGCGCTGATCTCAAATAGCTCCGCTTCAATCGCGGCCAAGTCTCGCATAAGCAATCAGCATCTCACAGCTTCACTCTTTTAAGATCTGTTGAATACGCTCGGTCAGCATTTCGACGAAGCGATCCGGGATAAAGCCGTTCATACGGCTTGCGATCTGCCCTTTCTTATCGACAATGATGGTGGTCGGGATAGACGAAATCTGGAGCACGTGCTGAAGCCCGGCTTCGAAGTAGACGCGGCTGGTCCAGTGATGCGCGGCAAGGAACGGAGCGACTAAACTGCGATCCTCATCGGTATCGATTGCCAGGAAAACAACGTCAGGCTCGTTCTTGAATCTCTCCTGCACCTTCTCATAAAGGGGGTGTTGCGCGCGGCACGGGCCGCACCACGTCGCCCAGAAATCGAGGACGAGTACTTTGCCGCGCAACGAAGAAAGCGCGAGCGAATCACCTGTAACGCCAGGCACGGTGAAATCGAGAATCTTCTGAGCGCTCGCATTCGGGTCGAGCGCTCGAAGCTTGGCAACGCGCGCGGAAATCAACGCGTTGGATCGGTCATAAGCCTGCAGAGTAATATCCCCAAGCCCTTTCTCGGAACCGTTAACTTTCGAATAAAGCTCGCCCATCCGCATGCGATCTTTACCGCGGTCGATCTCGGTGCTCTTGGGGTCTTCAATGGTGAAGGCGTCGGCTATGTGCTCGACGGCGTCCATGTTTTTCCCGGCCTTTGCCAGCCAGCGCCCGATCTCGCGCGCTCCTTCGGCTGTGGGATACGTATCGTAACCGCGCTGGGCGAGCGTAATGGCTTCGTCCGTCTTGCCCAGACTCCCAATCGCTCGGGCCTCCAGCGCCAGCGCGCGCGCAATGCCGCGATCAAGCTCGTCCTGCCACTTTCCCGTCCCGACCGATGACGGAGCTGCTTGCTGCCGCAACGCTTGCACGCCCGTCTCATAACGATGCGCATAACCAAGAGCTTTCGCAGCGCTGATTTTGTCGTCAGACACGAGAAGCGCGCGCGCGACGCGGTCTAAAATTTGAAGATCGCCGGTTTCACGCGCGAGTACTCTCTCTCCGTAGAGCACGATGCGGGCGTCGTCCTTGGCTTCGATTGCGGACTTCACGATCGCGCGCTCGATCTCGGCGCGGTGTTCCGTCATTGGATACTTGGCCAAGTGGCCTTCCAACGCGCGCATGAACTCAATGGGGCTGGAGCCCGCTTCGGCCAGGGCCGTGCTCAGATCCTTGCGCTCGGCCTCGCTACCCTCCGCTGGGTTCGTCTGCGCAAATCCGACCGCGAACAACATCACGGCCAGCAGCAGAGCTTTCATTTAGCGGCCCGCATGCTCTCCGCCATGCCGGCGGCGCGAGCGCGGGCCATGTTGATAAAGGTTTCGTTGGCGGAGATGCGGTCGAGTATCGGCAGCACCTGTTCCGGCGCCATGAAGCGCCTCTTGTCCCACACGGTTTCAAGCTGCAATAGGGCTCTGTTAACGCCAAGCTTGTCGTACTTGGCGGCGCTCTGCAGGGTAATGAACGTCTGCTCGGTTTCCGAAATGCGCTCGAACCAGTCGGTCAGAAGAGCTGCGTCGGGATCGTCGGTGTAATTGAATTTAACCTGTTGCTTGATCGGGCCGGATTCATAGCGGAACGTCTTCATGCCCATGAACGCCACCTTCGCGGGCGATTCCAGCGGACGTGTGAAGAACTTCAATTTCTCGGCGAGCGCGAACATCTGCGCCGCATCGGCTTCGCGAATTTGAAAATGCAGCGGCGGGTTATCGTCTTTGGGATCGTCGCGGTATTGAGCGGCGCCGGAAGGCTCAACGGAAATCTCGACAAACGCAGGGACGCTGTTGGGGAAGGACTTGGTGAAGATCAGACGCGCGTCATCCGCCGATAAATTCGAGACCGCAAGTCCCAGCAAAAACAAACAGGACCACTTCATACCGCGCGACGCTCCAAGCGCCGGGCTGTCGCTTCGCGATTGGCGTGGCAGATCGCGATCGCAAGCGCATCGCTAGCGTCTTCCGAACCGATCGGTTCATCCAGTTTCAACAGAGACGCCACCATGCGCTGCACCTGATGCTTCTCAGCGCGGCCGTATCCGACGACGCTGGTCTTCACTTCAAGGGGCGAGTATTCGGCGAACACAACGGCGGACTCGGCGATAACGAGCAGTGCTACGCCGCGCACATGCGAAAGCTTGAGCGCGGTCTTCACGTTCACCGCATAGAACACTTCTTCCACGGCTGCGCACTCGGGGCGGTGCAACAGAATTTGGCTGCGCAGCGCAGCGGCGATGGCCGACAAGCGAAGCTCCAGGGGCTGCTTGGGCGAGGTGACAATCACACCTGAATCGACCAGGCTGTGCGTACGACCGTCGCTATCGATGATTCCATATCCGGTGCGTTCGGTCCCGCAGTCGATGCCCAGAACTCGCATTCACGTCAGGCTACGACTTCCAGCTCGTCTTCATCGATATCGACGTTGGAAAAAACGCTCTGGACGTCGTCGTGATCTTCCAGGAAGTCGATGAGACGCATCATGCCGCTCGCGTTCTTGCCTTCGAGGCGCATCAGGTTTTTCGGGATCATCGCGACTTCGGCGGATACGGTGGGAATGCCCGCCGCCTGTAGCGCCTTCAGAACGGTCTCGTGACTTTCCACGGCAGATACGATTTCCCAGCTATCGCCGGCGTCCTTCAGATCGTCCGCCCCGGCTTCAAGCACCAGGTCCATGAGCTGATCTTCGGTGGCTTTATCCCGCTCAATGATGATCTGACTCTTGCGCTCGAACATCCACGCGACACTGCCCTGCTCGCCCAGATTCCCGCCGTTTTTCGAAAACGCGTGGCGGATTTCGCTGACGGTGCGGTTGCGATTGTCGGTGGCGACATTGACCAGCACGGCCGCGCCGCCGGGGCCGTAGCCTTCAAACATGACTTCGTCGATCTGACCGCCTTCGAGCTCGCCGGTGCCCCGCATGATGCCCTTTTTAATGTTGTCGGCGGGCATGCTGACGGCTTTGGCGGCGAGAATGGCGGTGCGCAGGCGCGGGTTGGAATCGGGGTCTCCTCCATTGCGCGCGGCGATAGTGATTTCTTTGATAATGCGCGTGAACGCTTTGCCACGCTTCGCGTCAGTAGCGGCTTTTTTGTGCTTGATCGTAGCCCACTTGGAATGGCCGGACATGTGTAAACCTCAGGAAGGCCCGGTTACGAAGGACCCGGGAGTTGATAAATTTACTAGCAACGCATCAGGATATCAAATTCGTTTGATTTCGGCCCGCAGATCATATTTCCGGATCAGGCGGTGGAGGTAGTTCGGATGCACGCCGAGCAGATGCGCGGCCTCGGTCAGGTTCCCGCCGGTACGCTCGACGGCTTGCAGAATCGATTGCTTGCGCGTGCCCTCGACGGCGGATTGATAATCGCTAAGTTCCTCGTCAACGGATTCCGCGCGAACGCTCGCGGGCAAATCTTCGAGGCGAACGCATCCGCCATCGCCCAGCACCACGGCATGCTCCATCGCATTCTGAAGTTCGCGGACATTGCCGGGCCAGGAGTAGCGCAACAGGCAAGCGCGCGCCTCGGGAGCGATGGCGCGTCCCGCGAAGAACCGGGCCAGCAGCGGAATGTCTTCGCGGCGCTCCCGAAGCGGCGGCATCTGGATCGTCACGACGTTCAAACGGTAGAACAGATCGGCGCGGAAGCTATGCTGCGCGATGCACTGCTTAAGATCGCGATTGGTAGCCGCGACGATGCGCACGTTAACCTGAATCGTGCGGCTGCCGCCAACGCGCTCGAACATGCGCTCTTGTAGCACGCGCAGCAGCTTGGATTGCAACCCAGGCGTCATCTCGCCTACCTCATCGAGAAAGAGCGTTCCGCCCTCGGCCAGTTCGAATTTGCCGCGCTTCTGGGCAATGGCTCCGGTGAAGGACCCACGTTCGTGGCCGAAGAACTCGCTCTCGAGAAGCGTTTCGGTCACCGCGGCACAGTTTACGGCGACGAACGGCTTGCCGCGCCGTGGACTGTTTTCATGGATTGCGCGCGCGACCAGTTCTTTGCCGGTGCCGCTTTCGCCGCAGATCAAAACGGTGGTTTCCGAAGGCGCCACTTGCCCGATGATCCGGCAAACGCGCCGCAGCGCGGCACTCTCGCCGACCATGCCGTGCTCCACGGAATGCTCCGCGCGTAAACGCCAATTCTCGCTTTCCAGCCACTCCACGTAACGCGCGTTCTCAAGCGCCATTCCCGTAATGCCCGCGATAGCGGTCAGAAGCTCGACGTGTTTGTCTTCAAAGCAATCGTTGGCATTGGAGGAAGCGAGATAAATGGCGCCGAGCACCCGGCTTCCCGAGGTCAACGGCATCGCGATCGCGCACTGGCCCGGTGCATTGCGAACGGCGGCGTTTCCTTCAGCCATTGCCCGCTCCGCCATGTCACGATCGATTTCAATTGCGTGACGGCCGGAGATGCGGCTCCACCCAACTACTTGACCCGGCATCTCGCGCAATTCGCTGAGGATCAGGATCGCGCCGCACTCGGCGGGAACCGATTCGAAGATGAGTTCCAGCAACTGCCGTTCCAGCAGTTCGCGTGCGTCGGCCTCGCGCGCCGAATAGAGAGCCTGCACCGAGTGCACGGCGGCGCTAATGCGGAGGAGGGTATCCAGTTCGTCAATCTCTTTGGATAGCATCGATCCCGATCGGATAGTCATCACGGTCCTTCATCTTAAGACGCGCAAACTGCAAAAAGATTAGTTCACTTAACAAAATCAGATTGTTGCGAATACAGCCCAGCGAGAGCGAAGCCACGGCTGCTGGTGGTAAGGCGCGTGCGTCTGTTATATGCGTTCGCATCTCACATCAGGGCGATTGAAAGAGCATCGCCAAAAAGGATACTTCTAATGAAACGAATCGCATTCCGTTTGAGTTCCACAATCGCGCTTCTTGGTTTTGGCGCAATGGCCGCCTCCGCCTCAACCCCGGGAGGCAAATTTCGCGTCGACGTGCCATTCGACTTCATTGCGGGGAAAACCGTTCTGCCGGCCGGCGACTATACGGTAACGTGCGATCGCGTTCCCGGGCTGGTTCAGTTCACCGATCAGAAAGGCCACATCTGGGTTGCTCTGAACGTGCGGGAGCAGTCTCGCAACGTCGAGGCCAAGAAGAGTTCCGTGACTTTCAATCACCGCGGAGATGAATACTTTCTGGCAGGCATCAAGCGCCGCGGCGATGACCGCGTCTACTCGCCGAAGATGAGCGCCCGGGAGCGGGAACTAGTCGCCTCCGGAAAATAAGCAGCGCGAGATGCGCTTGAAAACGGGGCCAAGGCAGCAATGCTGTCCGGCCCCGTTTTGCATTTTGGGGCACGGATGCCCGGGTTTGATCACGCGGGTTTGATTCAGGGTTGCGAGGTACAATGCCCGTGCGGACATGAATCCTTTTCAATTGAATGGCAAGACGGCGCTAATTACGGGCGCCAGCAAAGGCCTGGGACGGTCGATGGCGCTCACGCTCGCCGGTGCGGGCGCGATTGTCGGTCTGGTATCGCGCGATCGCGAGAAACTGCAGAGCGTGGCCGGCGAGATCGAAGCCGCCGGAGGCAAAGCGCACGTCTTCGTCGCCGACGTCGCGAGCGAGACCCAAGTTATAGCACTGGCGAAGGAAGTCGCCACGTCGTTTCCCCGCGTCGATATCCTCATCAATAACGCGGGCATGAACATCCGCAAGAAGATCACCGATTTCACGCTCGAAGAATGGAACCGTGTTCTTGATACCAACCTGACCAGCGTGTTCCTAATGTGCCGGTCGTTCGTCCCGCAGATGCGGGGGGCGGGGTTCGGGCATCATCAACATGACGTCGATCATGAGCCATATCTCACTCGGCGAGCGCGCCGCTTATTCGTCCAGCAAGACGGCGCTGCTAGGTTTAACGCGGACACTGGCCCTGGAACTTGCGCCGGACGGAATCACGGTAAACGGCATCAGCCCGGGGCCGTTCGGAACCGAGATGAATACGCCGCTCATGCAGAATCCCGAGATTAACGCTCAGTTCGTCTCGAAGATCCCGCTCGGCCGGTGGGGCAAGGTGGAGGAAGTGGGACAGTTGGCGTTGTACCTTTGTTCGGAAGCGGCGGGCTTCATTACAGGGACCGACGTTCTGATCGATGGAGGCTGGTGTGCGCAGTAAGCGCGCGGTAATATTCGCTGCTGTCGTTGGGTGCCTGGCGCTCGTGGATTGCGGCGGAGCCAAGAAGCGTCAAATCGCAGTAATCCCGAAAGGCACCGCGCACGTATTCTGGCAAACCGTGCAAGCTGGGGCACTCGCAGCCGGCGAAGAATTCAAAATTGAAATTTTATGGAACGGGCCGCCGCAGGAGACGGACTACAGCCGGCAAATCGAGATTCTGGATTCGATGATCGCCCGCCACGTCGACGGGATTGCGGTCGCCGCTACGGACCGCGACGCCTTGAATCATTCGCTTGACCGCGCCGCTCAGGAGAAAATTCCGGTCACCGTTTTTGATTCCGGTGTCTCATCGAAGAACTACATGACCTTCGTCGCAACCGACAATTATCTTGGCGGTCAGGAAGCGGCGCGGACGCTCGGGGGATTGTTGCACGGGAAGGGTAAGATCGGCGAGATTCTCAACGCGCCGGGCAGTGTATCGACCATGGACCGCGAGCGCGGTTTCGCCGAGGTGCTCGCGAAGGAGTTCCCAGGGATCCATATTGTGGGCCAGCAGTTCAGCATGTCAGATCGCGCAAAGGCGCTAGCCTCGACCGAAAATATCCTCACGGCGCAACCCGATTTGGACGGACTGTTCGCCTCGGCGGAGCCGGGCTCGGTGGGCGCCTCACAAGCTCTAAAGTCGCGCGGTTTGGCCGCGAGGGTGCAGTTGGTGGCCTTCGATTCATCCGATTCGCTGGTCGAAGATCTGCAAAACGGCACAGTCAAAGCACTCGTCGCGCAGGATCCCTTCCGCATGGGTTACGAGGCGGTGAAAACCGTCGCCGACAAACTGGAGGGAAAGACACCGCCTCAGCGGATCGATCTGCCGCCGCGTGTCATCGTCAAGGCGGATCTCAGCAAGCCTGAGATTCAGGCGCTTTTGCACCCAAACTTGAAGAAGTACTTGAAGTAGCTCTCCAAGGCGCAGCTCACCGGGAGACGTCTCAACATGAAAAGACCGTAACGGTTTATACTGTTACACGGTCCAACACTGTTGACATTCACAGACAGGAGCACGAAATGAGCGAACCGATTCAGTCGTATCCAGGACAACCCTACCCGGCGCCAGCGCCCAATTCGAATTTGAAAACGGCCATCGGAGGCGGATTGCTAGCAGCTCTCCTGGTTTCAAACATTTACCTTTTGATGCAGGTCCACGACATGAAAGCGGACAACATCAAGAGCCGGGACTCGGTACAGGCCGAGATCGCCGATCTGAAAGAGAACAGCACGGTGGCGTCGGCAACCAGCCGCAAACATTTGCAGCAGTTGAATGAGGACCTGGAAAGCACGCGTCGTCAGGCCAATAGCGCCGCCAGCCAAGCCAAGCGGGAGGCATTGACCTTCGCTGAGCAGAAGACCAAGCAGCTAGAACAGCAGCAGCAGGAAGCGTCGGCGAAACTTTCGGGAGACATCTCTGAAGTCAAGCAATCGGCCACCACGGCTAACGCCAAGATCGCGGATGTCAGCGGTGACGTCAGGAACGTGAAAACCCAGGTGGAGTCGACGAAATCCGAACTGGACCGCACGATTTCGGACTTGAAAAGGGTGACGGGCGATCTGGGTGTAACCAGCGGTTACGTCGCCACCAACGGGAAAGAGCTCGCGGCACTGAAAGCGCTCGGAGAACGCAATATTTTCGAATTCCGGCTCTCCAAGAGTAAGCAGCCGCAACGCGTAGGCGATGTTTCGCTGACCCTTAAGAAAGCGGATGCGAAGCACAACCGCTTTACCCTCGATATCGTCGCGGACGATAAGCTGACCGAGAAAAAAGACAAAACGCTCAATGAGCCGGTGCAGTTCTATACCAGTAAAGCGCACCAGCCCTATGAGATTGTCGTGAACCAGGTGAATAAGGACCAGATCGTCGGCTACCTATCGACGCCCAAGGTTCAGAGCGCACGGAACTAGCGCTTAATACCGGCGCCCGTAAGATCCGCGGTCATATCCTCGATCGTTCTGGGAGGCGCGAAATTCACGAAGCTGCTGCACATCTTGCTCCAGTGCCGCGCGATCCTGGTAATCCAGGTAACGCATATTGATTACTTTTTGCACGTTGCCGATGGCTTCATCGAGTTCGCCGCGATCGTAACGGCCCTCGCGCCAGCGCTTCTGGAAATCCCACAGATCGCGGCGCGCGTTTTCGATACGCCGGCGGTCCCCGCCGCGATAATACTGCGATGAAGCGGCGCGATCGAGGTCGGACGCAGTTCGCGCAAAAATGCCGCCCTCCGGATCGACGCTCCGGCTATAGCCCGCGCCGCGATGATCGCGGTAGTCACGGTCGCGATACTCTCGATAATCCCGGTCTGGATAACCCCGGTCAGGGCCATACTGAGCGCTGGCGCTAAGGCTCAAGAGCAAAACACTCGAACCCAACAATGTTGCCATACGAAATCGGCGCATAAACGTTACCTCTCACCCCGACTGACGTAGGCATTGGGGCAAGCGGTTCACTAGTCGTAACAAGTTAGCGGGAATTAATTTTCGGCGCGCTCGATACGGTTAAGAAGAGTACCCAGTTGGGCTGCTTGGCGCGCGTCGCGGCCAAATCGCACAGCTTCATAGGTTTCGGTGAACTGCGCGACCAAGGCGGAAACGGGAGAGGGGGGAAGAGTTCCGACGAACTCTTCTGGAGTAAACCAACCGGGCTTTTCAAACCCGCGGCGGCGCATAATTTCCAGCATGCGATTATATAAAGCCGTACCGTCGGAGGCGACCGCTCCGCCACTTCGGATTCTTCGGAGACGGCTCCATTCGTAGATACGACGCCGGAACGCGACGAGAATGACGGCCGAGAGAACCGAACCTGTCGAGATCCCACCGTATTTTTTCATCCAGCCAGTCACCGCGGCGGCCCAACTAGTCCAGTTCACAGTCGGCGAAGCCAACTCCCAATGCAATCGGCGAGTCGTTTCTTCTAATCGTTGGGCCAACGTCACTTGATGCCCGAGGTCGTAGCTCATGACCCACTCCTGCCAGAACGTGTCGGCAGCATCGAGGTAAAGCCCGATCTTGCTGAACAGATTTTTGGGAGCGCCCGATGCCGTCGGTGTGGCGTCGAGTCCAACCCAGCCCCGATCCGGGAAAAACGCCTCAACCCAGCTATGCGCGTCCGAAGCGCGAATCACGTATTGTCCGGATACCGGATTGAAGGTGCCGCTCTGAAATCCATTGACTATGCGGGCTGGAATGTCGAGAGTTCGAAGCATCACGGCAAGTGCCGAAGCGAAGTATTCGCAGTGACCTTTGCGGCGAGAGAAGAGAAAGTCCGCCAGCGGATCGGGCGCACTGACGGAGCTGAGTTCAAGCGAGTAAGCATAGGAACGCCGCAGATAATTCTGCAGCGATTGAGCACGCTGCCAGTCGGTGAGTTCGTCGCGAGTGACATTGCGTGCGAGCTCTGGGATGCGGCCATCGATTGCGGGCAACTGCAGATTTCGTGCGCGTTCCGACGAGTGGATTTCCCAGTGGCGCGGAGCATCGAGCGTAAGCGGCGATCCGATGAAACTGGAAACCTCGTAGCGCACGCTTTCCGTCGGAACATACCCAAGCCGGTATCCGCCGGTTGACGTGCGCATCAGGCGGCCCGCGCCGATGTTGACGAATTCGGGGACGCCCGCGATGAACACGGCATCGGAATCGGTGGTGTTCATGTCGACGCGGTAGAGCACGCGGCGGCCGATGCGCCGTCGCTGCCATTCATCCGCGAGCGGGATGGTTCCGTGCTCGACCGCCATTGTCTCGCCTTGGCGCGACGCGTCCGACCACTTGTGTCCGTCGAACTGCGTGAGCGCGGCGCCGCGCCATTTCAAATTAGGCGGAAATTCGCGCGAGTAGGATTTCACGTGAAGGATGGCGCGCGAATCGGCCTGGATATCGCCGATATCGCCGAGCAGCACTTCATTGGAGAATCCGGTTAGGTGATAACGGCTGGAAACCAGATGGCGGAGCGCGGCGTTGGCGGTGCGCGGCAGCACGAAGAACAGGCCCGCGGTAAGCAGCAGAATTCCGGCGGTGATGGAGACCGAGAGGGTGGCGAGGCGCGGCGAAAAACGAATGCGCGAGGCTCGCGAGATGCGCGTAGATCTTTGCAGTGAACGGCGAATTTCAGCGCTGGTGAAAGCCGCTATCGCGAACAATAGGTACAGGGCCAGGAAGGCAAAGAAGCTGAGGCTCGAGGATAGAATCGCGGCCGCGAGAAGTTCAACGAATGCGATAGCGGCGGTGTAAAGGTAATCGCGATTAGTTTTCGCTGTGAGAATCTTAGCTATCGCGAGAAAGAACATCAGGTGGACCGTGCCGGTGAGCATGTCGCGCGAGATGAAGAAATAGTCGACGAAGTAGAAACCGATGTAGAGGATGGTGACCCAGTTCACGAGACGGTCCGGAATTTCCATGCGGACAAAGCCAGTGATCACAAGCGCGCGAAGGATGAGCGCGCACGCCGCCAGAATCATGGTGGAGCGATCGAGAGCCCCGGACCCGGCGACGGCTAGATATCCGCTCGTGACTAATCCAAGGAGGGAGAACTGAAAGAAGCGCTCCACGGAGTTCGTGGATGGGGCGCGCAGCATGACCCTATTTTAGCGCGCCGCCGGTGAACATCAGTTCCTGTAACGGTCTACGCTAGTCTCATGGCAAGAGTGAACCAGTGCGCTGGAAGTGTTCGGTGATGAGGCGAAGGCCTTCGGGTGGTTGGATACCCCTCGGCACATCTTCGAAGGTCTGTCGCCCCGCGAGGTTATTGAGACCGGCGACCCTATCAAGATGCGCAATGTTTTAGAAGTGTTGATCCGCATCGATTACGGCCTCTTCTCATAATTGCAAATGACGGTTTTCCGATTGCACCGCTCGGCACGCGCGGCGGGTGACGCCACAGGCGCCAGACTGGCGGTCGTTGGAATCGAAGCGGCACGTCAATGCTCTACGCTTCGCAATACCTCTCTTTAGCGTGCCTGGAAATTCTGGTTCACGTCGATAAGACCCAACTGCCCCGAGACCTGGTCTATTCATCCACGGAAATCCCGGTTGCGGGCGTCCTTCGGTTCGATAACTTAAGCGATTTGGAGCTATGTCAGAGTACGGGAGAGGAATGGCTGAAATCGGGCAACGAACTCGCGGTATGCGTTCCGTCGGTGGCGGTCCCGCGAGAATTCAACGTTCTTCTAAACCCAGCATATCCGGATTACAATTCGCTGGTATGGCTTGAGCCGGAGCCATTTGGCTTCGATCCGAGGCTATTCACCGACGACTAGGTTTGCTACTTCAGCGCCTTCTCCAACTTCGTAATCAACGTCGTTAGCGGCTCGCGCTCTGTATTCTCCCAACGCACCACGGCGAAGTAATGGTCCGTGTAGAAAGTCACCGTGTTCGCCGACGGACGCCGCTTTTGCGTCATATCTAAGCCTTCGGCCGAAGTGCGCAATCCATAAATGCTGACGTGCGCCGCGGCAGAAGCACTGCCACGATACTCAGCGAGCCACGATGGGCGGCCCTGCTCGGATCCCGCGCTCGTCACCGATTTCAGTTGCCAGGCGGGCGCGACGGTATCCGGCACCGGCGGCGGAGTCTCCGGGTTCCGGTTCGCGCACGAGGCTAGAACCAGTAAGATGGGAAGGCTACCGCGGAAACTCCTTGTCATTGTCACTTTCCATTCTCAACGATCCCAGGCGCGAAACTTCGCAACAGTCCTTCGAAAGATTCCAGAAGGAATCCGTGCTGGCGCGCCTCAGAGCGCTGCGCGAACGCGCGCGCGGCGGCAAGCTCGACGAACTCGATCCCAAATCCGACGCACTCATTCCTCTCGGCATGGAAGTCGACGCAGCGGGCCACGTCACCAAGAACTCGTACGGCGTCTTCGACCTGAGCTGGCAGGTAGCGGACCATCCCGAATGGGCGTCTCAGATTCAAGCGGAAGTGGATGCCGCCCGGCAGAAGCTCGAAGCCGCGCATGGCTCGAAGCTGCGCTTTCTGATCTGGGCGGGGATGGGCGGCTCGGTCGAAGACAAGACCACCTACTTCGGAGCCGGGCTGCTGAAAGGCGGGCCGCGCGTATACTCGCTCGATTCCACCGACCCCGCGAAGCTGAAGGCCATCGTTCAGGACATGCAGCATCGCTCGGGGCTACTGCTGCCCGATGTGCTGCGGTCGACTCAGGTTATCGGAATGGCCATGGGGATGACCTCGTATGAGCCGGTCGTCAACTTGGAGAAGCTCTCCGCGCTGTACGCGAAAAACGGTGTCGAGAGTGGCACGAATTTTCTTTACATGACGTTGCCGGGTTCGATTCTGGATCAGTTCGCCGGGCCCAAAGGATATACCCGCGTTCCGCTTCAGCCCGATAATGACAACACCACGGCGGGCAGGCACAGTGCACCGCTGACGCGCGGGAGTTTGTATCCGCTGGCGCTCGCGGGTGTGGACTTACGCAAGTGGATGGGTGCCGCGGTCTTAACCGATGAAGAAATCGGCACTGCGTGGAAGCTGGCGGCTTTCCTGCAAGCCCAGGGCGAAACGGGACGCGACAAAGTAACGCTGCTGCTGCCGAAATCGTGGAGCGCGGCGGCGCTCTGGACCAAACAGGATATCGAAGAGAGTTTAGGCAAGAGCGAAGCCATCGGAATCAAGGTGGTGATTCGCGAAAAGGTCCGGCTGCGTCATTACCGCAAGCCGCTCGACCCCGCGCAAGACCGCGTCTTCCTCGCCGTTCAGCTCAAGGGTGAACCGAATCCGGAGGCCGATGCCATCAGCGCGGTGCGCCACGCGCGATACCCCATTGCGATTCTCACCTTCCCCAGCCGGACGCAGCTTTCGGCTTACATGCAGTTCATCCACTACGTGGTCTTCGGGCTGGGCTACTTGCGCCAGATGAACTTCGTGACGCAGCCGGGTGTGGAGCTATACAAAGCCATCGCGGCGGAAGTGTATGCGGAAGCCAAAGAGAAGGGCGGCACCGACAAAACTGCAGCGTGGCAGGCGCTAACGGCGCATCGGAAGCGCTGGAAAGGCTGCGTTAATTTCGGAACGCCTACGGACTACGCGAACGCCATAAAAGCGCTGACCGGCACGCGCAAAGTGGAATATGCGGAACTGACATTCTTCGGCGATCTCCGCTACACCGATGAAGGCAAGGCGATGCGCAAGCTGCTCGATCGCGCGGCGGACTTGGTATTCCGATCACGCCTGCAAATGCCGGTAGATATTTACGAGGGGCCTGCCATGAATCACTCCTATCACGAGATGATCATCGGGCACGGGAAGTGTCTTTCGACGGTGATTCTCTCGGAGAAACAAGCTCACTTCGCCGCAGCCGGGTACGAGCCGGACTATCACATGGCGCAATTTCTGGCGACGCGAATGGCACTCGAGCGCAAAGGGCGCAATGTGATCGCGCTGCTGGTGAAAGATCTAAGCGAAGAGTCTCTAGCGACGCTCGGCGAGTTTTTTGCCGAGGCCGCCGAGCAACTGTAAGTTCATGGCGAAACTGAAACCGGTAAATCGAGGAAAGAAGGCGGCAGCGCCTCAAATGCGAGCGGGAATGCCATGTGTTGTTCTGGTGATTCTTGTCGTGATTGCTGTGATGGTGTTGTTGTACCTGGTGATGAAACATGCGAGTTGACGGAAGATCTCGAACGCAAATGCGGCCGGTGAGAATTGAAACGGACTACCTTGAAACCGCCGAGGGTTCGGCGTTGATCGTGGTGGGGAACACGCGCGTGCTGTGCGCCGCCTCGGTTGAAGAAACCGTGCCGCCGTTTATGCGCGGCAGCGGCAAGGGGTGGGTCACGGCCGAATACTCCATGCTGCCGCGCGCCACCGTGAAGCGCACTCCGCGTGAAGTGACGAAAGGCAAGCCGTCGGGGCGCACGCATGAAATTCAGCGGCTCATTGGACGATCGCTGCGCGCCGTGGTGGATCTGGAATCACTTGGGGAGCGCACCATCACGCTCGATTGCGACGTGCTTCAAGCCGACGGCGGAACGCGAACTGCCTCGATCACTGGCGCGTTCGTCGCGCTCGCAATGGCTCTGCAAAAGCTGGTCCGCTTCAAGACGCTGAAACGCGTTCCGCTGCGCGATTACGTGGCGGCCACCAGCGTGGGCGTGCTGCGCGGTGAATCACTGCTGGATCTTTGCTATGAAGAAGACTCTCGCGCCGATGTCGACATGAACATCGTAATGACCGGGTCCGGCAAATTCATAGAGCTACAGGCGACCGCCGAGCAAAAGGCGTTCGATGATCACCAGATGGCAGAGTTGATCGAGCTTGGGAGAGCCGGCGTGCGCGAACTGGTGGGGTTGCAGAAGGCTATCGTCCCGATCCCGTGACGCTCTATTGCGCGACTGGCAACGCCGGAAAGCTGAAAGAGTTTCGGATGGCGGCCGCCTATGTGGAGCCGCTTCCCGGTCTGAGCACGATTCCGGCTTGCGCTGAAACGGGATCGACCTTCGAAGAGAACGCCCTCCTCAAGGCCGAGTATTACGGGCAGTTCACCAGCGGGCTTCTTTTCGCCGACGACTCCGGTCTGGAAGTCGACGCGCTCGGAGGAGCGCCGGGGGTTTACTCGGCGCGTTATGCGGGTGAAGGCGCGTCGGACGAAGAGAACAACGGGCTGCTGTTGCGCAATCTGGAGCAGCACAAGAATCGACGCGCGCGCTTCGTATGTGTGATCGCACTGGTGGAAGTTGGCCGCGCGATACGGACCTTTCGCGGTGAAGTCGAAGGCGAAATCCTGCGGGAACCGCGGGGATCGGGCGGATTCGGCTACGACCCCTTGTTTTACTATCGGCCTTTCCAGTGCGCCTTGGCTGAAGTCCCGCCGGAACAGAAATTCGTAGTGAGCCATCGGGGCAAGGCCCTGCGCGAGTTAACGGCGTCCTTGCACGCATCGCTTTATTCTTGATAATGACTTTGTTATGGATCTGGGTCAGCACGTTCGGAAGATCGGGTAGTGGTGCAGTTTGAATCACGCGGCGACCGCCTTTTCGCGTTTTTCGAGTAAACCGATGATCTCTTCGACGCTCCAGATGTGATCGGCGATTCCGGCCTTGACTGCGGGAGTAGTTTTCAGTGTCAGGTGAACGCGACCAAAGTTATCGTGCATCATGTAGAGCGCAACCGAAGCGGCATGATTTTCCACCTTTTTGCTAAACGCATTCGTCAGGCGAGTAAATCGGCGCATGTTCATTCTCATTGTCAAGTTAGCCCGCTCCACGTAGCTCGTGCTAACGTGCTTGGGATCAGGAGTGCCAGTAACCATCCGACTCTCGCATGAGATACAGATGGCAGGGCTATACCGCTTGTGACCTTCCGGCTCGTTGCCATAAACCTTTATCAGCATCGCGTAATCAACATCTTGACCGAATGCGCTATTGACGGCTGTCAAGTAGCACTTCAGACCGTCAGTGGTTAGCTGAACGCGGTTTGCAAGGCGTCCAGCAAGGTCCGTCATGAAGTCGCGGGCTGTCGATGGATCGCGCATCCCTAGCATCCAGCAGGGGATTAGCTTGGTATCCGCATCAATCGCCGTCCATGTCCAGATGTCGCCGCAAACGCCGTCGCGTTCGATCTTATCCATCGTGACGTTCTTTTGCTTGCATCCGACAAACTGCCAGATTTCGTCAACCTGAATGCGCTCACAGTTGAGATTCTGCATAGCACCGTCAAGGAATTCGGCACACGCCGAACTGAGTTCAACCAGCAGTTTCAGGATGGTATGCTTCGCTACGCCAGTCATGCGGACCGTGGAATTAATCGAGCAACCTTCGATGAGGCACCGGACAACTTGAGCGCGTCTTGCTGTATCCATCCTGTTCATACATCCATTATGCTTGCTCGTGGAGGCAATGTCAACATAAAAGACGCTAAAGAATGTAGATTTATACGCTTAAGCCACCTTTCCCCATCGTGCTTTGGCTGCTTTTTTCGCAATCTTGCTGCGTTGTTTAGGCGTTAGGCTTTCGGCTCTCGCCTTACCGCCCTTGGATGCTCCCAGCTTGGACATGGCGACGGCGTGAGGGTTCTTTTCCCGCTCCGGTGGATGCTCAAGCGGCGTCCCGTCCCACTTCTCACCGATCACACTCTCCATGAGCGACTTGGCGAATAGAACAGGGTCTTTCAATCGCGGGTTTTTGGTTTTGCTTGCTCGTGGTGGCATGCTACGATTATAGCCTTGAAAGGACCAGTAGCGCTATACCAACAAAAAACAGTGATAAACCACTCGCGTCCCAATTAGCCCTTTGACCGTACCGCCGACGCTGAAAACGCTGGACATAGCTCGACACTGATCTTGGACATGCGGTGACGCGCACTGGCGGCGCCGTAGTAAGTGGTTCGCTGATTTTGTGGCTGCTGTC
>JBBROU010000054.1:0-32492 GCA_038229055.1 Bryobacterales bacterium | reverse complement strand
CGGTACTGTCACTGACTGCTATGGAAGGGAAATCTCCGGTCGCCTGCGAGATGGCGTCGGCGATCTCTTCCGCTGAAAGACGATGCACAAAGTGGCGCGCGAAATAGGAGGCGTAAGCCGGCTTCCACTCGCCTTCAAAGCGCGATGAAAGTTGGTACGTGCTGGAGGCGGCAATCTCGCGAATCAGGTGCCGCAAGTCGTAGTTGTGTTCACGAAAATCTTTCGCCAGTTCTTCCAGCAGCTCGGGATTGCTCGGCTGAAGCGTCCACGGAGCGGGTGGCGGATTAGCGGGATCGATGCGTGCCAGATCGAAATCGAGCGGCGGGTCGACGATTCCGACGCCCATTAACTCGGCCCAGATCAGGTTGACCGTCGCGCGGGCGAATTGAGGATTCGTGGTCAGGATACGCGCATATGATTCGCGCCACGGCTCGCCCTCTTTGGGCTTCTCGCCCGTTAACAGAAATTCGGGGGACGTCAGGTCTGTCTTGTAGCGCGGCATGCGCCTGACACTCCGGGAAGTGACGTCGTAATGGCTGGCACTCTTTTCCGCCATGTCGTATTCGTTGCCGATGCCGTAAGGCCGGCTCATCGAGAGTTTGCTGAAGAAAGCCGCCTGACGCCACAACTGCGGGCGGTGGACTCGGCTTAAATACAGATTAATCTTGTCGAGATGCCGTTGACCGTCGTGGCACGATACGCATTCCAGATTGACGCCCAGAAAATACTTGCTGGTGCTGATGGCCATCTCATCGTAGGAATCGGTCTGGTTGATCATCAAGTCGTTGAAGTCGTCCACGTGATCGCGCAATAGGAAGTTCGAGGTAGCGTCCAGAAAGTTATCGCGCGTGCGGGCGGTCAGCAACTCCCGAACGATTTCGTCGTAGGGCGTGTTCATCAGCACCGCGTCATAGATGTAATCCCGCAACAGATTTCGGCCGGGAGCGCCCACCTCTCCCGCGTTATTCCGAAACAAATCGTTGAAGAAGTAAGTCCATTTATCCAGAAACGGCGTTTGCGGCTTTTGGAGTTTTCCTTCCACCGACGTGGCCATCAGCGAATCGATCATCTTGTCGCGCTTGGCCGAGTCGCTGTCAGCCAGAAACTTCCGCGTCACCTCGGGCTCGGGGAGCCGGCCGGTGAGGTCAAGATGGACGCGCCGCAGGAACTCCGCGTCGCTGCTCAGACCTGCATGCGGGATGCCGTCGCGTTTCATCTTGGAGAAAACCGCGGTATCGATGAAGTTACGCACGGCTACGGGTCGAATGCCCGCTTCAGACAGCTTCGGCGCCATCTCCGCGGTCAGTTTGTTCAGCCGCTCCCGCGCCGGCCCGGCGGCAGTAGGGTGCTTCGGCGGTAATTCGGCCGCAGCCAGAGCCGTCAGGACAGGCAACAGCGCGAGAAAGCTGGCGAATTTCGACATCGCGGATTGCCTTCTATTGTATTCTGAAACGCGCTAACGTGCCGTGGCAAGGGCTCGATAACGCGAATCAGATCGGTCCTTGATAACGGCGGATCCGCGCCGCCGCGGCGAGGAATAAAGCGCACGCAGCCAGACCCATCCACAGACTCGGGCTGATCAGGAAGTCAACCAGAGCGAGCAGTGTCGGCGCGTGCATTGGCATGTTGCCCGGCGCGGATAAATCGCCAGCGTCCCCGCCGCCGATTAAGCGAGATTGCAACAAGCCCGCGAAATACGAAGTGTTGAAGGCAATCTTTTCGCCGAAGCCGATCGCCAGCAGCGGTAAGCCGGCCCACAAAAATACCGCGCGGCGCGCCCAGCCGGATACCAGCAGAAGCCAGCCGAAGATTGGCGCATAGCAGAGCGCATGCACGGCCAGAAGGTGGTAAAGCAGCATCACCCACATCCGGAACAACGGCAAATGTGTCCATAGCGGCGCGAGACTCAGACCGCTCCCCAGCAGGACCGCGACGTTAAGCAACAGCATGATCCACTGCGTCGCAACGGTGATCGCAAAGGTGAGCAGCGGGAGAATTATGAGCGGGATGCTCGCCTTCGAGAGCACGATCGTAAGATCGGACACCGGCAGCGACTTCCAGAAGAGGATGCTACGATCGCGACGTTCACCGTGCAGCGCGTCGAGACAGTAGAAGACTCCGACGACAAAAGTGGTCCCCATGAGCAGAAGCGCAGCGAAGTCGTACGGCTGCGCGATGAGCTCGTGCTGCTGCATCGGGTCGAGCGCCGCCGATGCGCGCATCGTGTCCGCTAGCCGAATTGTGCTGATCAAAAACCCGACCAGAATTAGGGCGGCGACGGCGAGAGGCGCGATATAGATGGAACGGTTCTCCCAGAATTCGCGCCGTACCGACCAGTACAACGATTGAGTATTCATTTGGCCCCTCCTTTTGCTTGCCCGGTCTGATTGCCGATCACCGCGACAAACAAGTCGGCGATGCTGGGCGTGTGCACCTCGCCAAGCGCGGCGAGTTGCTGGCGATCCACACCGTCGAACAGCAGGATGCTGCGACCGAGCGTCTGGCTCTCGTGCATCGGCTTCAGCGCCCGTGCCGCGGCGACCTGCTCGGGACGCACCACCGCTTCCAAATAACGCGACTCCAATTCTTCCATGCTGCACTCGAACACAATGCGGCCGCGGTTGATGAACATGACATCGGTGAGGACGTGCTGGATCTCCTCCACCTGATGTGTCGTGACGAGGATGGTGCGGCTGCGATCGAAGTAATCGTTCAGCAGGGAATCGTAGAACTGCTTGCGATAGATGATATCGAGACCAAGCGTAGGCTCGTCCAGCACCAGCAATCTCGCGTCTATCGCCATGACCAGCGCGAGATGCAGTTGCGTCACCATGCCTTTGGACAGTTCCCGGATTTTGCTATCGCGCCGGATGGTGCTCTTCGCAAGAAAAATTTCCGCCTTCGCACGGTCGAATCGCGGATGCACGCCCGCGACGTAGTCGAGCGCGTGCGAAACCCGCATCCAGCGCGGCAGTACGGCAACATCGGAAATGAAGCAGACATCGCGCATGAGCATGTCGCGCTGCATCCAGGGATCGCGTCCGAGCACCTTGAGTTCTCCCTGATAAGGCGTAAGGCCGAGAATCGCGTTGAGCGCAGTAGTCTTGCCTGCGCCGTTAGGGCCGATCAGTCCGACAATGCGCCCCTCTTCGATATGCAAATTGACACCATCCAGCGCGATGGTTGAGCCGAATGATTTGCGGAGGCCGCGCGCTTCTATGCATGCCATGGTTTCAGCGTTCCTCCTTCTTTGAATTCTTCGCTGGCTTCAGCAGCTCTTCCGGCTTCAGGCCGAGCCGCTGAATGGTGGCGTAGACCCGGGGCCATTCTTCGCCCAGAAACTTCTGCCGTTCGCCCTGCAGCAACAGATCGCGCGCGCCCGGATTCACGAACATGCCGAGACCTCGTCTGGTCTCGACCAGCCCCTCGTCCACCAGTTGTTGATAGCCCTTGAGAACAGTGAGCGGATTGACCCGATAATCGGCGGCGACAGTGCGCACGGAGGGCAGCGGATCACCTTCCTTGAGAACTTTGTCGAGTATCATCGCGACGACGCGGTCCCGAACTTGTCGGTAAATCGGCTGGGTATCGTTCCACTCACGGTCCATCCTGGGTCCAGATAGCTATTTTGTGCGCTGCAGGTCGAAGTGCGCGCGCATCGGTTTATCGCCCGGCTCCATGTAAGTCCAGTCCTCGGTGTGATGGTTGGCATCGACGAAGTTGAACACCGCATGGTGCATGTGTCCGTATTGCAGGCTGCCGGCGACGTCGAGAAAATCAAACTCCACCCTGTTGCCGTCCGGCGCGATCTTGCCGGTCATGCGAGGCCGGTTGCCCGCATCGCAATAATGGGTCAGCAGCAAGCGGTCACCATCCAAATACAACATGGTGATCGGATCGTCGGGCCGGCCGCCTCCCGTCATCTCATGCATGAGCGCGTTGCCCATGGAAGTCACGCGAAATGAGATTTGCATGAGCTTGCCGTCGATTTCGGGTGCTTGGGGGACGGTGGTCACATTTCCTTCCCAAGAGCCGGCCAGAGTTTTCAATTTATCGAAGGACGCCTGCGCCTCAGACTTCTGCGCGTCGGATTTGTGCGCGTGAGACTCGGCAAAAGCCACGGTGGAAAGCGATATCAGAGCAACTGACATCATAAAACGATGGAATTTCATGTTCTTCTCCTTTAGAAGTTCATCTATTCTCGGGGCTGTCGTGCAGCCGGCATACTGCTTTAGTTAACTACAACACCGCATCTGTGTCAAGGGTTTTTTTGGGTTAGTCCTTGCTCGAAGAGCGAGTCATTGGCCGGTTCTTCCGCGCGCATCTCGGGCCGCGATCGGTTGTGATCGCACTGACTGTGCGCTTTCAATCGGAGCTTTCGGCTAAACCAAACCCTTTGGGCGGAACAGAATTGATCAGCGGGTGACAGCAACACGCCGGCAATCTGTGTTCGAAATCATTGCGGAGCCGAATGGCCGCGCGATCTTGAGCCTCCTGGTCTCGTCACAACAGTTGCTGCGTGAGGCCGGTTTCGTAAAATCCACGGTGGACGCCAAAGCCGGCCGCAAAGCCGAAGCAGCCAAAGAACGCGCCGAAGTTCTTCGGCTGAAAAATGAAATCGCTCAGTAATATGGGAAAAGCACTTTACGCATGACGACGGACCGCAAGCACTTGATCCTGTGCGCCGCCGCCTGTCTTTCTAGTCGCGCCCCTCAAGCGCCTGGCCGCGCAGCCCGCCGATCCCCATCCTGGCCGAGAGCAACTGCCGAAAATGTCGTCGTGGACGTCATCGTTCGCGACAAGAAGGGCCGCACCGTCACCACCCTGAAAGATGCCGATTTCGAAGTCTCGGATAACGGCCAGGCCGGGAAAATCGAATCCTTCCGTCTGGCGAAGTTGATCTTCGATCGATTGGAAATGAACGCGCGCCATCTCGCCGGGAACTCCGCGCTCGATTAGCGCGCCTTTTCTGCCGACGGGTCGTGCAAATTGATGGATGGGAAGAGCTTGCGATAAAACCCGCGATCCCGCGATAAAAGCCGGTCCGCTTGAGTCTGAGCATGAGCTCCGATGAGGAAGTCGGCCAGTATCCTGGTCCGCTTGCCACCCTGTTTCCGGTAAGTCCGCCACGCGCGGCTAGCCAGAAAATGCGCTTGCCGCGTCAAGTGTTGTACACGGATTTCGTTACTCTCCAGAAAGCCATCGCACTCTCGCTGCCTTTCGAAGTGAATGCACACCTCCGCGTAAACGATGTCGCAGATCACCAGAGAACCCGAACTAGCGCCCGCCTGCAGCCCATCTGCTGAGGCGTCGTAAAAATCTTCGTTTGGCACTAGGATGTCGAGAAGGATGTTCGTGTCAATCGCCGTAATCATCGGCCGCGCACGTCGTCGATGAATTTATTGACCGACGAATAGCCAAGTTTTGCGAATGTGTCGCCGCAGCGGCCCTTCCACTTCGCAAGCTTAAGCTTCTTCGGTGCCTTCTTGAGGAGGATCGCATCACCCACCACACGGAATTCGACCTCCGTCTCAGGTCCCAAGCCAAAACGTTCCCGGATATCTTTTGGGATTGTGACTTGGCCGCGCTCTCCAATTCTCATATTTCCAAGTATGATCCGCCATACATACTTGGGTCAAATGCCGGAATCTGTTTTTGTATGCCTTGACACGCATATGCTGTGTTGCGTATATTACGATCGTGGAATCCGTGTTCGAAATCATTGCGGAGCCGAACCGCCGCGCGATATTGAGCCTCCTGGTCTCATCGCAACAGTCGGTTGGAGAGATAGAGCGTCAACTTCGTATGCCGCAGCCGACCGTGTCAAAGCACCTGCGAGTGCTGCGAGAGGCGGGTTTCGTAGAATCCACGGTGGACGCACAGCGCCGTCTCTACCGGCTGAAACCTGAACCACTCCAGCAGGTGGATGCCTGGCTGGCTCCGTTCCGCCGGTTCTGGTCCGCTCACGTAGATGCTCTCGAACGCCACCTCGACCGCATGGATCAATCGCCACCAACGAAAAAGACGACAAGGAGATCTCGCGGCCCCAACCGCGAACGCGACAAAGGAGAAACGAAATGAAAATCAAAGTGACTAGCGTATATGTGGACGATCAGGACAAGGCGCTGCGCTGCTATACAGAAATACTGGGTTTTGCCAAGAAGACCGATTTCAGTCAGGGCCCATTCCGACGCGGCGCCGAGTTCACCTTGCCACCAAGGGAGGTGACGGCATCCAAGATCGCCATGCTGAACGACACCCGCGTCAATCTCATTCAGGTCACGCAACTGATGCGCTGGTAGGGCGTCGGGAGAAGATAGATGATCGACCGCGAACAGTACGAACCGGGCCCGGCCCGCGGGGCGCAGATACAAAAGGACGGGGAGAAGTGGACGCTCGTTCTCGTCCGCGAGCTCCGCCACTCGCCGGAAAAGGTCTGGCAGGCGCTCACCGATCCCGAGCATCTGCGCGAGTGGGCGCCGTTTGCGGCCGATGGGAGCATGGGCACGGTGGGAACGGTGAATCTCACCTGGGTGGGAACGCCGCGGGCTTCCGCAACAAGAGTGACCCGAGCCGACGCTCCCAGGACGCTCGAATACGGCGATATTCGGTGGCAGCTCGAACCGCTCGGCGGCGGCACGCGCCTGACGCTGTGGCATAACATCGATCGCCGCTTCATCGCGTGGGGCGCTGCGGGCTGGCACATCTGCTTCGATGTGATGGATCGCCTTCTCGCGGGCGCGCCCATCGGACGAATCGCCGGTGCCGATGCCATCAAGTTCGGCGGCTGGCAGCGATTGAATGCCGAGTACGCAAAGCAGTTCAGCGTTGAAAAAGCCTAGGAGGAAACACCCCATGGAATCGACCCTGCAAAAACCCGCCCTCGCCGCCGCCAAGACGACCCGGAAAGTTATGACGATCGTTTATTGGATCGTCACCGCGCTCTTCTGCCTGCAGATGAGCTTCACCGCCTATGCGCAACTGCGCCTGCCGGAGGTGGCGCAGGCTTTCACCCATCTGGGCTTCCCCGCCTACTTCCGCATAGAGCTCTCCTGGGCCAAGCTGCTCGGCGTAGTGCTGCTGCTTGTGCCGGTGCCCGCGCGGCTCAAGGAGTGGGCCTACGCCGGCTTCGCCTTCAACCTCGCCTCGGCGCTCATCGCCCACATCTCGGTGGACGATGGCCCCGAGGCTTGGGGCTTTGCGGCGGCTACCGGCGTACTCTGGGCGATCTCGTACTTCTTGTGGCGCCGCCTCGGGTCGGAGAGCTCATGACTGCGAAACGTGCCCCGAACAGCGCGGACGCTTCGAAGAACATCACGAAGAGGATCCAGGAACTGGGGGACTGGAGAGGCGAGACGCTCGCCTGGGTTCGCCGGTTCATCCACGACGCGGACCCCGAGATCCAGGAGGAATGGAAATGGATGGGGACTCCGGTCTGGTCCCATGACGGCGGCGTCTGTACGGGGGAGTCGTACAAGCAGGTCGTGAAGCTCACCTTCTTCCGAGGCGCCTCGCTTGACGACCCCCAGAAGCTGTTCAACGCCAGTCTCGAGGGGAACACGCGCCGCGCCATCGACATTCGCGAAGGCGAGAAGCTCAACGGGGCCGCCTTCAAGGAATTGATCCGGACCGCGGTGGCCGCTAACTCCGCAGCTCGGGCCCGACGCGCCTCTAAACTATCTTGAAACTTGCTTCGGGTTGACCCGCGAATTCCGTTTCTATCGCAAACAGACTGCCGGCGAGTCGTTCAGCGGGCGGTGCGCCAACGGCTGCTGTTGTGACATAGAGCGTCTTAAGATCATCTCCGCCAAACGTACAATTGGTGATATTCATGGTTGGCATTTCGATTACACGATCTATCGATCTGTCCGGCGCAATGCGTAAGATGCAAGAGCCGCCATAGCGGCAGTTCCATAGGTATCCACCGCTGTCGACTGTTGAGCCATCGGGTAAGCCGCGCCCAAAGTTGTTGAAGAAGGGTCGCGGTGTTGAGATGCCGCCATCGAACTCGAATACTTCGATCTTGTCGGCCAGTGAATCGGCAAAGTAAAACTTCGTGTGATCGGGACTCCAAACTACTGTGTTCGCTATGCCAACATTCCGCAGATGCTCGGTAACCGTGCCATCCGGACGGATGCGAAACAAGCCGCCGTCCGATCCGCCAGCCTCGCCAGGTGATCCATCCGGATTGACGTTGTTGCGCATTGTGCCGATCCAGAGGGACCCATGCGGATCCACTCCCGCGTCATTGGCGCGCACCGAAGGCCAGTTCGGAACGCGGAAAAAAGGCTCGCCTCGAACATCGCCGGCAGCCTGCCAAAGAATTGCCCCTGAGCCAGTCACCACGACCAGAGTTTCATAGCGGCTCGTCATAAGGACCGCCGTAACGGGCTCCTCGAAGAACCACGTTTTGACGCAGCCGTTGTGCGGCGTGAAACGGTGGATTAGGAAACGGTTTACGTCCGTCCAATAAACTGCCTTCTCTTCCGGGTGCCACAGAACGCCTTCGCCGCACCAGTCTCCAACGGGAGCGGCGCATACCGCGTCTCCGATACCGGAATGTCTGGCTGATGACATGTTCATCTCCTAAGGATCGATTCGCCGGCTGGTGATGGCGTCAGATCGGAGGCTTGCGTGTCATCCCAAACCGTAATTAAAAGTGTGCTTGCCAGCGCCAGTAAACCGCCCAAAACCATGAAAATCGTGAGTCGTTCATGCAGAACGACAAACGCGATCAACACACCGAAAAACGGAATGAGGTAATTGGAAAGGGCCGCCTGGGTTGCGTCCAGCCGGGTAAGCACATGCAGAAAAATGACCATCGACAGGAAGTATTGAAAAAAGGCGAGCATCCCGAGTCCGACCCAGGTTGTCCCGGAATAATGAATTAGGTTCCGGATTCCCTCGGGCTCTAGGGCCACCGTGAGCGGCACCAAAACAGTCAGTAGAACGTAGTAGCTATAAAGCAAAACGCGCAGGGGCGAGTGGCGCTCCAACACGACCTTGCTGTACGCGTTATAGAAAGCGCTGCCGAGTACGCTGAGGAAAAACAGCGCGTTACCCGCCATGTAGCGGCGGCCAAAACTAACGTCACTCCAATCGACACCCGAACATACAGCGACGCCCAGGAGAGCGAGGCCGAAACTGATCCAACGAATACGAGACATGTGTTCGCCGAGAAAGAAATGCGCCATCACGGCAGTGGAAACAGGCATCGCCAGAGAGAGGAGCGCGGCGTTGGAAGCTGGTGCAAAGCGGACCCCCCAAGTGATGAAGAGTTGTGCCACTAACTGTCCGGCGATGCCCAGCCACACGAAGTTCCAGAGATCTTTCCTGGTCACGCGGGCTTTCGGATCGCGCTGTACCAGCACGACAAGCAGCAGAGCCGAAAGCGCAATAGGAAATGTGACGGCGAACAACGGGCCCATCTGTTCTTGAACCAACTTCACGGTGACGAACTGGCTCGCCCAAATGAGATTACACGCCAGCAGCAACAGCCAATCGACCAGCTTTCTGGTCTTTGGCGATGTCGCCGCAAAATGCATTAACCTCGCACCCGGTTAAGAGCGGCTCGCAGGCTATCGTCGATCAGCGAGTACATCTCATCGATGTCCTTTTCCTCCGCGATCAAAGGCGGCGCAACTGCGAACCAGCTTGGGTCTACACGCGCAATCAGGCCATTCTCGAGTGCCGCTTTCTTGAAGTGTTTGCCCAGTTCCGGGAAGGGCCGCATCGTCTTTGTATCCTTAACGAACTCGACTCCGAGCAGAATCCCCTTTCCGCGAATCTCGCGCACCACGCCGTACTTCTTCAGACAATTCAGCTTGTTGCGCAGATATTCGCCGAGCCGCTGCGCCTTTTCGCACAGGTCGCTCTCGATCACTTCTTCGAGCACGGCGATCCCCACCGCGCACGCCAGCGGATTGCCGGCGAAAGTGTGCCCGTGCGCGAAGTGGACACCCTGCTCAGGCGTTCCCCGGAAGGCTTCGGCCATGTCTTCACGCGCGATCATTGCTCCGAGGGGAAGGGCGCCGGAGGAAATCCCCTTGCCCGCGCAGATAATATCCGGAGTTACACCGAATGTCTGAGCGGCAAACATATTTCCCGTTTTGGCAATTCCGGTGATAACTTCGTCAAAGATCAACAATACATCGTGCCGGTCGCAGACCTCGCGGAGAATCTTGAAGTATTCATCTGTGGGCGTGATGATCCCGCCGGTGTTGCCGATGGGTTCGAGAAGCACCCCGGCTACGGTACCCGGGTCCTCGTGGATGATCACGTCTTCCACCGCGCGCGCGGCGAAGCGATTGGCCTCCTCCCACGATGCGAACTGGTCACGATAGTGACTGGGCGGAAAGACCTTGAGGAACCCATTCATCTGGGGTTCGAATTTCGATTTGCGCGGACCATTGCCGCTCGCCGCCATGCCGCCGAACGTCGCGCCGTGGTAACTGTAATATCGGCTGATGAACTTGTATTTGTTGGGCCGGCCGGTCTGTTTATAATACTGCCGGGCAAACTTTAGAGCCGACTCTACCGCTTCGGAACCACCGCTAAACGGCTTGACGAATTTCAGATTTCCGGGGGCGACATTTCCCAACTTTTCTACAAAGTCGAGCAATTTGTCCGTGATGCTGACCAGCGGCGGGGCCAAAGTAACCTTCGCCATTTGATCCTGCATAGCCTTCATCACTCGCGGATGTCCATGCCCCAAAACGGCCACGAAGATTCCCCCGATAGCGTCGAAGTAGCGTTTGCCTTCGGTGTCCCAATAATAGAGACCGTGCGCTCGATCGATTACGAGGGGATTTTCGAGAAACTCCGCTGTCGCGTGATAATCAATGAACGTCAAATTGAGCAGCCTGCGCTGCCTCTCTGTTAGTTGCATAAATTAATCTATTCTCCTCGCGGCAAACCTGCGCTTAAGCCGCCGTCCACGGAGAGTGCCGCTCCTGTAATAAAGGACGCGTCGTCGCTGGCAAGGAAGACGGCCAGACGGGCGACCTCTTCCGGCGCGCCGATGCGTCCTAGCGCGTGGAGCCTGCCGGCTTGCTTGCGAGCCGCGTCCGGATCCGGTTGCGCCATGAAGTAGCCCTCCGCCAGCCCCCCATCGATATAGCCGGGACAGATGGCATTTACCCGGATTCCTTCGCGCCCATGATCGATAGCCAATGCTTTTGTGAACGCGAGAATGGCCCCTTTCGTGGCGCAATAGCCCGCGCACATCGGCTCGACAAAGGTCGCGTTCACCGATGACATGTTAATGATGCAGCCCTTGGTCGCCCGAAGGTGCGGTATGAAGTATTTGGAGCAGAGGAAGACACCGCCGACATTGATTGCCATCTGCCGCGACCACTCTTCTGGCGTCGTATCTTCGATGAATTTGTTCACCTGAATCGCGGCGTTGTTCATCAGGACATGCATATGTCCAAAGGCTTGAATCGTTTCCGCGGCCAACCGCTCAACTGCCGGCGCGTCGGAAACATCCGCGGTTATGGGTCGCGCGATTCCCCCGGACTTCACGATGAGGGCCGCGGTCTCGTCGGCCGCCGAGCCGTTGATATCAACGATCACGACGGATGCACCTTCGGACGCGAATTCTCTGGCGATTGCGCGGCCAATCCCTGCCCCCGCGCCAGTCACAACTGCGACCTTGGCCTTTAGCCGCATGAGGAGACCATCTTCTCTGTTCTAAGCATTTGTTTGAAGGATTCGCCACAAATTCGACGAGGTATTAGGTTAGCAAACCACGGACGGGCGTGTTGCAGCGGCGTCCGGCGCGCGGGATGGAAACGGGCTGACGGCGACGGCTTGGCGCGCGTCAACAGTCCGGTAAGCCCATGAGGACACGAGATATGATTTAGTGATGTTAGATGACGGTCCGGGGCTCGTGAGGGTGCTTCACTTGGCAAACGACGCGCTCGCCATATCCGTGCTTCCCGAATGCGGGGCCAAAATCTTCGACCTGGTTGACAAAACTACGGGTCAGAATTTCCTTTGGCACAACCCGCGGATACTACCGCGGCAGTATCCGGTTGACGCTAACTTCGACAACTACTGGTGCGGAGGTTGGGACGACGGTTTTCCCACCTGCGAGAGTTGCACGCACAAGGGCGAATTGTATCCAAATATCGGGGAGCTTCGTTCCGTCACGTGGCGGGTCGAGCATTTTGACGTCACTTCCGTTCATTTGTCCGCCTATGGTCCCATTAATCCCGTTCGCGCGGAGAAGCGACTTACCTTGCGTGGAGGCACTCTGGAGATGGAGTACACCATCCACCACGAAGGTTATGCGCCAATAGATTTCCTGTGGGGCACCCATCCGGCTTTCGCCATTGAACCTGGTTGCCGGATCCGTATCCCTTCTCGCAGCGCACTCGTGGCCCAGGCGAATCCCGAACGGTTCGGAGAAGCAGGGCGGCGCTATGAATGGCCAACACTTGAAACCCGGGCCGGCTTCGTTGATATGAGCTTGGTTCCCGAGCCTGCCGATTACAACGCCGGCCACTACGTCCTCGATTGTAAAGCCGGCTGGTACGCGATCGAATTCCCGAACCGCCAGAGCGGCGTGCTGATCGAGTTTCCGCTCGATGTGTGCCCGCATCTCTGGCTGTGGCTCAGTTACGGAGGTTGGCGAGGCTACTATCTTGCTGTGATCGAGCCGTGGACGGGAGTGCCCGTCACACTTTCCGACGCCGTCGCCGCGGGCACACACAGCGTTCTGCAACCCGGTGCAACTTTTCGCGTAAGCATCAAAGCCACTCCATGGCACAATCCGGTCAATCTTGCTCAGTTGCTTGCAGAACGCGGCTTCGTCCCGAGCGGAGAAATCAGTAAATGAAAACCTTATGTGCTTCCCTGGCCGGAACGGTCGTGTGCATTGCGATGATAACGGCGGCCGCTACGCTGCTGGGCGAGGACTCCTTCCCGGTCCTTACGAAAGTAGACGCCAAGAGCATCGCGGGCCGTCCGGTAGCCAAAGACAAGCAAGGGAAACTGCTCTCTTGGCCCATGCCGGATAACATCGGTTATTCCTATAGCTCGCACGTACTTGCGCAATGGAGCATCCTCTTCGACCAATACAATCGCCAGCGCTATTACGACTTCCATTGCTGCTTTGACTTCGACCGGACCAGCTATGAGACGCAGCCCGATTTTCCACTAGCAGCGGCAACCAGATCGCGTCTCTGTGGAACATCAACGGCGATCCACATTTGAGCGATCCGAAGTTCGCGGCGCGGGGCAAATCGGATCCGAATCAATAGTTCAGGATCTACAATTCGGACGGCAGCCGCATCTGCACGCCACCGGCGCCAGGCACGTTTGCCGTTACCGAGCAGCAGGCTTTGACATTCCGCGCGGAAGGGTTCAACTTCATCAACCATCCGAATTGGAACGGGGCAGACAGCAATCCGAACAACTACACCGCCACGTTCGGAAAGGTCACCGGGAAGAGCGGCGAACGCACGATTCAGTTGAGTCTGCGATACGCGGTTTTACGCGGGCAGCCTGTTACGTTTGGCGTCTCGGGATCACGATACGATAAGGTTCCGTGACGCACGATTTTTTGATTATCTTCTTGGGCACGGCGCTTTTGGCGGCCGGAATGTCGGGGCTGCATCCGCTGAACAGCTATCAGACGGGGTGGGTGAAGGGCCTTTCCCTTGCGCTGGCCTTAGCTGGGCTAGGAGTAATTGTCGCCGGCGCACTTCGCACGAGTCCCATAGTCTCGGTTCGCTTCGCGATCGGCTCTTCGTACTTCGCCGCCGCCACGCTGCTCGGCGGAAGCGCCGCAACACTGCTTATAAACCGGCTGGCCGGAAGGGTCATGATCGACTTAGGCACAACGTTGCCGAAGGGATTCGCCTGGATTCTGGTGGTTACTGCACCAGTTGGTCTTTTCTCGGTGTGGAAGCAATTCGGGGGCGTTCACGAATCGAGTGTGTTTATCCCGCTAGTCGGGCAAGCGCTCTACTTTTTGGCTTTCGGGATTTGGGGAACGATTGGCCTGCGCACTTCTTGGCGCTTTACGGAGCGGGGCATTGTCGGCCCTTGGGCCTTCGTGCCATGGAAGAATTGCTTCTCATATCTGTGGAAAGATGCGGAGCAAGAACTGCAGATCAGTGTGCGACGAGGGGTATCAAGAGAGTCAACGTTGAAAGTCAATGTTCCACCGGAGCGGCATCAAATGGCGGACGAAATCCTGGCGGCGAAGGTATCGAAGAAGTATTAGCAGGATGCTGAAAAAAGACTTGGCAACGCCGTTACGACTTAGAACATATTTGCGTCATAATGTTCCCAGAAATGTGCGGCCAAGGCCTTTCGTACTTGCGGACACCGTGGCCAGCGAGCGACGGTGCGTACAGAAAAGGCCGCATCAGAACGGACGCACTTCAATCGTTCGGAACATCAAGTTTTCTTTCTCTTCGCGCTTAGCCTCAATCTCTTTCACCCGGGCGGCCTGGGCCTCCGTTCTCGGATCCTTCGAGCGCTGGTAAAGCATCAGCAGATTGCGGTTTGCCGCCGGATTGTTTGCGTCGAGCCGGAGCGCCGCCTCCAATTCCGCCGCCGCGCGGTCCAAGTTCGATTGCCGGATGTGTACCAGTCCCAACTCCGCGTGCGCGTCCGCAAAGCCGGCGTTGGCCGCAATGGCTCGTTCGAAGTGGGCTGCTGCGTGTGCCAGATCGCCCTCCACCTTGTCGATCCGGCCCAGAAAATAGTTGGCTCCCGCAAGGGTCTCCGGCGCCTCCGCCACCGCGTTCAGCTCCGCGCGCGCGTGCTCATAATCGCCCGCTGTGAAGTACGCCATTCCCAACGCGAAACGCCCGCGCGGCTCGCCCGCCGTCAATTGCACGTATTTTTGGAAATATCGAATCGCTTCCGATGGAGCATGACCCTGCGATGCCACCGCACCCAGCGCGTAATTGTAGTAAGGCTGATCCGGCGCTAGCCGCACCGCTGTCTCGAGAGATTTCCGCGCCTCCAGCGGCAAATCCTTTTCGACCGCCAGCATGCCAAAGAAGAAATGCACCGCCGCATTATTCGGTTCGAGCTCGCGCGCATGGGCCACATAGCCCAGCGCGTCGTCGATCTGGTGCTGCTTGTAGGCGATTCGCGCCAGATCCAGCAGCGCCGACGCCTTCAGTTCGCCAGCGTGAGCGCTCCCCTCGTAAGCCTCTCGGGCCTGCGGCAACTCCCCCAAATTTTCATAGATTGCGCCTAAATGCTCACGCGCCGTGTCCGTTGCAAGATGCCGCTCTTCCAACCCCTGCACCAGCCGGAGCGCCAACTGCGGCTGCTTCTTCTCAATGACTGGAAGCACGGTCAGGATGTCGGCTTCCTGCAAGCCGCCCGCACTGAGCAGCTCTTTTGAGGTCGACGCCGCCTCCGCTGCCCGGCCCAATCCGGCGAAATCTCCGGTTCGCAAGGCCAGAGCCGCCGCTGTGCTGCGCGCGTCCGCCGGAAGCCTATCCAACTGCCGCAGCGACTCCGCAAAGGCTCCGCGCCATTCCAGCAGGCGAGCCAGCGCACTCGCCGCTTCAGTATCCCCTGGCGACAACCTCACAACGGTACGGTAGGCGACCTCCGCCTTGGCGTCCGAATCGCGCTCATAGATCCGTGCCAGATTTTTCCACGCCGGAGCCAGCGCGGGGCTTAGCTTCACAGCCTGCTCGAAATCTGCCTGAGCGGCTGCGAAATCCTGCGCGCTCGCATGCAGGATTCCTCGCAGGTTATACAGTCCGCCGTCGCCGGGCCACCGTTGCAGGGATCGCTTTAGCAGATCTTCGGCCGCAGCCGCATTCCCGTTCACCAAATAATCTTGAATCCGTAAAATCGATTTGGCCGCAGTCGCCTCGGCCGCAAGCGAACTTGTCGCGCAACAAATCGCGATCAGGGGGAGGGTTACCTGCAGGGCGCGAAACATCCGTATACAACAATTCTAAGCGCCCGGCTAGCGCGGCTTCCCACTCTTCCCGTCGCCGGATGGAATCATCTTCTGAAAGCCCTGGTTCAGCGTGCCTTTGCGCTCCGCGATCTTGTAAAGCACGGGATAGAATTGCACGAATGTGTTCTCCACGGCAGTGTTTTTCGAGTGGCACGAGTAGCAGGAAGCGTCGCGCGGAATGGCTTTTGCAGGACCATCCAGCGCACCGGCGTTTAACTGGAATCCGTAGAAAGTCCACTCCCCTGGCTTGGCCGCGCTATCTTTCACTTCGGCCTCCACCCCCATCACGTCCGATTGGAAGTGCCCGCCGTTGTTGATGGACCCGTGACTTTCCGAGCTTCGCACCTCGAGCACAAAAATCGTCTGGTCCGGCCACCGCCCTGTCTTCAGGAAAGCGCGATACGACTCGGGATTCACGAATACGTTGTCGAACATCGGGCTCCCCGCCATGGCGTCCTTCAGTGGGCCGTACGTCATGCCTAAACCGGAACTCAGATACACCCACTCGCGATAGTTCATGGGGGGCAGCAGTTCGGCCCGGCCATTGTATTGAGGGCCATCGCCCGTCATGGCCGCGCCTTGCCGCAGTGCCAGCGCGAGGAGCGCTCCAGCCGCAATCCGCCATCTCAGAATCTTTACCATCTGCTCCAGTATCGCGCCGTTTCGTTCTGTGAATGTTCTGCTCGGGAAAATGCTCATACAATGGTTTCCACCATACCTCTTGACTCCCCATACGTGCATTACATACAGCATCATGCGCAATCGGGAACAACTTGAGGAGCAAGTGTTGGAAGAATTGCGCGTGGCTGGCCGACGTTATCAATCCAAAGAGTGCAGTCGCGAAGATTACCAGAACGCGCTAAAGCGGTTCACGGACTTCACCCTCGGAGGAAAACTGCCAGAAGATCTCGAACCCAAAGGCCGAGCCGAATCCGCTTGATAAAATCCTGAATCGGTGCGTTAGCATATAGTGCTAAGGATGGTAGCGAGGCGTGTGACCAACCCGGAATATTCGGACACAGAGGAAATCGAAAACGCTTTATTGAGAGAATTCCTGATAGCGCGAGATCGCTACAACTCTCAGGAGTGCAGCGCGAACGTCTACAGGAAGGCGATTCGGCAGCTTAGCGGCTTCGTGATGCACGGTAAACTCCCGAATGGCCGCACCGCCAAGGCGAAATCGGCTCGAAGATCGCAGCAGGAAGCATAGGGCGTACTACCCTATTCGGCATTTTTTTCAGCACTTGTGTTCTTCAAGATGCGCAATGAGAGTATATTTTGCGCTGTCCTTTCGTTCTCGTGCCATATGAATCAGGTCGTCAAAACGCGCGAACTCGGAATCTCCGTTAATTACGGCTTGAGCTTGTTGTGAGTGCAACTCGATCAATTCGCGAACGGTCTCCATGAACGCATCTCCAAGCCGCTGCCGCTCCGGGCAGAACGCCAGTGGCTTTTGGTTGACTTCGCGCGCATCCTGCGTCATGAAGCACCGGCAGCAATCGAATCACCACCTTACCTAGGCGAGCCGCTACTTCTTATCGGTGCTGGTTGACGCCGTAGACGCCGGTGCGGGGCTCGATTCCGATTTGGCCGGAGCCGCGGAAGACGTTTCCGTCTTCGGCTTGGAGTCGGATTTCTCCGCCTTTTCAGCCTTCTCCGCTTTCTTGTCTGCCGTCTGGTTGGAATCGGAGCCGTCCGGCTTAGTGGCGCTGCTGTGGCCGTTCGTCTTAGCGTAGTCGGTCACATACCAGCCCGTACCCTTGAAATGAAATGCGGGCGATGAGATCAGCCGCTCTACGTGCCCTCCACATTCGTCGTGGATCAGAATCGGTTCGTCGGAAAATTTTTGCAGCGCCTCGAATGTCTTGCCGCAGGACTCGCATTTATATTCGTACAGTGGCATTGTGAAACGTAAACCCTAGGCTTCTATAGTAGCTGAATTCAACGTGCCGAATCTGTTGCCGTAGACTTCAGTGCTTATCCTTGCCGCTGTCGAACTCCTGGCCTCCCGCTTGGGAGCGGTCGGCTGTGTGCAATACGTGGGTCACCATTTGCACCAGTTTCGTCGCTACGAACGGCTTCTGAATATACGCCCATCCGTAGTTGAGAACCAGCAGATTTCCGTTATCACCGCCCGACATCAACATTACATGCATCGCCGGTCTGGACTTCTTCAAGAATTGACCCAGATCCGGACCCGACATAAGAGGCATGTTCACGTCCGAGAGCAGCAGATCGATTACTTCCGGATTTTCTTCCGCAAGCTTTATTGCGCCCGACCCGTTATGGGCGCTAAGAACTTTAAAGTTGGAACGCTCCAGAATCCCCACGACCGTGTGCAGGACGCCTTCGTCGTCGTCAACAACCAGGATGGTTTCGCGTGTACCTCGTAGTGAGCTGGGCATTGCATCCGCATTAAAAAGTAAAGTTCGCGTCTCTCATACCCCAGAGGCGGCGTTTTCCGTGCGTGCAAAGATTGGCGCTCCAGGGTGGATAACGAAGTTTAGAGTTAGCCCAGTATACCCCAAGTGTGAGGGAAATCCCCAGTCATTTCGATTTCGTCCAAAATCGGGTTGCGCGGCTAACTTTCGCTGGCCTCAACCGTATAAAGGAATATGAAGTTGCGGCAATACATCCTGGTGGCGGTGATCGGCGCGGCGGTGCTGGCTGCCGACTACCGCGTTGAGCACGCCTGCAACTTCCAACGCTATTTCCACGCTTTAGCTGGCAGCGATGGCCTGAACCCGGTGGAGCGCGCGCTTTTCAGCTTCATTCTGACCCGCTCGCATCGCGCCTCCTAAATAAAAAAAGGCGCTCCCGGTCGGGGAGCGCCTCAAGCAAAGCGAGCTGTAAAAGTCTAGCGACGCCGGCGAGCCGGGGGACGCCTGCGAACCGGCGCGGGCGCAGTCGCTGCCCCGGGCCAACCCTTCAAATCGGGACGTGCCACGTCGAACGTCACCATGTAAGGTTCCTTCGTAAACCCCGTTGGCGTTCCTTTGAACGACAGTTCGGCGCCGGGTTCCACCTTGCCTCGGAGCGGCGTCTCAAAGTTCAGCGTTGCGTCACCGCCTGGGTTCTCGATGGCCAGAACAATCTGCTTTGGCGCCGTTGCCGGCGTCATGGAAACTACCTTCCCCTTGAACTCTTGCGGAACCAGCGCGCCCTTCATATTCTTCTCGAAGTACGAAGGCCCTTCATCGCCCGTCAGCGCGGCCTTTAAGTTCTTCCACATGGCCATGTCGGGGTGCTGCTTGTTGTACTCTTCTTCGCTGCCGGCCTTTTTCTTCTCGATTTCGACCACGCTCTCGAGGACGAAGCCCTGCGGCGGCAGCGCCGATTTTGCGGCGGTAGCCTTCAATTCGTCGAGGCCGGTTTCGTCCCCGTGATAGCCGACGTAAGCCTTTTTCAAGTAGGTGTCCGTGGATGCCCGTCCCGCGTCCGTCAGTGCTCCTGCCCCGGTGAGCGAAGCCGCCCGCGCAAATGAGTACAGCGCTTCCGGCGTGCGTGCAATATTCTTCTGCAACGCGATCACCGTGCCGAGCCAATAAGAAACCTGGGCGTTGGCTTCGTTCATGCCAAGCACCTTCTTGAACTCTGCTTCCGCCGCTGGGTTGTCTTTATTCTGCATCGAGATCCAGCCCAGCGTTGTGTGCGCCTGAACTTCGGTCGCACCGCGGGCCTTCTGCCAGTCGGCGTCGCTCACGTTTTCCGGCTTAACCGTCCCGGCAAAATACGTGTCCAGATTTTCTACGATCGTGTTGGCCGCTTTTTGCCCTGCCGCCAGAGAATCCGGCGTCGGCTTTGCACCGAGGGTCGCCGTCTCGATCTGGCTATAGCTCTGCAATTCAGTCAGCATCCGTTCGTTCTTGAAGTCCGAATCCGGGTACTTCTCTTTCCATGTCGCAATCAGACCCAGGCGCTTATTCGGATCCGTCTCTTTGGAGATGCTGCTGTACAGGTCGAATTCCGCCTGGTCTTTGACCGCCTTCTTCTTGGGAGCGTCTTGCGCTAAAGCCTGTGTCGCCCCCAACGCCGCTATCACGGCCATTCCTAAAAACGCTTTCGATACTCGATTGAGCACTCGCCGCCTCCCGTTACTAATCATGGTCTTATAGTGTCGCTTGGGCTTGAATTAGCCGCCTGTATTCTTGATAGGGGCACTGATCCCGCCGCTTGTAACCCAATTGGCAGGTACTTGCGGAGTATAGCCGAACCAATCCACTCCTGCAACATTAGGGACGCCAGTACACTTCAACAGGTTCCGGACCCTCGCTGGAGCGCTGCGGCATGTTAGAATCACGACACCCGATGCGCTTTGTCGATTTGGGGGTCATCCTGGCCTACCTCCTCGCCGTAACCTGGTTTGGCGCACGGTTCCGCGGCAGTCAAAAGAGTCTCAAAGACTACTTTCTGGGCGGGAATAGCGCGCCTTGGTGGGCGATCGGCCTCTCCATCGTTTCGGCCGAAACCAGCACCCTCACTATCGTCGGCACTCCCGCGCTCGCATTCGGCGGCAACATGGCATTTCTTCAAATCGTGTTTGGGTACCTGCTCGCCCGGGTGGTGATCTCCGTGGTCTTCCTCCCCCAGTACTTCACAGGGCAGATGTACACCGCATATGAACTTATGCAGCGCCGGTTCGGCTCGCGCATCCGGAAGCTGACCGCGGCCATTTTCCTGGTTACCCGTGCGATGGCTGAAGGCGTGCGCGTTTTCGCCATCTCCATCGTGATCTCGATCATCCTCGGCACCGGCGAGATCGCCTCTATCGTGCTGATCGTCTGCCTTACCCTCTTCTATACTTTCGAGGGCGGCATGACCGCGGTCATCTGGACCGATGTGGTCCAGATGGGCATGTACGTTGCCGGCGCCCTGCTCAGTTTCTTCATCATTCTCCACAAGATTCCCGGCGGTTGGACCCACGTAGTGGAGGTGGCCCAAGCTCAAGGCAAATTCACAGTGTTCGATTTCTCCTGGGCGCCCACCGCCGCTTTCTTCGCGAAGCCTTATACCTTCCTTGCCGGAATTCTCGGCGGGTGCTTCCTCACCACGGCCAGCCACGGAACCGACCAGCTCATTGTGCAGCGCCTGCTCAGCGCCAGGAATGAAAATCAGAGCCGCGCGGCGCTCCTCTCCAGTTGGCTCGTGGTGTTTTTTCAGTTCAGCCTCTTTTTGTTGATTGGAGTGCTCCTTTTCGTCTATTACCAGGACGCGCACGTCACCGCCCCGAGGCCGCTCGATCGCCTCTACCCGAAATTCATCTGGGAGAATTTGCCGGTCGGTGTGGCCGGCCTGGTGATGGCCGCGATTCTGGCCGCCGCCATGGCCAACCTGAGCGCCGCGCTCAATTCTCTCGCCTCCACCACCGTGATGGATTTCTACCGTCCGCTCACCACCCGCGAACCGTCACCGGGAGCCGCCGCGCCGGCTGACCGGCTGTTGCAACTGGCCCGCTGGGCCACAGTCCTGTGGGGTGCGGTACTGGTGGCCATCGGACTGGTCGCGTCGCACTGGGGCTCGGTCCTCGAATCCGGCCTATCTATCGCCTCTGTCACGCTAGGCATTCTGCTCGGGGTGTTTCTGCTAGGCGTGCTCACCCGCCGCGTTGGTGAATGGGCGGCGATTGCCGGGGTGGTCGCGGGTCTTGCCGCCATCCTTTATGTGAAGCTCGGGACCCACATCGCGTTTACCTGGTGGGTCCTCATCGGCAGCAGCGCCACTTTCGCCGCCGGTTATGTATCCTCATTTTTGACCCGGGAGACCGTGACATGACCATCCGCACCGTTAACGAGCTAAAACGCGATTTGGGGCTCTGGAGTGCCGTCGCCATCGTGATCGGTACGGTGATCGGCAGCGGCCTGTTCCGCGTGCCGCAGGCCATGATCCAGCACGTCGGATCGGTGAAGTGGCTCTTCGTCGTATGGGTCGTCGGCGGAATCCTGTCGCTGGCGGGAGCTCTCAGCTACGCCGAGCTGGCGGCCGCAATGCCGGGAGCCGGGGGCGAATACGTCTACCTCTCCGAAGCTTACGGGCCAGTTTGGGGCTATCTCTATGGCTGGACGCAGATGTGGGTCGCCAAAAGCGGGTCGATTGCAACTCTCGCCACGGCATTCTTTGAATATTTAGCGCAATTTCGCCCCGAATTAGAGCATGTGTTTTATCGCTTGCCGCTGCCCATCGGAGATCACGGCGGCCCGCTGGAAATTCGCTATGGGCAACTGTTGGCCATGGCTTTGATCCTGCTGCTCGCCGTCATCAATTATTTCGGCGTCCGGGTCGGCGGCAACGTGCAAGTCATCATGACGGTGGTGAAAGTGGCGCTAATCACCTGCGTGATTCTGGCCGGGCTCTCGCACGCGGTCACCCCCGAAGCCGCAGCTTCCAGTTCTCCACTGGTTCCCATTACCGCGGCCGGTTTTTTCGCCGCGCTCGTCGCTGCGCTTTGGGCTTACGACGGCTGGAATAACGTGAGTATGGTGGCTTCGGAAATTCAGCGCCCGCAACGCAACTTGCCGCTAGCGCTCATTGGGGGCACCGTTGTGGTAATTGCCATTTATCTGGCTGCAAATGTTGCGTATTTTCACATTTTGAGCCCAGCCGAGGTGGCCGGGCACAAGCGCGTAGCGGCTGAAATGATGCAGCGTCTGTATGGCGGAATCGGCGCGAATGCTGTTTCTGTTGCCGTCATCATCTCGATCTTCGCCGCTTTGAACGGTTCCATCCTTACGGGGTCGCGCGTGCCTTACGCCATGGCCAAGGATCGCCGATTTTTTGCCTCCATGGCCCATGTTCATCCGGTGTACCGCACGCCCGGAGTAGCCATACTGGGACTGAGCGCATGGTCCGCGCTGCTCGTGCTCTCCGGCCGTTACGACCAGTTGTTCACCTACGTGATTTTCGCCAGCTGGGCGCTTTACGGCATGACGACCGCCGCGGTGATCGTGCTGCGGGTGCGCCGCCCCGATATGGAGAGGCCATATCGGACCTTCGGCTATCCCGTAGTACCGATATTGTTCGTAATAGCGGCGCTTCTGTTAGAATTGTTTACATCAATAAATTCGCCGCGCGAGTCTGTACTAGGGATGTGTATAGCATTTTCGGGTTTACCGTTCTATTTTTACTGGAAAAAGCATCGATCTGCTAAAATTGATGTGTGATTGCGGCCTCTGCGGGCCTTGTTATGAGCCGCCGAAGCACTTTCCAATCCTTTGTTCTGAAATCAGAACAAAGTTCTTGCTTTCCCCCATTACTTACAGTAAAACCTTAATAGAGGGGTGTTCTGTTGTCGGTTTTGTTCCGATTTCAGAACACTCACGGCCTATACCGGCCTTTTACTTGGAGGGGCATCGTGGATGTATCAAAAATTTTAACGGAATTGCGGCAGGAACGCGAGCAGTTGGAAGAGGCCATCCTCAGTTTAGAGCGACTGGCTAAGGGCCGAGGTCGTCGGCGCGGGAGGCCGCCGGCTTGGATGTCGGTTGCTAAGAAGCGGGGTCGTCCGCCCGGGAGCAAGAACAAAGCACCCTCCCAACTAGCTAAGGCTTTCGCCCAGGCTTAAAGGTTTTTGTCTGGGGGCTGTGAACCGCATGCAGCCCCATTTCGCTTTAGTTTCTTCCCGTTACCGATATAAAAGATATTTGGCCCGGAGCGGTGCAAATCCGTTCCAGCCGGAGGCGGGGGTACCGCCTTTCTCCAGCCCTTCCAGCGTCTGCGCGTTTCCAATCAGCTTCGTATTTACTTCGAAACTCAATTTGCCCGGGTATAGATGTTGCAGTGCTGCAGCCACCTCGATCCCTAATCGCGACGAATCCAGGATGTCGCGGTTCGTGATCAGGAATCGAACTCCCTCCACCTCCACACCCGCCAGATGCGAAGCCGTCGGCGTGAAACGCACCGGATAGCATCGAACACCCCCAATTCCGCGCGCATTCAGATACCCGGCCAATTCGGTCCCCTTAATAAACTCGGCCCCAATCACCTCGAACGGCGAATCCGTCCCGCGGCCGACGGTGTAGTTTGTCGAGTACTCCAGCATCGCGATCCCCGGATAGAGCGTCGCCTCTGTCAGGTTGCGGATATTCGGCGACGGCGAAACCCACGGCAGATTCGTCTGATCGAACCAATCCGTTCGACGCCATCCGTCCATTCGCACCACGCTCAAGTCCGCCCCCATGTGGTTTTCGGCATTGAACATCTGCGCCAACTCGCCCGCCGTCATCCCGTGACGCAGCGGTAGCGGGAAATATCCGACGAAGGATAGTTTATCGGAATCGAGCACCGGCCCTTCCACGTGAACCCCGGTTATGGGATTCGGCCGGTCCAGCACGATGAATGGAATGTGCATTTTCCCGGCTTCCTCCATGGCCATGCCCATGGTGGAAACATAGGTATAAAAACGCGTCCCGATATCTTGAATATCAAAAACCAAGACATCGATATTTCTCAGCATTGCAGCCGTCGGGCGCTGCGTTTTTCCGAACAGGCTATAGACCTTTACACCAGTCGCCTTATCCTGTGAATTCGTAATATTTTCTTGATCTTCCGCGCCTGCGATGCCGTGCTCCGGCGAAAATAGGGCCGTCACTTTCACGCCGCCCGCAAGCATAACATCCACATTCCGACGCCCTTGCCGGTCGATTCCTGTGTGGTTGGTAATCAAGCCCACGCGGCGCCCGGCCAGCGATCCGAAGTTCTGCTCCTCCAAAACGTCCAAGCCCGTGCGCACCGCGCGCGACTCTTCGCTCACCTGCCGTTCAATGCCGACTTGCGCGGCTACCACAGTCGCCACTCGGCCGCGCAGGCTTGTAAGTGAGTGCCCTCGCTCGGGATGCACTGAATTGGCGAGCAAAATCACGTAGGTCTGCGATGTGGGATCGATCCAAATCGAAGTACCCGTAAATCCCGTATGGCCGTACGATAGGCCCGGCGGAAACAACTCGCCGCGGTTGCCGGAAAGCGGTGAATCGATATCCCAGCCGATGCCGCGAAGCGCGGGTTGATCGATCGGGCTCTGCGGCGCGGTGAAGAGGTCGACCGCCAGCGGGCTGAAGATGCGCGTCTCGTCCAGCCGTCCCTTGTTCAGCATCATCTGGCAGAAGCGTGCCAAGTCGTCGGCCGTCGAAAAGAGTCCCGCGTGGCCCGCGACCCCACCCATGTACCGCGCAGTGTCATCGTGAACCGACCCGCGCAGCACTTCGCCCGTTTTCAAGCGCTCCGTTGGCGCAATTCGCGAGCGCCACGCCAATGGCGGCAAAAACGTGGTCTCGCCCATACCCAGCGGAGTAAACACATTCTGCTTGGCATATTCATTGAGCGGCATCCCGCTGATACGCCGCACAATCTCGCCCATCAAAATGAAATTGATATCGCTATAAACGAATTTTACGCGCGGCGGTCCGGCGGGGGGATCGTGCAGCGCCCTTTCGATGCCGGTGCTATAACCGCTCCACGCCGGAATCAGATCCAGGTCGGGACGCAGTCCCGAGAAATGCGTCATCAGGTCCCGGATCGTAATGTCGCTGGTTCCGTTTTGAAATTCGGGCAGATACTCCGTAACGCGATCGGCTAAACGAATCTTGCCCTGCTCAAAAAGCTTCATCACCGATGCCGTGGTCGCAACCACCTTGGTCAGCGACGCGCAGTCGAAGATGGTGTCCGGCGTCATTCGCTCGATTTGCGGCACCAGCGCGCGATTGCCGTAAGCCTTGCGGTGAATTACCCGCCCCTGATGCCCCACGAGCAGAACCGCCCCTGGCAGGCGGTTTTCCAGAATGGCTTGATTGATTGCCGCGTCTAAATCGGACGTTCCCGAAAAGCTCTGGGCCTGCGCGCCCGCCGCGGCGAACAGGAAAAACAATAATGCCGCTGCCGGAGCCTTATACACCCCAGCAATAATCTTCCACGGCTTTATCCAGCGCGCCATCTTCCTCGGTAATCCGCATCAACTCCAGCCGGATCGCATCTACGAGAGCATTCCAGCTTGCCTCGATCACGTCGTCCGATACGCCGACCGTCGACCAGCTCTTACGGTGATCCGACCACTCTACCAGCACGCGCACTTTTGCCGCAGTTCCTTTCTTCGGCTCAAGCACGCGCACCTTGTAATCCGTCAGACGCACTTCCGCGATCTGCGGATACAGTCCGGCCAGGCACTTGCGCAGGCACAAATCGAGCGCATGCACCGGGCCATGTCCCGACGCGGTAGCCGAATGTACGCCATCGAGAGCGCTCAGATTCACGGTCGCCGTCGAGCGCGTCGCCCCGCCCGGTCCGCTCTTGGTCAAGACTTCGTAACCTTCGACATCGAAGAAGTGCTGCCCGGGCCGCAAAGCCTCGCGGACCAGCAGCTCGAACGTGCCCTCCGCGGCTTCGAGCTCGTAGCCCAGGTACTCCATCTCCTTGATGCGCTCCAGCAGCTCCCGACGGGCGTCCTCAGTCAGACGGTCCGCCAGGCCGTGCTGCCGCAGTTTATACAGCACGTTGCCGCGCCCGGAAAGATCGCTAACCAGAACGCGCTGGCGGTTGCCGACGGCTTCCGGCGAGATGTGCTCGTAAGTCGCCGAATCCTTAAGGACCGCACTGACGTGCACGCCGCCTTTGTGGGCAAATGCGCTGTGCCCAACAAAAGGCTGGTCGCGCCGCAGCGGCAAATTCGCCAGCTCGGCGATGTAGCGGCTCGCGCTAGCCAGCGTCGCCAGCTTCTCCGGCCCGATCACCGTGTGCCCCAGCTTCAATTCCAGGTTCGCGATAATCGACGCCAGGTTCGCATTGCCGCAACGCTCGCCGTAACCGTTCATGCAGCCTTGCACGTGCGTCGCGCCCTGCTCGACGGCAGCCAGAGCGTTCGCTACCGCGACGTCGGAATCATTATGCGTATGAATCCCGATCACTCCGTCGAAGCGCTTCCGGACTTCAATCACGATCTCCGCCAAACGTCCGGTTAGCGTGCCGCCGTTGGTGTCGCAAAGACACAGCACATCCGCGCCGGCTTTCTGTGCAGCCTCAAGCGTGCGCAGAGCAAAATCCGGATTGTCGTTGTAACCGTCGAAAAAATGTTCGGCGTCGTAGACCACTTCGCGTCCGTGATCCTTGATAAAGCGCACCGTCTCGAAAATCAGCGCTTGATTTTCAGCCTCGGTCACGCCTAGCGCGCGCGTGGTGTGCAGCTCCCAGCTCTTGCCGAAAATCGACACGACTGGCGTGTCGGCTTCCAGCAGCGCCGCCACATTGCGATCTTCATGCACCGGATTCTTCGCGAACCGCGTCGACCCGAACGCCGTCAGCCGCGAGTGATTCAGACGCAGCTCTTTGGCGCGGGCGAAAAATTCCTTGTCTTTCGGATTCGATCCCGGCCAGCCGCCTTCAATGTAGTCAATCCCAAGCTCATCCAGCTTCTGCGCGATCAGCAGTTTGTCATCGACTGAATATGAGACGGACTCTCCCTGTGTTCCGTCCCGAAGCGTGGTATCGAACGTGGATATTCTCATAAGGTTCACAAATGGAAAGGGCCGCAGGTGGTTCCCGCGGCCCTCACTTCTAATTAAATCTTTGCTGCCAGTTCGGCTTGTTTTTCTACCTGTGCATCCTGGGGAACACCGGCTTCCTTCTTCTTCTTCAGGAACGGCATCATCGCGCGCAGTTCTTGACCGACCGTTTCCAGTTGCTGTTCGCGCGCCGCTTCGCGCATGGCCAGAAACTTACCGCGTCCGGCTTTGTTTTCCGCGATCCACTGCCGCGCGAATTCGCCCGACTGTACTTCGCCCAGGATCTTGCGCATTTCCGCCCGCGTCTGCTCGTTTACGATGCGCGGACCGCGCGTGTAGTCGCCGTATTCGGCCGTATCCGAAACCGAATAGCGCATGTAAGCCAGGCCGCCTTCCTGAATCAGGTCGACGATCAGCTTCAGCTCATGCAGGCATTCGAAGTACGCGATTTCGGGCGCATAGCCGGCTTCCACCAGTGTCTCGAAGCCCGCGCGGATCAGTTCGCTCACGCCGCCGCAAAGCACCGCCTGCTCGCCGAACAGATCGCTTTCGGTCTCCTCTTTGAAATTCGTTTCGATCACGCCAGCCTTGAGGCATCCCAGCGCCAACGCATAAGCCAGCGCGCGTTCATGCGCCTGCCCCGACGGGTTCTGATGCACCGCGATCAATCCGGGAACGCCCACGCCCTCAGTGAATAGCTCCCGCACGCGGTGGCCCGGCGCCTTGGGCGCGATCATCGAAACATCCACATCGGCCGGAGCCGTGATCTGGCCGAAATGGATGTTGAATCCATGCGCGAACATCAGCGTCTTGCCCGCGGTCATGTGCGGCGCAATCTCGTTGTTATAAAGGTCGGCCTGGATGTGGTCCGAAACCAGGATCATGACGATGTCGGCGGCCTTGGCAGCCTCGCTCGTCGTCATCACTTTCAACCCGGCATCCTGAGCCTTGCTCCAGGACTTGCTCCCTTTATAAAGCCCGACTACCACGTCGACTCCGGAATCGCGCAGATTCAGAGCATGCGCGTGCCCCTGGCTGCCGTAGCCGATGATGGCCACCGTGCGGCCTTTCAGGTGAGAGAGATTGCCGTCTTTTTCGTAGAAACGTTTAGCCATTCAGGACTCCATCCACTTCTTCTAGTTTGGCAGCCGCGCGCGTAAGCACGGGGGGCTGCAGTTTTAACTTCTTGCCTTCCAAAGACACACCGACGATGCCGGAGCGGCTCACTTCAATCTCGCCATAACTCCGCATAACGCCGATGAATTCGTCCAGCTTTTCCGGATCGCCCGTCGCTTCGAGGGCGAAGCCGTCGACCGAGGAATCCACCACGCGCGCGCCGAAAATCTCGGCTTCTTTCAAAACCGCCGTGCGCGACTCTTGAGGTGACCGCACCCGCAGCAGTAGCAGCTCGCGATTCACTGCGGGCACGTCCGTCAGGTCGGATGCCTGCAGCACGTTCACCAGCTTGTTCATCTGCTTAATCACTTGCGCGCGCAGTTTCTCGTCGATGTCGCAGACGATCGTCATACGCGAAAGCTCGGGATCGAGCGTGCGCGCGACCGTTAAGCTTTCAATGTTATAACCCCGGGCGGATAGCAGACCCGTGACCCGCAGCAATGCTCCGGGCTTGTTCTCCAGGTGAACCGAAATAATCTGCAGCATGTCGTTCTCCTAGACGGCGACCGGCGCCGGCGGACCCAGCACCATCTCATTGATCGCGCCGCCCGAGGGCACCATGGGATACACGTTCTCGAACGATGTCACCTTGACGTTCAGCAGGTACGGGCCGGGCTCTTTGATGGCGATGTCGAGCGCTTCGGCCAGCTCCGACGGATTTTCCACAGTGCGGCCCTTAAAACCATATGCGCCTGCAAGCTTCTCGGCGTCCGGGAAACAATCGAGCCGCACCGAGCTGAGCCGGTTGTTATAGAACAACTCCTGCCACTGGCGGACCATCCCCAGATAGCCGTTATTCATGATGATAATCTTGATCGGCAGCCCGTTGCTGGCGATCGTGCCAAGTTCCGGAATCGACATCTGGAATCCGCCATCGCCGACGATTGCGAAGACCAGCTTGTCAGGCCGCGCGAACTGCGCGCCGATTGCCGCGGGTAATCCGAATCCCATGGCTCCAAGCCCGCCCGAGTTGATCCAAAGCCGCGGATGATTGAAGCGCACAAGCTGCGCGGTCCACATCTGGTGCTGCCCCACATCGGTCGTCACGATCGCTTCGCCCGCCGACAGACGGTCGATCTCCGAGATTAAATGCTGCGGCTTGATCTCGGTCTCCGAACGGCTCCGGTCGTAGGGATGCTCCACGGCCCACGCGTGAATCTGTTGCCGCCAGGCGGCTCGCGGCGCATCGTTACGCGATTCATGGTCGTGCTTCATCTCCGCGATATTGCGGTTCAGCTTCTGCAGCACCCGCTTTAAGTCGCCCACGATCGGAATATCCGGCACCCGATTCTTGGCGATCTCGGCCGGGTCAATATCCACATGAATCACGCGCGCATTCGGCGCGAAAGCCGCCAGCCGCCCGGTCACGCGATCGTCGAAGCGCACGCCGAGCGCGATCAGCAGATCGCAGTTGGAAATGCCCATGTTGGCCGCATAGCTGCCGTGCATTCCCGGCATGCTTACGAAATTCGGATGCTCCGAGGGCAGCGCACCCAGGCCCATCAGCGTGCAGACCGCCGGCATGTCGACCGTCTCGACCAACTCGCGCAGTTCGCTATCCGCGCCCGCCGCCACCACCCCGCCGCCCGCATACACAAACGGCCGCTCGGCTTCCCAGATCATCTGCGCGGCCCGCCGGATCTGCCCCGCGTGCCCTTCGGTGAAGACCTTGTACCCCGGCAGGTGAATCGTATCCACCGGCGTATAGTGGCCCGTAGCCTGAAACACATCTTTCGGGATGTCGATGAGCACCGGCCCCGGCCGCCCGCTCGATGCGATATAGAAAGCTTCGTGAACGATCTGCGGCAGTTCCGCGAGCGTCTTGACCAGATAATTGTGCTTGGTGCAGGCGCGCGTGATGCCGAACGTGTCGGCTTCCTGGAACGCGTCGCTGCCGATCAGCTTGGTCGACACCTGACCCGTGATGGCGACGATGGGGATCGAATCCATCATGGAATCGACCAGCCCGGTTACCAGGTTGGTAGCGCCCGGACCGGAAGTCGCGCAACAGACGCCGACCTTACCGGTTGCGCGGGCGTAGCCTTCCGCCGCGAAGCAGGCGTTCTCTTCGTGCCGAACCAGTACGTGCTTGATCGGGTGATCGTAAAGCGCGTCATACAAGGGAAGCGTGACGCCGCCGGGGTAGCCGAAAAAGCAATCGACTTCCTCCCGAACTAGGCATTCGAGCAGGATCTGCGCACCGTTCATTAGAGTAGACATAGAATATTCGTTCGTAACAACAAAAAAGGCCACCAGCCGGGCTAGTTGCTCCCCGCTAGTGGCCTCGGTGAACCCGACGACCTCAAGCGGGGCCGGCTACGATGACCGTAATAAGAACAGACGTGATGCTGCGCGCGATAAGAATGCGAGATGTGGGCGCGGAGAGCATCACTTGGATAGAGTGTAGCGGGAAAGTTTTAGAAATGCAAGGTAATCGTAGTATAAACATTTGTAATGTTAATAAACAGCTCGCGCGCGGTGAACCGAGTCGCCACGATAAGCTTCTGGACGTCAAGGTGTTGGGATCTATGCGGCGCAAAGTTCCGCCTTGCTAAGGTTGGAGCGGCGATCACCGATGATGTCTGCGCCGTAGTTAGAGCGCTGCTAGTTTCGCTCGGCATCAAATTGCGGGCTCATTCGGGCGGTCGGCAGAAAGCCGGACGGCACTCCGTGGACTTTGGTCGAATACAACACCCAGTTGCCCCGTCTCGAAGGGCCGTCTCGGCAGCGCCGCGTGTGGTTCTCTGGATGTGCTCAGATGAGCGCGGCCACGCGGCGGGACTTGAACAGGAATCATTGATTCCGAATGGCGTGATACAATTCGTATAACAGTGCGATTTGAGTGGGACCGGGAAAAAGATGCCAGAAATCAGCGCAAACATGGAGGCATCGGATTTTCCAGTGCGGCGCTTGTGTTTGACGATCCTCGCATCCGACTTCGCAAGGATAGGGTCGTTGACGGCGAACAGCGCTGGCACGGGATCGGCGCCGTAGAGAAAGCCGTCTTACTGGTTGTTCACGTCTACAGGGAGGAAAACGAAAATGGAGAAGAAATCGTCCGCATCATCTCGGCCCGCCAGGCTAATCAGCGTGAGCGCCGAATCTATATTCAAGAAGCCGGCGAGTAAGCGGCAGAAAGCCGTTCTCGCGCGCGTGGCGGAGCGGCAAGCAGCCAATGACGATTCCCGGATCGACTACTCGGATATACCGGCGCTGACCGACTTGGAATTGGGTCAATTTCGTAGGACGCCCAAGGTGCTGGTGGCGACTCGCCTGGATCGGGATGTATACGATTGGCTCCAAAAGTTCGGAACAGGCTATTCCACACGCATTAACAAAATCCTGCGAGCCGTCATGTCGAAGCGTGCCGATCGGTAGAGGGAGCGCTGGCACGGACGTGCGGAGCTCAAAGATGCTAGAGAAAACATCGCTGTCGGTCGCCAGTTCGTGACAATTCCGGCTCAACTTGCAATCGAGGCGGAACGCGTGGCCCGGCGGCAGTAGGAAGCCGAGAAAAAGCGCGGTAATAGCGCGAGTTGTGGGCGCGGAATCATCAAAATAAATGTAATGTGTCGCTACGCTAGATTCATTCGCTTGAGTAATGCTTGGAAGCGAGGGTGAGCTCGATAGGGATCAAGAAACCAAAAATGTGAGATGCTGAGCAAATCCCAATCCTTCCGCTCATAAGCCCCTTCGAGGGCTTCGATCATCGGATCCAAGTGGCCAGCAACCGCGTGATACATAGCAGCACCGAGGGTCCGGTTAGACCGCACGACCGCGCTAGCCCATCCCTGACTTTCATCATCGCCGGCCTGCCGAGTGGCAACAGCCAGAAATCCTATATTCAAGGTGTTCCAGGGTGCGAGATCAAACACCTGTTTGAAGGT
>JBBROU010000053.1:0-32506 GCA_038229055.1 Bryobacterales bacterium | reverse complement strand
TACATGGGTCTTTATCGGCGAGGTTCGCGCGGCGCTGAAGTCGCCCAGATTCAGACCCGATTGCGCACGCTCGGTTTTCTCGACGGAGCCGTCGACAGCACTTTCGGCGGCAATACCGAAGAGGCCGTCAAGCTCTTTCAAAGCGTGAACAGCCTTCCCCCCAGCGGTTCAGTGGACGCGAATACCTGGGCCGCGCTATTTCCGGAAAATCCGAAAGTTCCCGATCCTCCGATTTTCGGGAAGCCGCTCAATTACCGGTGCCTTGCGTTGACCGGTTCTTTCGAAACCAGCACGATTTTCCCGGACTGTTTCGCGGGTATTACCGGTGATTTCGACCGCATGGGCCTCAGCTTCGGCGCGCTGCAATGGAACCTTGGCCGCGAAACGCTGCAAAAGCTGATGAGCCGGATGAACGGCGATCATGCGGGCGTGCTCCAAAACATCTTCGCCGATCGCTACCCAACGCTTCTCGATGTCCTCGGGCAGTCCATCGAAGGGCAACTTTCGTGGGCGCGTTCGATCCAAAATTCCCGGTTTGAGCTTGGCGAACCTTGGAAGACCTGCTTCGATTCGCTGGGCCGGACCGAGGAATTTCAGGCAATTCAGCTCGCCAGCGCGGCGGATTACTTTGCCCGCGCGCTCGATATGGCAAAGGCATACGGACTATTTTCAGAACGCGCCGCGGCACTCATGTTCGATATTGCCGTGCAGAACGGCAGCATTTCGGGCGTCGCAAAGCAACAGATCTTGAACGATTTCGCCACGCTCGACGCAACCCTTTCCACGACCGATTTGGAAGTCGCCAAGATGCGAATCGTCGCTAACCGGCGGGCCGACGCGTCGGGGAGCGCGGCGGAAGATGTCCGGTCGAGGAAGCTAACCATCGCAAACGGCACCGGTACGGTTCACGGCGATTTTTTCGACCTGTCGGGCCAGTTCAATCTGACCCTCCGTCCTGCGACGCCACGGTGAGCCGATCCGGCCCTGGGGATATGCCCTATTGTTGATTTCGACACAATGAGCGTGAGATAATTCAAGGGCATTTGAAATGGTAGTTCGCCCTTTTACGAAGAGAACTGAACGAAGCTACGTGGACACCCGCGTAGCTTTTTGCATTTGGGGGCCGAAGTGACAGGCGAACGTATTCAGGAGCGTAAGAAGTGAGAGAAAAAGGCGTAGTTAAATGGTTTAACGCGGCGAAGGGCTATGGATTTATTCAGCGCTCGAGCGGCGATGATGTGTTCGTACACTTCTCGGCCATCCAGTCGAACGGCTATCGCAGTCTGGACGAAGGTGCGGAGGTAGAGTTCGAGGTGAAACAGGGGCCCAAAGGCCTCCAAGCCGAGAACGTCAGCAGACCGTAAGCACTTTCCCCAAATCCTAGATCAAGAAAAGGCCCTCCCGCGAGGGCCTTTTCCTGTTCAGGGCTCCTCGTTGTGGCGCCGTTACCTGTCCGCTTCCAGATAAATCCGCACGCGATTGCTTTCCTGGCCGTCGGCCACCAGATAAAACTCCGCGGGGCCCGAATTCAGAAGCGCGGGCATCTGGATCTCCACCAGATACAGCCCCACGTAACCCGGGGCGAGCGTCGCGCGGGTCACTTCCGCGGGCGACCGGTCGAGCATGGCCTGGACCGGAACCGCGACCGAGGGCGGGTTTTCAAGCGGGGCCGCCACCCCGGTTGGCCAGTTCGGCGTAACCTTGCCCAACCCGGTAGCGAGGATCTGGATCCGGGCGCGGGGCTTGGCGGTGTTGCCGGCATCCAGCATCATGCCCGTTTCGCCATCGAGCAGCACCGGCGCGCCGTCGCTATCTACCAGGATCGCCGGCGAAACGTTCTTCAGCGGCAGCCCTACGGTGGTGCGCGCGCCGCCCACTTCCAGCGATAGCGCGATCCGCGATCCGCTCACCTCAAAAGGCACTTGGATTTGCGACCCACCGCTCGCCGCCGCCAGCACGGGAAACGACATCTCCGCCGCACGCGCCGATTGTACTTTGCCGCCGAGAACGCTGAGCAGCGATCCCGGGGCCGCCGCCCGCTGGCTCAAATCGGCCGCATTCACCACACGCAATAATTCACTCTTGTGCGGTGCGGCCGTGGAATATAGACCGAAGCCCAGCACGGCCACATAAAGCTGGTTCCCCGCGGAATCGAGCTTCACGTCCTGCGCGGATCCGGATGGAAGGCCTTGTGAGATCGTCGACCATGCCCCGACTGCCCCCGAAGCGTTCAAATCGACACGGCTGAAGAATACGCCGCGGTCCGAACCGACGTAAACGGCGCCGCCCGCGCGGTCCATCGCCACGCCGTGAAGCATCCCGTCGGGCAAGCCCGTGCTGATGTCGTCGAAGGTGATGCCGGAGTTAACGGTTCGCAATAAACGCGCCCCGGATTGGCCGCCGACGATCGCCAGAGCCAGCCTCGGCATCTCCGGATCTACCTCGATACGCTGCACTGCCCCGGTCGATAGCGGCTTCTGCGAGGGCGACCATTTTGCTCCGCCATCGTTCGACACCCATACCCTGCCATCGCGATCGCCGGCGTACACCAGTTCGCCTGCCCGCCCCACAGCCGTAATGGCCGAGCCCAGCGTTTGCTGGAACCGCGCGCGATCGCCATCCCAGGCGCTAACCGGCACCGGGACTGGAGCCCAAACGGCCTTCGACTGACCCTTGCCCGGCACCAACTGAATCTGTCCGAAGCCATCGACTGAAAGTTTCGCGCCATCGCCCCGCCGCGGCACATCGACGATTTCGCGCACCATCAAATTCGGCAGGCCTTGATTCAACCCCGCCCAGGAGAAGCCGCCGTCCATGGAACGCCATACGCCTTGATCGTTGGCTACCACCAGGTCGAGCCCATCGCGCGGCGACACAGCCACATCGCGCTGGTGCGGGCCCAGAACAGATGCACCGCCGCCAGTAGTCAAATTACTCCAGTGTTTCCCGAAATCTTCCGAGACGTGAAGATCCACTCCGAGGGCGAACATGCGGCTCGATCCCGGCAGGGTCCGAACAATTGCACCGGTTTCCGGCAGTCGTTCGACGCCTGCGTCCTGGGAGGCGGCGGGGCGCGGCGAAGCTTCCGCAACCGGCATCCAGTTCTCGAAATCGACCGTCTCGTAGACTTTACCGATTCCGGTGCGGGCGTAAAGGCGATCTCCCTCCGGCGAAAACCAAACCTGGTTCACTGGGCCGGTGGCCGGTGAAGCCAAGTTGGCTTCCACCGAAGTGCCACCCAGATTTCGCCACTCTACCGCTCGGGCGGATTGAGAAAAGAGCAGCGCGCCCGCCACTATGACCCATGCGGCGCTGTTGACGAGCCGCTTCACTGTATCGGCTTGACACATGCGCGTGTCTCAATTCTACCGTAGGAACTCGCCGCCACCGTCCGAAGCCGTTGAATACGTTCAGTTTGATCCGAAGACATCGTTGGGCGTCCACTTTCGGGTGCAATTGAGCACCCCAGCCGCGTTGAGACGGTTGCCGGTGCTAAACTGTGGTGTTCACTTGACGGCTATTTCTCATTTTCAGTTGCGTGCAACGTGGGCCTCAGTCGCTGCGATCCTGCTGCTGTCGGCTCGATTGGCGCCTGCTCAGTTTGCCGACCCCGCACGTCCCGTAAACGGGGCCGCGAGCTTGGTGTCGATGACCGGCAGCGTTTCCGTTCTGCGCGACGATTCTCCTTGGGCGCTCAGCGTAGGCGATACCATTCAACCGCGCCAGATCGTGATCACCGGTCCCGATGGCTCGGCCGTTTTCCGCGTGGCTGATGGCAGCACCTTCCAGGTTTATCCGAATTCGCGTGTCATCTTCCGCAACAATCGCGGCGACTGGCGCGATCTGCTGGAAATACTCATCGGAAAAGTGAAGGTGGAAATCGAGAAGTTCGGCGGGCAGCCGAATCCCAACCGCGTGCGCACTCCCACCGCGGTGATCTCGGTGCGCGGCACGGTTTTCGAAGTCGAGGTTGAGGACGACGACGCCACCACCATGGTGATGGTGGAGGAAGGTCAAGTGGAAGTGCGTCACCTATTGAAAATGGGCGATGCCAAGGTGCTGAATCCGGGCGAATGGTTGCGGGTCTACAAAAATCAACCGCTCACCGCTCGCAACCTCGATAGGGGTGCCGCGTTCCAGCGCGCGGTACGCGCCGCCTCCGATGCATTGTATGAAATCGTGTGGCGCAATTCGCGCGTTCCGTCCGGAGGAGCGGGGGGTGGAACACTGGGTGGCGGCACAGGCAGCCCGGGCGATAGTTGCAAACCAAACTGCGCGCCTCCTCCCGCGCCCCCTCCTCCACCCTCCACGCCCCACTAGAGCGTGGCGAAGTTGCTTTCACTGTCAGCGCTTTTTGTGGTAGCGTTTCCCTTTAGCCGCGCCGGCTGGCTGACCGCAAAACATGGAGACGAATAAGGGCGAAGTGGGGTCTATCGACCAGTTCATGGATTCCACTCTCGAGAGCGTGGACGCTGCCGAGGCATGGGTATTAGAGGCTGCCGAGAAGGCTGGCGTTCACGAAGACGATCTCCACAAAATCGGGATGGCGGTGCGCGAGTGCATGGTGAATGCCGTGGTCCACGGCAACCGCTATAACGCGCACAAAAAAGTTCATGTCACGGTAAATGCGACCGCCGAACGCTTTACTATCAAGATTGCCGATCAGGGCGAGGGCTTCGATCTTTCGGATCTGCCCGATCCCCTGGCGGAAGAAAACCTCTTGCGGCACTCGGGCCGTGGTATCTTTCTGATCCAGGCCTTTATGGACGATCTGGAGATCCGCCGCCTCGTTCCTTCGGGCACAGAGGTGACGTTAGTCAAGAACCTGGGCTCCAGCTAAGCGGCTCAACAATCTTTTGGAATATTTAAGGAGGTATCGGAAGTGAGCGTAAAACTAAATACTCGTCAGGTGGGTGATGTCAGCGTGCTCGATGTGGCAGGCCGCATCACGCTAGGGGAGGGGTCCAGCGCAATGCGCGATGCCCTGCGCGATATGGTGTCCAAGGGCCAGAAGAAGATCCTTTTGAATTTGGGCGAGGTTTCTTATATCGATAGCTCGGGTATCGGCGAGCTGGTTTCCGGATTCACGACAGTAGCCAACCTGGGCGGCCAATTAAAATTGCTCGGCTTGAATAAGCGCGTGAAAGATCTGCTTCAGATTACCAAGCTCTACACCGTGTTCGAAGTTCACGACGACGAAGCTTCGGCGATTCGCAGCTTTAGCTAATTGCAGCCGGGGCCGGGCGGGCCGGATGCCGTCTCGCCCTCTAGCCGCCGCCGACGAACTGCACAATTTCAAGCTGCGCCCCGTCGGCGATCTCGGTCCGGCTCCACTCCGGCTGCTTGAGAATGCCGCGATTGTACTCCACGGCGACCCGGTCGGGCCGCAGCGCCAGGAGATGCAGTAGATCCAAAACAGTGCTCCCTATCCCGAGCACCCGGGTCTCTCCGTTGACGGTTGCATGAATTGTGACCCGCGGTTCAGTTGACACTCGATTTCTCCCGTTACTATAGTCAATATTAAAGTGTTTTCAGGTCCTCCGGCTACATACTGATGCCTACAACTGCTGCCGATACATACTTCCCTGTCCTGGTTCAGGCACTGCTCGCCATGGTGATCGCCGCGGCGCTGGTGACGCTCTCGTTCTTGCTGGGACGCAAAGTGAAGAACACCGTGAAGGACATGCCGTACGAGTGCGGAATTGTCCCGACTGGCGACGCGCGGCACCGTTTCAGCGTCAAATTTTATCTGGTGGGCATGCTGTTCATCCTTTTCGATATCGAAGCCATTTTTTTGTATCCGTGGGCGGTAGTCTACAAGGAACTCAAGATGTTCGGGTTCTTTGAGATGTTCACGTTCATCTTTTTGGTCGTGGCGGGATTCTTCTACATCTGGAAAAAGGGTGTGCTCGATTGGTCGCACAACGCCCCTTCCGCCTTACGGCTGCCGGCGGGACGGGTGGAGATGCTGGATCACCATCCGGAAGAAGTTCTCGTCGGAATGAAGCACTAACGGAAACTCTAACGCGCGATGCTCCCCGAATCCCTTCAGCAGTACCCTGTGGCGCAGGCACTTGCGGCATTTGACGCCGATGCGATTTTGGGCGGCAAATTCGACCGCGGTGAGCTGACGCTCGAGATCGACGCCGCCAAAATCGTCCCGGTCTGCATGCATCTCAAGACCGAGGAGAAGTTTATCCGCTGTGGCGATGTGACGGCGCTGGATTATTATCCGGCCGAGCCACGCTTCGTGGTTGTGTATCATCTGCATTCCCTCGCGCGCAATGAGCGTCTGCGCTTGAAATGCCGCATCTCCGGGCAGAATCCGGCCGTTGATTCGGTGACCGGCGTGTGGCGCGGAACAAACTGGTTCGAGCGCGAAGCCTTCGATCTGTTCGGAATCCAATTTCGAAATCACCCCGACCTCACTCGCATTATGATGCCCGACGGATGGGAAGGCCATCCGTTGCGCAAAGATTATCCGGTCACCGGAAACAGAGTTTGAGAAAAGGAACATCGTGAGCGACCGAGACACCACCAGCTTGCTAACGCCTCAACTTGAACCGGAGATGGATACACTGAATCCGGAAGCGGCTCCGCCGCCCTCGCGCGGGCGGCAGATGACCCTGAACATGGGCCCGCAACACCCGTCGACCCACGGCGTGTTGCGTCTGGAACTCGAGCTCGACGGCGAAACCATCGTCAAGGCCAAGCCCGATATCGGATATCTGCACACAGGGATCGAGAAGGAGTTCGAGGCCAAGACGTATCAACAGTCCGTTACGCTGACCGATCGCATCGACTACCTGGCGCCGCTTTCGAATAATCTCTGCTACTGCCTTGCGGCCGAAAAGCTGCTGCAACTGGAAATTCCCGATCACGCGCAGTGGATGCGCGTGATGCTGGTGGAGTTTACGCGCCTGAACAGCCACTTGGTGTGGCTCGGTACGCACGCCATCGACATCGGCGCGATGAGCGTATTCCTCTATTGCTTCCGCGAGCGCGAAGAAATTCTGCGGATTTTCGAAATGTTCTCCGGCCAGCGCATGATGACGAGCTATATCCGCATCGGCGGCCTGGCCCTGGCCGCGCCGCGCGGCTGGCAGAATCGCGTGAAAAAGTTTGTCGACATGTTCCCGTCGAAAATCGACGAATACGAGGACCTGCTGACCAACAATCGTATTTGGATCGGCCGCACACGCAATGTCGGCTACATTGCGCTCGAGGATATGCTCGACCTTGGCGTAACCGGCCCCATGATTCGCGCCGCCGGCTTGCCTTGGGACGCACGCAAGACGCAGCCTTATTCAAGTTACGAGAAGTTCGATTTCGAAGTCCCGACGCGCACCGAGAACGATGTGTACGCGCGATATCAGGTCCGCATCGAAGAGATGCGTCAGAGCTGCAAGATCATCCGGCAGGCGCTGGAAGGCATGCCGGAAGGGAACTTCCAGGCCGATGCGCCCGGAATCGTGCTGCCCGAGCGCGAGAAGATGAAGACGCAAATGGAAGCGCTCATCTATCACTTCAAAATCGTCACCGAAGGGTTCCGCGTGCCTGAGGGCGAGGTGTATCAGGTGATCGAATCGCCGCGCGGCGAGCTGGGCTACTACATGGTGAGCGACGGCACCACCAAGCCGTACCGCGTGCACATTCACGGCCCGAGCTTCGGCAATCTGCAGGCCGTGCCCAAGCTCATCGAGGGAACGCAGGTGGCCGATGTGATTGCGGCCATCGGAAGTATGGATTTCGTCCTCGGAGATTGCGACCGTTAATGACTTTTTCTCCCGAAATGGAAGCGCGGTTTGCCGCGATGCTCCTCAAATATCCGGAAGGCCGACAGCGCTCGGCGCTGGTTCCGATGCTGCTCTACGCGCAGGATGAAGTGGGCGCGGTGACGCCGGAAGTGGTGAACGAAGTGGCGCGCCGCGTGGGCGTTGACCCTCTGCAGGTCGATGAGGTCCTGACCTATTACTCGATGCTTCACCGTCAGAAGTGGGGCCGCAAGCATCTGCAAATCTGCACCAACATCAGTTGCTTGCTGGTGGGCGGCGAAGAACTGTGGCATCAGGCCTGTAAGAAGTTGGGAATCGGGCATCGCGAGGTTACGGCTGACGGCGAAATTTCGCTTGAAGAGGTCGAGTGCATCGGCGCGTGCTCCTGGGCGCCCGCCATCCAAGTGAACTACGATTTCTACCACAACGTGACGCCCGAAAAGCTGGACGAGTTGATCGACACTATGGGGAAGAAGAGTTAATGCTCTACAACGAACCGCATCCGCTTGAAGTCAAAATTCTAACGAAGCGATTCGGTCTGCCGAATTCGGCGTCGATCGACACGTTCCTGGCGACTGAAGGCTACAAGGGCTTCGAAAAAGCGCTAACGATGACGCCCGACGCCATTATCAACGAGGTGAAAGCTTCCGGGTTGCGCGGCCGGGGTGGCGCCGGCTTTTCGACCGGTATGAAGTGGAGTTTTCTGCCGCGCAATTCGCCGAAACCGAAGTACATCATGGTGAATGCCGATGAGAGCGAACCGGGCACCTGCAAAGACCGGCTGCTGATCGAGTACGATCCGCATTCGCTCATCGAAGGCATGCTGATTGCCGCGCTGGCGGCGGGTTCGAATCTCGGCTACATCTATATTCGCGGCGAGTACCGCTACCTGATCGACATCATGGACCGGGCCATCGTCGAAGCCCGTGAGCGCGGATTTTTAGGCAATAACATCAAGGGATCCGAGTTTTCGTTCGATTGCCACACGCATTCCGGCGCCGGCGCTTACGAGTGCGGCGAAGAATCGGCGCTGCTGGAATCGTTCGAAGGGAAGCGCGGCATCCCGCGAATACGTCCTCCATTCCCCGCGGTTGCCGGAGCATACCAGTGCCCGACAGTGCTCAATAATGTAGAAACATTCTGCTCTGCGCCGCCGATTCTGCTCATGGGCGCGCAGGCTTATGCGGGATTGGGAACGCCCAAAAATGGCGGCACGCGGCTGTTCTGTCTTTCGGGCCACATCAACAAGCCCGGCGTCTACGAATTGCCGATGGGCTTCCCGCTGATGAGGATGATCGAAGAAGTCGGCGGCGGCATGCGTGGCGGCAAGAAACTCAAAGCCGTGATCCCCGGCGGTTCCTCATGCCCGGTGTTAAAAGCCGACGAGTGCGATGTTCTCATGGATTTCGATTCGCTCGCCGCGGCCCAGAGCATGCTCGGCTCCGGCGGCGTCGTGGTGATGGATGAAGATACCTGCATGGTTAAAGCAGCGCTGCGCATCATGCGGTTCTACGCGCACGAAAGCTGCGGCTGGTGCATCCCGTGCCGCGAGGGCACCACGTGGCTGAAGAAATTGCTGACTCGTTTTCACGAAGGCATGGGCCAGCGGAGCGACATCATTCTAATCGGCGATCTCGCCAAGAATATGCTCGGCCGCACGTTCTGCCCGCTCGGCGATGCGGCGGCGCTGCCCACCATTTCCATCGTCGAGAAATTCACCGAAGAATTCGAAGCGCACCTCGAAGGCCGCCCCTGTCCCTACGAACACGCGTCGCAACTGGTGCGCGCGTAAATACCCAAAGAAGAAATCATGGCTGATCTGGTCAAATTCACGATTGACGGCATTGCGATCGAAGCGGCTCCCGGAACGCTGGTGATCGATGCCGCCAAGCGCGCCGGCATTGAGATTCCGTCGTTCTGTTACCACGAAGATTACTCGCTGCAGGCCGCATGCCGCATGTGCCTGGTGGAAGTCGAAAAGATGCCGAAGCTGCAGACGGCATGCACGCTTCCCGTGGCCGAAGGCATGGTGGTGCGTGCCGGAACGCAGCAGATTGCGACGGCGCGGAAATATACGCTGGAATTTCTGCTGGCCAATCATCCGCTCGATTGTCCGGTTTGCGATAAAGGCGGCGAGTGCGAATTGCAGGACATGGCTTTCCGCTATGGCGCGGGCGAGAGCCGCTACACCGAGACCAAGCTGCATGTCGATGAAGCGCAGTGGTCCCCCGTTGTATTCTTCGATGCGCCGCGCTGCATTCTGTGCTTCCGCTGCGTGCGCGTGTGCAACGAAGGCATGGGCGTGGGCGCTCTGGGCGTGGTGAATCGCGGTGCGGTTTCCGAAATTGCTCCCAACAAGGGCGACCATCTGGAATGCGACGAGTGCGGTATGTGCGTGGACATCTGCCCTGTCGGCGCGCTGACCAGCGGCACCTATCGCTACAAGACGCGGCCATGGGAGATGGAGCACGTCGGGACCATCTGCACGCATTGCTCGAATGGTTGCAAGACGACGCTCGGCGTGCGCAATGACCAGATTATTCGCGGCAACAATCGCGACCGGTCCGGCATCAACGGCGAATTCCTATGCATCAAGGGCCGCTACGGATTCGATTTCTACGATCACCCCGAGCGGCTGCAATCGCCTCTGCTGCGCACCAACGGAAAGCTGGAGCCGGTTTCGTGGTCGGTAGCTTTGAACGCCGCGGCGACGAAATTCAAAGACGTGAAGGCGCGCGGCGGCAGGTTCGGGGTGATTGGCTCGAACCACACGACCAACGAAGAAAATTTCTACCTTCAAAAGTTCGCGCGGCAGGGCTTAGGGACGAACAATATCGACCACCACCGCACCGGCGATGTAGTAACCCTGCTCGATTCGCTGAGCGGCACCACGGGAAAGCTCGCCGCCAGCGAAGATTTCTATACCAAAAAGGCCGTGCTGATCCTCGGCGCGGATCTATCGATCGAGCAACCGTTCCTCGCATTCCAAATTCGCGCCAACAAACGCCACAACAACGCGAGCGTTTACGTGGTCACCGAAAAGCCGGTGCGCGAGGATAAGATCGCATCCGCTTCCGTGCGGGCCGAGGCATCGGGTCAGTTGGCTGCCGTCGAAAACTGGCGCGGCGCGCTTTCCGGTCAAACGGAACTCCTAATTGCCTTCGGAGACTCCATCAAAGGCGATGCCGTACGTGAGCTTGTGGCCTTCGGGTCGAGCCTCGGATTCCCCGTCTCCTACTGCTGCCTGCTCGATTATTCCAACTCGCGCGGCGCGGTCGATATGGGATTGATCCCAGACCTTCTGCCTGGGTTTCACGCCGCCGAAGCGGGCGGAATGACTGCGCCCGAAATGCTGGCATCGCCGGATCTGGACGTGCTCTGGGTAGTTGGCGCGAATCCCTTGTCGGATGCGCCGCTCGCATCGACCAGCGCCTTCGTCGTCGTCCAGGATATGTTCCTGACCGACACCGCCATGCGCGCCGATATCGTGTTCCCCGCATCGTCGGCCTACGAAAAAACTGGCACCGTGACCAATGTCTGCGGGGAAGTGCAGCGCCTCAAGAGAGCCAATTCGACCATGGGCACTAAGCCCGATCTCGAAATTATGGGCCTGCTCGGCAAAGAGATGGGCCTCGCTCCCGTGCTTGGGCCGTGGCTGCCGGATACGGTCTTCGAAGAAATTCGCAAGACGGTTCGCGGCTACAATGTCCCGCTGCCGGTTATCTCGACCGGCGGCGCCGCGCAGACCGCTCCCGTGAACGGCCGCATCCCAGTGGCGAACCGCCCCGAACTGATTCGTTCGGCGCACGATACGCTGTTCACTTCCGGCACGCTGGGGCGCTATTCTAAAATGCTGAATTCGGTCATCGAAAAATCGGACGCTGAGAAGAGCCTCCAACACTAATGGAATTCATCGTCATCAGCCTCATCAAGATCGCGCTGGTCGCGTTCGTTCTGCTGACCACGCTCGCTTACTTGCAATGGGTCGAGCGCAAAGTGATCGCGCATGTGCAGGTGCGCATGGGCCCGTCACGCGTGGGTCCGCACGGCCTCTTGCAGCCGCTTGCGGACGTCATCAAGCTCATCACCAAAGAAGGCGTCATGCCGCCGCACGTGAATAAGGTGTTCTACTTGCTCGCGCCCTTTCTGGCGGTGTTCATGGCGCTGATGTCCATCACCGTGATTCCCTTCGGCGGGGAAATCAAGGCCTTCGGATATTCCACTTGGATGCAGCTTACGGATCTGAACGTCGGCATCCTGTTCATCCTGGCGCTGAGTTCGCTGGGCGTTTACGGGATCGCTCTGGCGGGCTGGTCTTCCAACAACAAGTACAGCTTGCTTGGAGGACTGCGCAGTTCTGCGCAGATGATCAGCTATGAGCTTCCAATGAGCCTCGCCATCGCTGCGCCGCTGCTGCTGGCGGGAACCCTGAGCTTGCGCAAGATTGTGGAATCGCAGGCCGGTTACAGTTTCGGTTTTCTGCCGCACTGGGCAATCTTCCAGGGTCCATTTCCGCAGGTCTTCAGCTTCTTCATCTTCTTAATCGCCGCGTTTGCCGAAACCAACCGCATTCCCTTCGATCTTCCCGAAGCTGAAAACGAACTCGTCGCCGGCTTCCACACCGAATACAGCAGCATGACCTTCGCGGCCTTCTTCATGGCCGAATACGCCAACATGATCACGGTCTGCTCCATGACCACGATCCTGTTCCTGGGCGGCTGGACTCCGCTGTTTCCTGAATCGCTCGGCTCAAACTTTGTTGCACCATTGATATTTTTCGTAGCCGGAGCCATCGCTTTATATCACGGCCTGCATCCCGCGCGGCCGTTCGACCGCTTCACGCTGCCGTTTTTCGGCTTGGTGTTCTTCGCCATCGCCGGTTTATTCTTAATTCCCGTGCTGCGCCAATTCCTGATGCCCCTGTTCTGGTACGCGGCGAAAACGGGATTTCTGCTGTTTGTCTTTATCTGGATTCGCGCCACGCTGCCTCGTTTCCGTTACGATCAACTGATGGATTTCGCCTGGAAGTTTCTATTCCCCGCGGCCCTGTTGAATCTTCTCGTCACCAGCTTCCTGGTGGCTTGGTTCGCATAACATATGGACCTCTTTTTCTTTCTCCTGTTCGCCATCTTCGCGATCGTCTGCGCGGTGAACGTGGTGCTCCAGACGCATCCGATTTCGAGCGCGCTTTCCCTCGTAGGCGTCATGGGCTCGCTGGCGATTCTCTATCTCTTGCTCGGCGCGGAGTTCATCGCCATGGCCCAGATCATCGTTTACGCGGGCGCCATCATGGTGCTTTTCATCTTTGTCATCATGCTTTTGAATGCCGGCGGCGAATCGAAACGCGGCCTCTCGGTAACATCGAGTATCCTCGGCGCGCCGTTGCTGGTCGCCTTCCTCGGGCTGATCGCATATTTCGTGCAGCGAGCCTTTCCGAATGCGCCGGCCGTGAAATTCGGAAACTTCACCGGCGGCTCGGCCGAATCGGTTGGCCGCGCGCTGTTCACGCGCTATCTGCTGCCTTTCGAAGTCACTTCGGTGTTGATCCTAATCGCCATTGTGGGCGCGGTGGTGCTGGCTCGTAAGGAGATTGACTAGGATGTTAAGTCAGTTGCAAGGCGGCGTGCCGCTATCGTGGTACCTCGTCCTGAGCGCCGTTCTATTCACGCTCGGCGTCGCCGGATTCCTGTTCCGCCGCAACATCATCACCGTCTTCATGTCGATCGAGCTGATGCTGAACGCCGTGAACCTGACCTTCATCACCTTCTCTTATCAGCTCAAAGAAGTGAACGGCCACATCTTCGCCTTTTTCGTGATGGTTGTAGCGGCGGCCGAGGCGGCTGTGGGTCTCGCCATTATTCTGACCGTGTTTAAGAACCGCGGCACGCTGAATATCGATGAGATCGACTCCATGAAAAATTAGGCGTGAAAAATTAAGCATGCAAAATCTCTGGCTCATTCCCGCCTTCCCGTTTGCCGGGTTCCTGGCTAACGGCATCTTCGGGCGCCGCCTGCCCAAGATGGCGACCAACTTCATCGCCGTCGGCAGCGTGCTTCTCGCATTTGCGTGGGCGCTTAAGACCATCTTTACCCTCGGCGATCTCAACGCCCCGTACGTGGAGCATTACTTCACGTGGATCCGCAGCGGCGAGTTCCACGTGGATTATGAATTCATGGTGGACCGGCTTACGGCCATCATGCTGCTGATCGTCACCGGAATCGGCTCGCTCATCCATATCTACGCTACTGGCTACATGGCGCATGAAGAAGGCTATCCGCGATTCTTCGCGTATTTCAACCTCTTCATGTTCTTCATGCTGACGCTCGTGCTGGCGGACAACTACCTGCTGCTTTTCGTCGGATGGGAAGGCGTGGGTCTCTGCAGCTATCTGCTGATCGGTTTCTATTTCCGGAAGAGGAGCGCGACCACCGCCGGCAATAAAGCCTTCATCGTCAACCGCATTGGGGATTTCGGCTTCTCGTTGGCCATATTCCTCATCGTCGTCAACTTCGGATCGCTGAACTTCGGCACCGTGTTCTCCGCCGCGCCGGGTAAGCCTGAAGCGACGCTCACCGCCATCGCTCTGCTGCTGCTGGTCGGCGCGTGCGGCAAGTCGGCGCAGTTCCCGCTGTACGTCTGGCTTCCCGACGCGATGGAAGGCCCGACTCCGGTTTCTGCATTGATCCACGCGGCAACCATGGTCACGGCTGGCGTCTACGTGATCGCGCGCTCGTCGGTAATTTACACGCACGCGCCGGCTGCGATGGAAGTGGTTGCGGTCGTCGGATTGTTCACCGCCGTCTTCGCGGCAACCATCGGCTTGGTCCAGAACGACATCAAGAAAGTCTTCGCGTATTCCACCGTTTCGCAGCTTGGCTATATGTTCCTGGGCGTCGGAGTCGGGGCTTTTTCATCGGGCATCTATCACCTGATGACGCACGCATTTTTCAAGGCACTGCTGTTCCTTGGCGCGGGCAGCGTCATCCACGCCTGCGGCGGCGAGCAGGACATGCGCGAAATGGGCGGCCTGCGCTCCAAAATCCCAATCACCTTCTATACGCTGCTCTGTGGCGCGCTGGCCATTTCCGGCTTTCCATTTTTCTCCGGCTTCTATAGTAAGGACGCAATCCTTCTCGCCGCGCATCATCATGCGCCCTGGATGTATTGGGTCGGCGTCATCACCGCGGGCATGACCGCGTTCTATGTCTTCCGCGCGATGTTCATGACATTCTTCGGAAAGTATCGCGGCCATCATCATCCGCACGAATCGCCGCCCTCCATGTGGATCCCGCTCGCCGTGCTCGCCGCGCTTTCCGTTTTCGGCGGCTTCCTGTTCAAGGTTCCAACAATTCTCGGGACCATGTTCCCGACCGTCGAAGAAGGCGAAGACATCGCGTTGATGGCGATCTCCGTAGCAGCGGGGCTGATCGGCATCGGCATCGCGTACTTTCTTTATGTGGTGCGTCCGGGCTTGGCGGATACGATTGCCGCGCGCGCGGGCGGCTTGTACAAAGTGGTTTACAACAAATACTTCGTCGACGAAATTTATGATGCGACCGTGGTGAATCCTTTAATTACCGGGTCGCGCACCGTGTTGTGGCGCGGTATCGACGCCGGCCTCATTGACGGCATCGTGAATGGCGTTGGATCTCAATCGAAGGGAATCGGCGGCATCCTCAAGCTGCTGCAATCGGGCAATATTCGCAGCTACGCCACGTGGGTCGTATTCGGGTCTGTCGTTGTGATTGTCGCCATGGGCATCGCGGGAGTCGCCCGATGAACCTGCTGGACATCGTTCTCTGCACTCCGCTCGCCGGATTTCTGCTGACCCTCTTCCTTCCGCGCGGCAAGCCGCAGTGGGTCAAAGCCTTCACGCTGGCAGTCTCCATCGCCGCCTTCGCGCTTTCCATTGGCCTGGCGATGGGCTTCAATTCCGGAAGCTCCAAGCTGCAATTCGTCACCGACTTCATCTGGAACGCGAGCCCGGAGATTCACTACCATGTCGGGCTCGACGGCATCAGTCTCTGGCTGGTGATTCTTTCGACGCTGCTGACCCCGATCGCGATCCTGGTGTCATGGCGGTCCATCGACAACCGCGTGAAGGAATTCTTCGGTCTTCTGTTGCTGCTTGAGTTCGGGCTGGTCGGAGTCTTCGCCGCCTTCGATCTCTTCCTGTTCTACATTTTCTGGGAAGTCTGCCTGGTTCCGATGTACTTCCTGATCGGCATCTGGGGCCATGAGCGCCGCATCTACGCCGCCGTCAAGTTTTTCCTCTACACCATGGCCGGCTCGGTGCTGATGCTGGCCGGCATCATCTTCATCTACAACCGCGCCGGCACGTTCAACTATTCGTCGATTCTCGACATGCTCGGCAGCGGCCGCCTTTCGTTCACCACGGGTGAGGAGATGCTGCTGTTCCTCGCCTTCTTCCTCGCCTTCGCCATCAAGGTGCCGCTCTTCCCGCTGCACACCTGGCTGCCCGACGCGCACGTCGAAGCGCCCACCGCCGGTTCGCTCATGCTGGCTTCCGTCATGCTCAAAATGGGGACCTACGGGCTCATTCGTTTCTGCCTGCCGATGTTTCCCGGTGCTTCGCGGCAGTGCGCTCCCTGGATCGTGATCCTCGCCATTATTGGCATCATCTACGGCGCGCTGGTCGCCCTGGTGCAGCCGAATATGAAGAAGTTGGTGGCGTACTCATCGGTCAGCCATCTTGGCTTCGTCGTCCTCGGAATTTTCTCTTTCACCCAGATGGGTCTCGATGGCGCCGTCTACCAGATGCTGAACCACGGCATCTCGACCGGCGCGCTCTTCATCGTGGTCGGCTTCCTGTACCAACGGCGGCACTCGCTCGAAATCAAGGATTACGGCGGTGTCGCGACCGTGGCTCCGTGGCTCTCAACTGCGTTTCTCATCACCACGCTCGCGAGCATCGGCCTGCCCACGCTCAACAATTTCGTCGGCGAATTTCTGGTGCTGCAGGGATCGGCGCAGGCCAATTTCCGGTGGACCGTTTTCGCTTCGCTTGGCGTGATTCTTTCCGCCTGTTACATGCTGTGGCTGTACCAGCGCGTGTTCTTCGGAGAGACCCCCGAGGGCGTGCGTCACCACATGCACGACTTGAACTTGCGTGAATGGGTCGCCATCGTCCCGCTGATTATTCTGATGGCCTGGATGGGCACGGGCCCGCAGACATTTCTGCCGCCCGTCTCCAGTTCCACGGCCCATCTACTCGAACAAAGCAAAATGAACGTTCCCCTTCGTGTGCACGCCGCGCCAGCGCCGCCGATTAATGTGGTCGCGGAGGCTCGACATGCCCACTAATATGGCCCCCTCGAGCGCCGAGGTCCTGCGCTTCCTTCCCGAAATCATTCTTGCTGTCATGGGCACGCTCATCATGGTGCTCGATCCGTTGGTGCGCGGGCGATCGCCGAAAATCTTCGGCCACATCTCCATCGTGACGATGCTCGCCGCGATCGGCGCTTCCGTTTACGCCTACAGCAACCCCGGCCCGGCATTCTCCGCGATGCTGATGGTCGATGGATTCGCGACCTTCTTCCGCGTGCTGGTGCTTGGCGTAGGAATTCTGGCGGTGCTTTCGTCTTACCGGTTCCTCGATCGCGAGAAAGCCGAGACCGGAGAGTATCACGCGCTGATTCTGTTTTCGCTGGTGGGCCAGTGCGTCATGGTGACCGCCAACGAGCTCATCATGATCTTCATCGGGCTCGAGATTTCTTCCATCGCGACCTACGTTCTGGCGGGTTATCTGCGCGACGATAAGCGCGCCAACGAAGCGGCGTTGAAATATTTTCTGCTGGGCTCATTCGCCACTGCATTTTTGCTTTACGGGATCGCCATCATCTACGGCGTCACCGGAACCACCAATCTCTCAGCAATTCGCAACGTGTTGTCCAACCCGTCAACCGCTCCGGGCGGGGCCGTGGTCGGCGCGGCGGTGGCGCTTATGTTCGTCGGCCTCGGGTTTAAAGTCTCGGGCGCGCCGTTCCAGATCTGGGCTCCGGACGTCTACCAGGGGGCTCCAACTCCTGTTACGGCGTTCATGTCAGCTGGGCCCAAAGCCGCCGCATTCGCCGTATTCCTGCGCATCTTCATGACGGCGTTCGAGACCGTCGGCACCGGCTGGGAGCCCCTGGTGTGGGTGTCCGCGCTGCTCTCGATGACCATCGGCAACTTCGCCGCGCTGGTGCAGCAGAACATCAAGCGCATGCTGGCCTACAGCTCCATCGCCCACGCCGGCTATGTGCTCGTGGCATTGGCCGCGCGTTCGGAAATCGGCACCTCGGCGGCCATGTTCTATCTTGCGGCGTACGCCATGATGAACGTCGGCGCCTTCGCCGTGGTAGCGCACTTGTCGGGCAAGGGCGAACGCCGCCTGAGTCTGAATGACTTCGCGGGCCTCGGCATCAAGCAGCCGCTTACGGCGGCGATGCTCACCATCTTTCTGCTTTCGTTCATCGGCGTGCCGCTCACCGCCGGCTTCTTCGGCAAGTTCTACATCTTCAAGGCGGCGCTGCAATCGAACCTGGTCTGGCTCACGGTGCTGGGTTTGCTGAACTCAGCCGTTGCGGCTTATTACTATCTGCGCATTCTCGTCGTGATGTATATGCACGAGCCCGGCGAAGCGACACTCGCGGTCGAGCCGCTCTCATTCGGACTCCGCGCGGCATTGATTCTGCCGGCCATTGGCACGTTCGTGCTCGGCATTTTCCCATCCGCTCTGCTGCAGTTCGCCGACAAATCATCCATATTTGGCCGCTGAACGCTCTGGCATAATAAAGAATCCCCTCGGGCCCTTAGCTCAGCGGTTAGAGCCGTGGACTCATAATCCATTGGTCGTAGGTTCAAATCCTACAGGGCCCACCACACCTCCTCGTATAATTGAAGACAAGGGACATCCGTGACAGGCAACGAAATTCGGCAGCGTTTTCTCGATTTTTTTCAGGCCCGCGGCCATCGCATCGTGCGCAGTGGATCGCTGGTGCCGGCCAATGACCCCACGCTGCTGTTCACCAATGCCGGGATGAATCAGTTCAAAGACGTCTTTCTCGGCACTGAAAAGCGCGATTACAAGCGCGCCACCACCTCGCAGAAATGCGTTCGCGCCGGCGGCAAGCACAACGATCTCGATAACGTCGGCTATACCCGCAGGCATCACACCTTCTTCGAGATGCTGGGCAATTTCTCGTTCGGCGATTATTTCAAAGCCGACGCCATTGCCTATGCCTGGGACCTGGTCACCAAAGAGTACAGCCTATCGAAGGACCGCCTCTACATCACCGTTTTCCGCGAAGATGACGAAGCCGAGCAGCTTTGGCAGTCCGTTGCGGGCGTCCCCAAAGAGCGCATTTTCCGTCTGGATGAGAAGGACAATTTCTGGCAGATGGGCGACACGGGGCCGTGCGGGCCATGTTCGGAGATTCATTACGATATGGGCGTGGAAGCCGCCGAGCCGGGTCGCGAGCACGAGCAGTTTCCCCTTGACGGCGGCGGGCGCTTCGTCGAGATCTGGAACCTTGTGTTCATGCAGTTCGACCGCGACGCCGGCGGCGCCATGACTCCTCTTCCGCGCCCGTCCATCGACACCGGCATGGGTCTGGAACGCGTAGCCGCGGTGCTGCAGGGCAAGCTCTCGAACTACGACACCGATCTGATTCTGCCGATCATCCATCGCGCCGCCGATATTTTCGGCGTGACCTATGGCGACGATTTCAAGATCGATACCGCGCTGCGCATCAACGCGGACCACGCGCGCGCGACCGCGTTTCTGATTCACGATGGCGTTACGCCTTCCAACGAAGGCCGCGGTTACGTGCTGCGAAAGATCATGCGGCGCGCGATGCGCAATGCCCGGCTGATCGGGCGCGAAGAGCCTTACCTTTACGAACTCACCGGGTTCATTGCCGAACTGATGCGGCCGGCGTACCCGGAGCTCATGGAGAGCGTGCAGCGTGTCGCCCGCGTGGTGAAGGACGAAGAGCATCGCTACGCGACCACGTTCCTGGTGGCGGAGCGAGTCTTCCAGGACGAAGCGAAGTCGCTCACCGGCACCACCCTGGCGGGTTCGGTTTCCTTCAAGCTGTACGACAGTTACGGGCTCGCCCTCGACGAGCAGGAGGAGATGGCGCGGGAACGCGGCATCACGCTCGATCGCGCAGGGTTCGACGTCGAAATGCAGCAGCAGCGCGAACGTGCGCGCGCGAGCTGGAGGGGTGCCGATAAAGCGGTCATCGCCCCGGCCTACGCCGAGCTCCTGCGCCAGGGCCGCACCAAATTCCTGGGATACACCGAACTTGCGGCAACAGGACGCGTGCTCGGGCTGCTGGTCAATCGTGAACTCGTGGACCAGGTTGCCGCCGGCACTGAAGCCGAACTGGTGCTCGACCAAACCCCGTTTTACGCCGAAACTGGCGGCCAGGTCGGCGATCGCGGAACACTCTATTCTTCATCTGGCGAAGTCGTGGCGACTGTCGAGAGCGCCTATCCGGCCGTTCCCGGGTTGACCGTTCACCGCATCAAGACTCTGGCACCGATCCGTACCGGCGAAGAACTGCGCGCCGAGGTCGACCAGCCCGCGCGTGAATCCACGAAGCGCAATCACACCGCCACACATCTGCTGCACGCGGCACTGCGCCAAGTTCTTGGGACCCACGTCAAGCAGGCCGGCAGTGTAGTCGAACCGCCACGCCTGCGTTTCGATTTCACACACTACTCGGCGCTCGATCAAGCCGAGATCCTCGAAATTGAGCGTCTGGTCAACGAACAAATCCGGGCCAACGCGGGCGTCACCACCGATGTTTTGCCCATCGAGCAGGCGCTCTCCACCGGCGCCATGGCCCTGTTCGGCGAGAAGTACGGCGATCAAGTGCGCGTCGTCTCCGTTCCCGGGTTCAGCAAGGAGCTCTGTGGCGGCACGCATGTGCAGCGCGCGGGCGACATCGGCGTATTCAAGATCGCCAATGAAGGCAGTATCTCCGCCGGCGTCCGCCGTATCGAAGCCCTCACGGGCGACGCCGCCGTTCAGCAATACCAGAGCGCGACGGATTCGCTGCACCGCATTGCGCAGATGATCCGGGTCTCCGAGCCCGAACTTGTCGAGCAAATCGAGCGGGTTCTCGCCCACCAGCGGTCGCTCGAAAAGCAGGTGGAACAGCTCAAGCAGAAGGTGGCGCAATCGGCGGCGGCGGGTCTTGAAAGCCAGGCGCGCTCCGTGAATGGAGCGAAGGTGCTGGCCGCGCGCGTGGATGGCATGGACCGGCAGCAACTCCGTGCGCTAGCCGATTCGCTGCGCAACAAGTGGAAGTCGGCCGTAATCGTCCTAGCCTCCGCTGAAGACGGCGCGGTGGCCATCGTTTCCGCCGTGACCCAAGATCTCACCGCCAAAATTCAAGCCGGCAAGCTGGTGGGTTCCGTGGCGCAGGCCGTGGGCGGCAAGGGGGGCGGGCGTCCCGATATGGCCGAAGGCGGCGGCAAGGACGCTGCCGGCCTCTCTGCCGCCCTGGATGAGGTCTACAAGCAGGTCGAGAGCCGGCTGTGACTCCCTGCGACGTCATCATCGTCGGCGCCGGTCCCACAGGCCTCGCCTGCGGCATCGAGCTGCAGCAGCGCGGCCTGAAGACCATGCTGATCGAGAAGGGGTGCGTGGTGAACTCGCTGTACCACTACCCCACCAATATGGTGTTTTTCACCACACCCGAGCTGCTCGAAATTGGAAACATTCCGATGACGAGTCTCAACGACAAGCCGAATCGCACCGAAGCGCTGAAGTATTATCGCCGCGTGGCGGATTACTTCGGGTTGAATGTCCATCAGTACGAGTGCGTGGACAGGATCTCCGGCAGCGACGGCGAGTTTTCCGTGGCGGCCACGGATCGGCACGGGTGTCCGCGTACTTACACCGCGCGCAAAATCGTCCTGGCGACAGGCTATTACGACGTGCCGAATCTGTTGAATGTTCCCGGTGAATACCTTCCCAAGGTGCTCCACTATTACCGCGAAGCACACCCCTATTTCGATAATGACGTGATCGTGGTGGGGGCAAAAAATTCGGCGGCTATTGCGGCGCTCGAACTGTTCTGGACAGGCGCCCGCGTAACGCTCGTCCACCGGGGCAGCGAGATCTCCGACAAGGTGAAGTATTGGATCAAACCGAACATCGAAAACCGCCTGAAGAGCGGAGAAATAAAAGCATACTTCAATTCCACTATTCGGGAGATTCGTCAGGACTCTGTAACGTTGATTACTCTGGACGGCGAAGTTTCACTTCGCAACGACTTCGTGTTCGCACTTGTCGGCTATAGCCCGGATTGGAAATTCCTGAACGCCACAGGGATAACGCTAGATCCCCACACCCAGCGGCCACGCACCGATCCCCAGACGCTTGAGAGCGAACGCCAGGGAGTGTACTTAGCCGGAGTAATTGTCGCGGGCATGCACACCAACGAGATCTTCATCGAAAACGGCCGCTTTCACGGCAAGCTCATCGCTGAATCGATCGCGTCGAAATTGGTCTAGTACCTTCAATTAACAATCATTCACTTTTTTCTTTCTTCGGTGGCATGTGGATTGCTGTAATGGAATCCAGATTAGCGTCACTTGTATCTAAGTATCGGCGGGAGAAAAACTTATGATCGGCACCTTCTTGAATTCACTTTTCGGATGCAACCACAAACGTACGAGCTTTCCTATCACTCCGGCAAAAAAATCCGGCTTTGCCAATGGCGCGGGCAAGGGCACATACATCGTGTGTCTGGATTGCGGCAAAGAGTTCGATTACGATTGGCAGGGAATGCGCGTCGGGGCGGCGGTTCCACCTTCGGCTTTTGTACCAGTAGCTTCCACGGCGGAGACCCTCTCGGCAGTTAACCGCTAAAACCTTCTTTTCATCACCAGCGAACTTTGAGTTCGCAAACAGCGTAATCTATTGCGGAGACGACAGACTATGTTCTGCACCCGTTGTGGCGCTGCTTTATCTCAGGACGACAGCTTTTGTTCCAAGTGCGGGCAATCCGCCACTGCTCCGGTGGCTTTGCCAACGGCGCGTTCGCCGCGGCCGCTGATCCGCTTAATGGACAAGAAGAAAATTGCGGGAGTCTGTGCCGGCTTCGCTCGTTATTTCGACTGTGAAGTCACGCTGATGCGCGTGCTTTGGCTGGTGATCGCTTTCGGAACAGGGATTGGATTTGTCGGTTATGTCGTCGCGTGGATCGCCTTGCCCAAGGAGTACGGCTCCTTAACGAACCGAGCGAATCTGCGAGCCGCGTAACCTTTTCGCAGCGCCTTACCGGGGAAGGAGCATAACGATCCGCTCCCTCCCCGGGAGACTCTAAATCAGTTGTGCTTCTTATCGTTGATCTGATCGCTCATCTTGTTCTGCTGGTGGTTGATTTTTCTCTTCTGTTTCGCGGACAAGGGGCCGCCGTTGGCTGCACGGTCGCGCGCCACTTCCCCGTTGATTTTGGCTTCCTTCTTCTCTAGGTTCGCGGTCTCCTTGGGTGAGAGGCTGCCCGACGCGACGCCCTGCGCGATTCGCGCCTGCTGCCGCTCTTTCCGTTTTTTCACTTTCGGCTCCGTCGCATCCTGAGCCAAGAGCGCCGGCAGCGAAATTACAGCCAACAACATCGCAATCAAAAATGTTTTTTTCATGAATTGGTCCTTTCCTGGTGCTAGAGACAACTATATTCCCGCCGCGAGCGTTCTGACCTGACCTCGGCGATTAATTTCAGTTAATCGATTCGCCTACCATGGACACATGGAAATTGATCCGAAGTTGGCGCGCCAAGCGCTTCATGTGGGCCTGGAGAAGTATCCGCGGTTTGCCGCCAACGGCCCCCGTCTTGCCGCTCGCGCTCTGTTTCAAGGTCACGCCTATGTCCTGGAATATGAGCAGCAGCCGCCTCGCGACGATCCCGACGCCTGGGAATTCCAAAACGTGGTCGTGAAAGGCTATCGCAAACTTGCCGGTGTTTAAACCGGTGAGACCTAGCGATCCGATTCAGCCTTGCGTTTTAGATCTTTCACTTCCCGCTTTACCGCTTCGGCGGCCTTCTTGGCATCCTTCTTGGCTTCGGTAGCCGCTTGGTGGAGGGCTGGCTGCACCTTGCGCCGCGCCTCGTCCATGTCACGTTCGGCCTTCCGCTGGTCCGTCTTGGAGCAAGCCACTCCCGAAAACACCACGACAATTGCGAGGAAAAGCCCAGCGCGGACAATCATGAGATCACTCCCTGTTTCTATACTAGTTTAAGGAGCCTGTTCAAAATGGAAAAAGCGACGTTCGCAGCGGGTTGTTTCTGGGGCGTGGAAGCCGAATTTCGAAACGTGCCGGGCGTTATCTCGACTAAGGTCGGCTACACCGGCGGCAAACTGGTGAATCCGACATACAAGGACGTCTGCTCTGGGCGCACCGGCCACGCTGAAGCGGTCGAGGTGACCTATGACCCCGCTAAGGTATCTTACGACCGGCTCTTGCAGGTGTTCTGGGAAAACCACGATCCCACCACTCTGAATCGTCAGGGCCCCGACATCGGAACCCAGTACCGCTCGGCGGTGTACTTCCACGATGCTGCGCAGGAAGCCTCGGCCAAAGCATCCAAAGCAAATCTGGGAACGGCAGGCAAATTCCGCCGTCCCATCGTCACGGAGATCGTTCCCGCCTCGGAGTTCTTCGATGCCGAAGACTACCACCAGCAATATCTGGAGAAGCGCGGCTTAGCGCACTGCTCCATCAAGTAGGTACCGAGCCGGCATTGTGAAGGCCGTACTTCGATCTCTCGCCGTATTTTTCGCGTCGCTCGGCGGCTTCGGGCTGCTGCTTCTCGGCATTCTGGATTCCTCGTTTCTGTTCCTGCCGCTCGGCAATGACCTGCTCATCATTGCGCTCGCAGCCAGACATCACGAGCGCATGTTGTACTACGCCGCGATGGCCACCGTGGGCTCGGTAATCGGGTGTTTCCTGACCGACATCATCTGCCGGAAGGGCGGCGAGGAAGGCCTCAAGAAACGCATGTCGCCGCGGAAATTGAAGTTCGTCCAAAGCAAGGTGACGAAGCGCGGAGGTGTCGCGCTGGCTGTGGCCTCAATCTTGCCGCCGCCCTTCCCCTTCACGCCATTCGTGATCGCGGCGTCTGCGATGCAGTATCCCCGGCGCAAATTGCTCGCGGTGATCGCCGTGTGCCGCCTCATCCGGTTCTCTATTGAGGGCACGCTAGCGGTCCTGTTTGGCCGCCGCATTCTGCAGCTCATGGGGTCGCCTCTTGTGCAGAACTCGATGCTCGTTCTTGTCGGGATCTCCATCGTGGGAAGTGTTTTGTCGGTTCGCGGTTGGCTGCGGACGGGCGATCGCAAGGCGGGCGATCCGAAGCCGGGCGATCCCAAGCCCGCAGTCGCCACGTAATCGCCTTACTGTAGAATGACGGCTTGAGTCCCGCGCCCGATTCGCAGCCGCACCACCGCATTTCGGTAATCATCATTTCACGTAATTGCGTGGCGCACCTCCGGCGCTGCCTCGACCGCCTTGGCAGCTCGCATGAAGTGGTCGTCGTGGACAACGGTTCGACTGACGGCAGTGCGGATCTGGAAGTGAGCTATCCAAATGTGCGCTTCATCCGCGTACCGCGCAACTTCGGACGCACCAAGGCCTTGAACCTGGGCATCCGGAGCGCCGAGGGCGAGTTCGTCTTATTCCTGCAGGCCGATGTTGAAATCACGCCCGAAGCGGCAACCCAGCTCGCCCTGGTGTTGGAGAATCGCCCGGAAGTCGGCGCGGTCGCTCCGCTGTTGGTCGATGAGGATGGCCATCCCGAACCGCAAGTGGCGCGAATGCCTGCGCCTGGCAGCCCACACCCGGCCTGGGAACCCAGCAGTCAGTCTGAGCCCGAGTGCGTCAGCGGCGCGGCCGTGATGGTGCGCAGCTTCTTTTTGAAAGCGCTGCGCCAGATCGACGAGCGCTATGGCGATTACGGCAGCGACCTTGAGATCTGCGCCCAAATTCGCCGCGCGGGAAAGAAGATCGTAGTAGTGACGCCGGCGCGCGCCGTGCATCATCCCGGCGTCCCGGAGCCGGACGGCTCTCAGGCCGCGGCCGATCGCGCCATCGGGACGGCCGTCTATCTGGGCAAGCATTTCGGTTTCGTGAATGGCATTCGAAGCCGCATCGCAAGCACGCTCGGCGCGCTGTTCGGCTTCCGTCTCGGAGAAGCGCGGCTTCTGCTTGCGAATCAAAAGGTGGATGGAAATCAGAAAAACGCGGCGAAATAGCGGCTATTTGAAAATCAGCATCCGCACGCCCATCACCAGCAGAAATACTGCATAAAGGCGCTTGGCGATCGCCGGCTCCATCGGAATCAGGATGCGCGCCCCAAAGTATGCGCCCACAAACAGGCCCGCGGCGATGATCGCCGCGAAACGAATGTTCATGTAGCCGTTGCGATAATATTCCATGGCGCCGAGCAATCCTACCGGAGGGATCAGGGCCGCCAGCGACGTGCCGATTGCCTCCACCTGCTTCACCTTCATCAAATAGAGCAGCGCAGGCACAATCACCAGGCCTCCTCCAATCCCAAACATCCCGGCCAGCACTCCAGCCCCCAGACCGATTGCAACCAGCGTTAGCGTTTCCATGCAATCAGTATCGCGGAACCGCGGGATCGATTTCGAGACTCCATTGCTCGATGCCGCCCGCCAGGCTTTGGCAGTTCTCGATTCCCTGCTGCCTCAGCCAATTGGCGACGTTCAGACTGCGAACGCCGTGATGGCAGAAGATCACGTAAGCCGGGCCATCGTCATCCAGTTCGGCAAGGTGCCGCGGCACCGTGTTCATCGGAATCAGCCGCGAGGGTTCAATCCGGGCGATCTGGTTCTCGTACGGTTCGCGGACGTCGATCAGGCGCATCGGTTCGCCCGCATCCAGACGCCGTTTCACCTCGGCCGGTGTGATCTCAAGCGCCAGCGGAGCCTCGGACATTTCGTCAGTCTATCAGGCGGTTCGGAAAACTCTGAAACCCGGCAGCGGCCTCGAACCGTCGAACCAGGGTTGTTATACTTAGGGATTAAAATCGAGAAGTCTGAACAAACTCCCCAATCATGAAGTACTTCTGCGTCTTTTTTCTGGTTGCCACCGCGTGTCTCGTTCCTGATGCCAATGCCGCCGATTTCACTTCCGGTCAGGCTCCCCGCCTGGTAATCGGCCAGCCGAATTTCTCCCAAGGCAATTCCGGCGCAAGCAGCACCCTGCTCGGCGCGCCGGCCGGCGTCGCTTTCGCTAATGACACGCTATTTGTCGCCGACGCCAACGCTTTTGGCGCGACTCCGATGAACAACCGCGTGCTGGTCTATCGCAACCTGTCCGGAACTCTGCCTCCGCTAACCGGTTCTGTGCCGGGAAACGGAAGCACTTGCCCGGCGTGCGTAGGCACCGCCAACGTGGTGCTCGGCCAATCGGATTTCACCTCCACCACTATTGCGGTGACCCAGACTGGCTTGCGCACTCCCACTGCCGTGGCGTCGGACGGTACGGTTCTGGCCGTGGCCGACACGAACAACAACCGGATCTTGATCTGGAAATCCATTCCGGCCGCTAACGACACGCCGGCCGATGTAGTCGTCGGGCAGCCCGATTTCACGAAAAATAAGGTCGGCGTCCCCCCCAATGAAAAATCAATCCGTGGCCCGCAAGGCGTGTGGATTCAGAACGGAAAACTGTTCGTGGCGGATACGCAAAACAATCGAGTCCTGATTTTCAATTCCATTCCGAATTCGAACGGTGCATCGGCGGATGTTGTGCTCGGCCAGAAAGATTTCAAGACCTTCGTCGAGCCCGATATCAGCAAAGCCACTGTTCCGGCCCAGGCCAATACAATCCTCAGCCCGACCTCGGTGACGTCCGATGGGCAGCGCCTCTATGTTTCCGATCTGGGCCATAACCGAATCTTGATTTGGAATTCCATTCCAACGCAAAACCAGGCGGCGGCGGACGTCTCCGTCGGTCAGCCCGACCTGGTAACCTCCGTCAATAACAATTCCGCGGCGCTTTGTCCGGCCACCGGAACGCTGGACGCCAACGGCAAGGCCACCTACCCCGCGCGCTGTGAAGCCACGCTGTCATTTCCGCGGTTTGCGCTTTCAGATGGAACGCGCCTTTTCATCGCCGACGGCGGCAACGACCGGGTGCTGATTTATTCCACCGTTCCGGCGGCGAGCGGCGCAAAAGCGAATTTCGTCATCGGCCAGCCCAACGTAAACGCCGACGTCAGCACCGCCGACGCTGATTCCTTCGCGACGCCGTCTTCACTGGCTTGGGACGGAACCAACCTGTTCGTCACCGATACGTTCAACCGTCGCATTGTGGCGTATTCGCCAGGCACGGCAAACGTTCCCGTGAATGGAATCCGCAATGCCGCCAGCCGTGAGATTTTTGCCATCGGAGCCGTGACGCTCGGCGGCACGCTCACCAAAGACAACACCGTAACCGTTTCCATCGCGGGTAAAGACTACAAGTACACGGTCGTTAAGGACGATACCTTCATCAACGTCGTTACCTCCCTCGTGAATCTGATCAACGCTTCGCCGGGCGACCCCAACGTGATCGCTTTGACCAACGCGTTCTCCCAAGGGCTGATCCTGACCGCGCGAAAGGGCGGCCCCGACGGCACCTCGGTCAAGTACTCGGTTGCCACTAGCACCAGTGCGACGGTTACCGCCAAGACGCTGGGGGCCAATCTCACCATCAATCTCGCCGATGCCGCCAAGATCGCGCCGGGAACCTTGATTTCTATCGCCGGAACCAATTTAGCCGATACCACCGCCATTGCCGATTTCTCGCAACAATATCTGCCGACACAACTCGGTGGCGCCGAGCTCTACATCGACGGTATGCGCGCGCCGCTGCTCTACGTGTCGCCGACCCAGATCAACGCGCAGCTCCCGTTCGAGGTTCAGGATCGGTCCAGCGCGAGCGCCTATGTGCGCACCATTCACAAAGACGGCACGTCGACCGTCTCCACCGCGGTGGCGATTTCGATCGTCAGCGCCAACCCCGGTATCTTCGCTGAAGACGGTTCGGATCCGCGGCCGGGTTTGGTCTATCACGCTTACGGTAATGCATCCGGCGTCATCGCGGTCGATGGAACCATCAAGGCCGGTGACATCGCCACGGTTGTCGTTAACGGCCGCACTTACACCCACACCGTGGCGGCCACTGACACCCTGGCGAGCGTTCGCGACGCGCTGGTCACCGCAATCAATGCCGACCCGGATGTTTCCGCGACGCCGCAGAACGTTTTCACTCGCATCCTGCTGCAGGCCAGAACCAGCGGGGCCGCCGGCAACGGAATCGCTTACTCCGCCTCGGTCAACTCCGGCGCCGTTTTGGTAGTGAGTGCATTTAGCGCCAAATTGTGCTGCGCCAGCACCGCGAACGCCCGGGTCACTACCGACAATCCCGCGGCTCCCGGCGAAGTGCTGTACATCTACGCCACCGGCTTAGGCGAGACCAATCCTCCCGATGGGGCCAATACCGGCAAAATTTTCTCCGGTCCTCAGAACCCTCCTGCCGTGCCCGTGGATTCCATCCTTGCCGGTGGAAAGACCGCCAATATCATCTCCACCGCGTTCGTTCCCGGAACCGTAGGTCTTTACCAGATCTTCTTCCAGTTGAGCTCGGCGGCCACCACCGACCCGCAGACGCAGTTGACCATCGCGCAACAAAACTTCGTCAGCAACATCGTAACGTTCCCGGTCGCGACGCCATAATGTAGGAATGCTCAACCTGTTTCGTGCCGCGCTGGCTTGCGCTGTCTGTGTCGGAACGCTGGCTGCGCAACCCAGCGCGGATGCGCTGAAGAACCAGGCGCAGCGCGAAATCGACCGGAAGCGCGTTCTAACCCAGCAGATCGTCGACCAGATCTTCAGCTTCGCGGAGCTCGGCTTTCACGAGGTGGAAACTTCGCGCTACGTCACGGGTATTCTCGAGACTAACGGATTCACTGTCGAGCGCGGCGTCGCCGGCATTCCAACTGCGTGGGTCGCTGGCTTCGGATCGGGCAAGCCGGTCATCGCTTTCATGACCGACATTGACGGTATCCCCAAAGCATCGCAGAAGCCCGGCGTGGCCTATCACGATCCGCTCGTTGCTGGCGCCCCTGGACACGGCGAAGGCCACAACTCCGGCATGGCCGTGAACGTGACCGCGGCGCTGGTCCTCAAGCAGTTGATGGAGCAGAACCATCTCGCCGGCACCATTCGCGTAATGCCCGGCGTCGCCGAAGAGCTTCTCGGATCGAAAGCCTTCTACGTGCGTGCCGGGCTGTTCCGCGATGTCGATCTGGTGCTCGGGTGTCATGTCGGCTCGGACTTCTCAACCTCTTACGGTCAAGGCGAAAGGAACAGCGGACTGGTTTCCGTGCAGTACAACTTCCACGGCGTCGCGGCGCACGCGGCCGGCGCCCCCTGGCTGGGCAAGAGCGCTCTCGATGCCGTCGAATTGATGGACACCGCATGGAACTTCAAGCGCGAGCATCTCCGCCCGGAGCAGCGATCGCATTACGTGATTACGAACGGCGGCGATCAGCCCAACGTCGTTCCTTCCGAAGCCGCGGTCTGGTATTACTTCCGCGAACTCGATTTCGCGCATATCAAGGAGCTGTTCGAATTGGGGAACACCATGGCTAAGGCGGCGGCCATGGAGACCGGCACGACATTCGACTACCGCATCGTAGGCTCGGCATGGCCGGAGCACTTCAACAAGGTAATCGCCGAAGTGCAGCAGAAGAATATCGAAGCCGTCGGAATGCCGGAGTGGAGCGATGCCGACCAGACCCTGGCGCGGGCGCTCCAGCAGGAAATCGGCGCTCAAGTGGTCGGCCTAAAAGATCGGGTGAAGCCGCTGGAGGCACCCAAGGAGCCTCGCGGCGGCGCGACCGATGACATTGCCGACATCTCTTGGACCGTGCCGACCGTCTACCTTTACTACCCCGCCAATATACCCAACCTTCCGGGCCACAGTTGGTCCAGTGCCGTGGCTATGGCGACTCCGATCGCACACAAAGGCGCCACCGCCGCCGCCAAAGTACAGGCCCTGACCGCCATCGATTTCCTATTGCAGCCGCAAATGGTCGCCAACGCATGGAGTTACTTCCGCGACGTGCAAACCAAACTCGTGAAGTATAAGCCCTTGATTGGCCCCAACGATCAGCCCGCGCTCGATTTAAATGCCGAAAAGATGGAAAAATACGCTCCGCTGTTGAAGAAGAATTACTACGATCCCTCGCGCTACAAAACGTATCTCGAACAGTTGGGCATCGCTTATCCGACTGTTCGGAAGTAAACCGGCTCAGTCCTGCGAAAACAATTCCGACCGGTCCACCCGCTCGCCTTTCAGGAACACCATCGAGATCGCTTCCATGGCGTTGATGTCCTGCAGTGGGTTGCCATCGACGATAACCAGCGTGGCATCGAGGCCCTTGCGCACTTGCCCGAAGCGTTTATCCGCACGCAGCATGGCAGCGCCGGAACTGGTCGCGGCTTTCAATGCCATGCCGTTCGGAATGCCGGCTGCTGCCCACAACTCCAGCTCCCGCTGCACCGTCGGCCCGTGAATCACCAGCGGATTGCCTGCGTCGCTGCCGGTCACGAGCGTCACACCCGCGCGGTAGGCCGCCATCAGGTTCTGTTTGCCCACATCCATGCTAATCGCAAGCTTCTTCATCCGCTCCTTGAACGCGGCGGCGTCCGGCGATTGCAGCATCTTGCGGGTTCCCGCCAGCAGCTCCGGCGGACCCACCTGCTGAACTAGCGAGCGGCCCAACTCGGCCAGGTTCCCCGCCCCTAAATCGCCAATGCTCTCGACCACGCTCAGCGTCGGGTCGTAGGTCACATGCTTCGCCATTTGAGCGAACAGCTCCGCTGGGATTGCGTCTCGAAACGAGCCATGTTCAATGCCGTCCGCGCCCGCGCTCAGAGCGTCCGCCACATCCTTGCTATCGCCTGTGTGCACCACGATCGAGAGGCCCTGCGCGTGCGCTTCCGCCGCCACCGCGCGCAATATCTCGACATCCATCCGGTTGAATACACCGCCCGCAACTCCCGCTTCCAGAATCGCTTTGATCCCGTCCACACCCTGCTTCTTCAGCGCGTCCACCTGGCGGCGCGCTTCGTCGGCAGTCTTCGGCAGCCGCACAAACTGAGCGTTGAACTGCGCCCGCGCATTCTCGGGCATCGCTTTGGAATACTCAGTCCCGTGTCCGCCCTCGGTCGTGAACAACGGCCCGCACATAAAAAACTCCGCGCCGAGCATCTGGCCGCTGTTCACCAGGGAACGCACCTTGAGCGACGAATCGAGCGGATCGCCCACGCTCTTCACCGCTGTAACGCCGCTGTACAGATAAGCCGCGAGCGCGCGCTGCATGTTCTTGTCGATGTGCATGTACGCGTCGGTCGATTCGTAGAAACCGCCGGGTGCCGCTAAGTGAACATGCGCGTCGATCAGCCCCGGCAGAATCGTCTTACCCGCGGCCTCCACCACTTCCGCGTTCACCGCTTTCGGGTCGGGAATGTTGCCTTGATAAACTTCCGCGATCTTGCCATCCTTCACCAGCACCGCGCCGTTTTCGATCACCAGCCCATCGCCCACGAAAATACGCGCCCCGCGAATTAAGCGCGTGCGGCTGCGGCTCAGATCGCGGTTGACGATCTTCGTCTTCACCACGTTCTCTTTGCT